>JAESTZ010000095.1 GCA_016763315.1 Robiginitomaculum sp.
CTATATTTAATTGAGAAATGTTGTTGAATTGCGGACTCAGGGTTTTCTTTTACACACTTATCTAACTCAATCATCTTCGTCCAAAGCTCTCTTGATACAGTATAGAAAGCATTGGATTTCGAGAGATAATGATTTTCAGCATCTGATGAATAATAGTTATTATTGTAAAAAAAACTAAACAATTGGAAATGCACCGATCAACATAAAGATTGCCGTAAGTTGTATTATCTTCTTCATTTCACAGCCACCCCCTTAGCACAGATTTAAGCTTATCCCAAAAGCGTTGAAAGGGAAGCCCTCGGGTTTTTTCCTGACAACTCTCGTTGGTTTGGCCATATTTAATCTTATAAACTTCCATTTTAGAAATTTCTTTTGGCCACGGCTCGCTTTCATAATTATATCCTTCAATGGAACTGAGATAACCGTTCCTTACAAAAAAAAGATAACCGGTATCCATAGAAGAATTTAAGATGACACCGACATCACCACCTGTGATCGCTTTACCAACCTTTATCGTCAAGGGTTTCTTCAAGATCGACAGAAACCCCACACCACTAAAATCTCGTGATTCAAGTTCGATCTCTTCAAGAATGTCCACGCTTTCCAATGGAATACCCAAGTTTTCCATATATTGTATGAGAACTGTTTTTTCTAATTCATTTAGTTTCATGATTATACCTCTCATGAAATAAACGTCGTTTCAATACTACCGGCTCAAGGTTTTATTTAATTCTGTCGAACCATTAAATTGGAAATAAGGAACACTGCCTTGTCTTTGCCGAGCATGCGGTCGGTTATCATCTGCATGCGTTTTGAAATATGTTCGGCATCGGGTAATTCCCCGGAACGATATAATGTGCTGGCATAAATATTGAACTCGCGATTATAACTATCTTGTAATCGCGGTAAAAGCTTTGCGGTTTTCTTGCGCAAACCATCGTCTTCTATTTCCAGGCCAAAGCCTAAAATAATCATTCCTCGCACTTTATAACCATCAAGCACGCTGGAGATCATTTGCGGAAATTCTACAAAATTTGGGTTAGCACTGGTGCGTGATGATTTTTTACCAGAACCACCAGAAGGAGCCGCCAAAGCCGGCGAGCTAACAACCATAACAATGCCCAATAGTGACAGGGCAATTAATTTTATAATTTGTTTCATAAGTTAAGCATAAAACAAAGCCGTAAAGAAATAGTTGTAAAATGAGAACTTTTACACAACCCGCTGGCCAGCAAGCCACGTTTGCCGGACAATTGCAGACGAGCCAAGTACCGAGAGTACAAATAATAATTCACGAATATCAGGATCACCAATAGTTCTTCGTTCCAGCATTTTTGTTGCTTTTAGGTCTAGCACCACAAAATCCGCTTCTTTGCCAGAAGCAAAATTTCCGACCTTGCTATCGATGTGTAAGGCTTTTGCTCCGCCCAATGTCGCCAAATACAATGCTTCAAACGGGTGCAGGCTATCGTCTTGTAACTGCCCGACCTTATAGGCTTCCATCTGCGTGCTTAACATTGAAAAACTGGTACCGGCGCCAATATCGGTTCCAAGTCCGACATTGATGCCGTAATTCCTTGCTGCACGAAGGTCAAACAATCCTGAGCCTAAAAACAAATTAGATGTCGGACAAAAAGCAATACTGGCTCCGGCTTTGGCGATGCGATCTTGCTCGCTTGCTGATAAATGCACGCAATGGGCAAAAACCGAACGCTCACATAAAAGGCCAGCTTTTTCATAAACCGCCAGATAGTCATCACAATCAGGAAACAACTCGCCAACCAGCTCAATTTCCTTTTCATTCTCGGATAAATGCGTGTGCATCAATACTTGCTGGTAGTCGTGTAATAGCTCTCCGGCTGTGGATAATTGCTGCATGGTGCTGGTAGGTGCAAAACGCGGAGTTATCGCATAACCTAATCGTCCTTTGCCGTGCCATTTTTCTATTAGCTGTTTTGTCTCATTATTTCCTTGCTCGACAGTTTCACATAAATCTTCGGGGGCATTGCGATCCATCAAAACCTTACCGGCAGTCAGGCGCATATTTTTGGTCAATGCCGCCTCAAAGATCGCATCGACTGAATGTTGGTGAACAGTGGCAAATACCAGTGCTGATGTAGTTCCGTTAGCCAAACTTTGCTCGATAAAAAACTCGGCGACATTGGCGGCATACTCAGGGTCAGTGCCAATTTTTTGTTCAACTGGAAAGGCGTAATTCTTCAGCCAGTGCATTAAGTGTTCGCCATAACCGCCGATAATATCGCTTTGCGGATAATGCACATGGGTATCGACGAACCCCGGCAGGATCAGAGCATCTTTATGATTGATGATTTGCCAGTTATCCGCATCAGGTGAAATTTTATCCCAATGATCACAAGCGACAATCAAGCCATTTTCCACCAGCAAACAACCATCGGCAAAATATGCAATTGCATTTGCATCACCTGTGGATCCGGGGTCGCGCAACATGTGTGCAATGCGTCCGCGATGGGCAATCCGGCTCATGGCAACTCCCCCAATTGCAATGGCGGATCAAGCGCAATTTCGCGGCAATCAACGGATTTTCCTTGGCGATCAATCACTAAAAAATCAGAAACCTCATCCAAAGCCAAAGAAAAATGATGCCAAGTACCGGCAGCAAAGTTCACCCCTTGGTTTGCCTGTGCCAGAAATACCCGAATACCAGTTGGCTCAAATTTTCCTTTGGGGGCAACCACCACCAAAAAGGGACGATTATTCAAAGGAATAAATGCTTGAGTGCCAAGATCGTGACATTCCATTTTGCGCAAAACTATCGGCCAAGCCAAAGGCGTGCTGCGAAAAATACTTAAACTGGCTTTGCCATCGCCAAATTGCAGATCGGCCAGCGCATCATATCTCTTTGTATTACCATCATTGATCAAAATCGGATCATTATCACCTATTTCTATCACCTGCCCAAACTTGGCAAATGCTGTGGCGTTTAAGCTCTCTATGTTAAGCTGGTTGATCATTTCTTTTTTTGCTGCTCGATCCAGTTGGCAATCACTTGCCGCTCTTCATCACTCATCAATGTGTCACCACCCAAGGGCATGGTTTTTCCTACCACTACCTGATCATAAATGCCTGATGAAAATTGTTCGAACTGCTCTCTTGTATCAAGTATCAAACCCATAGGTGCTTCGTCAAATCTGGCATGGGTCGGGTTGGCGCTGTGGCATGCAGTACAATGCAGTTGCATTATTTCTTCAACTTGCGAGAAATCAATTTTGCCGATGGGCGCCGTGGTTTTTGGAACAGTGGCAGCAGCAAAAATCATCGTCGCGATAAACAAGCCAAAGCCAGAAAATAATACCGGATAAACCACTTTGTCTTTGTGGCGCAAATTAAAGAAATGCCTTATCAACACACCGCTTAAACTCAATAATGCCAATAATAACCAATTCAAATGATGGCCGGTTAAATTCGGATAATGGGTGGAAACCATTATCAATAATACCGGCAAGGTCATGTAATTATTATGGACGCTGCGTTGTTTGGCCATCACCAACAATTTGGGATCAGGGGTTTCGTCGGCCAACATAGAGGCAACTACGATTTTTTGATTAGGAATTATCACAAAAAATACATTGCCAGCCATGGCTGTGCCGATCATTGCGCCCACGTGCAAGAAGGCTCCGCGATCACTAAACACTTGCACCAAAATATAAGTGCTAAGGATTAAAAACCCGAACCATAAAACACCGGAAAACAGACTACTCATTTTGGTGGTTAGGCGGCAAATTATGTCATAAATAATCCAGCCAACGACCAGAAAACCAACACCGACACTAATGGCTGCTAATTGACTTAAATCGGCGCGCATCGGATCAATCAGATACAAATCTGCTTGCCAATAATACATCAAAATCATCAGGCCAATGCCAGAGAGCCAAGTGACATAGGCTTCCCATTTGAACCAATGTAAGTGATCCGGCAAATGTGCGGGAGCCACTTGGAATTTCTTCTTGTGATAAAATCCGCCGCCATGCACTGCCCATAAACCGCCGGATACACCGGGTTCTTTTTCTTGTGCTTCAGGACGCAGGGAATTATCCAGCCAAATGAAATAAAAACTGGAGCCAATCCATGCAATGCCAGCAATTAAATGCAGCCAGCGAACTGCTAGGCTCATCCATGGCAGAATATCAATTTCCATTTTTACTTTCTTTCATCTCTTGCAATAACTGAGCAGCAATCGCTACTGCAATTTCGGTTGGGTGTTTACCACCAATACCGTTCAAGCCTACAGGACAAGTTAATTGCCCGATTTGTTTTTCACTCATACCATCTTTTTGCAACCGCTGAACAAACCGCGCCCGCTTAGTCTTGGAGCCGATAAGCCCACAAAACCTAATTTGTGATTTCCCCAAAATACAGCGACACAGATCATAATCAAGATCATGGCAGTGGGTGACAATCACGAAAAGCGCATCATCAGGAGCCTGCTTTGCTTGCTGTATCGGATCCTTGCACACCTGCACCAAGTCGGCCATTTTCTGGCGATTATCGATCCAGTTAAGATCAATATCCATATCGAGTAATATTTTTGCCAAAGCAGCACCAATATGCCCGGCTCCGAACAGATAAATGCTAGGTGGCTTCTGGCAAGGCGGCTCGATAATATATTTTTTATCAGCAGTGATAATTATCTTTGAATTATCGTCATTAACAGCGATCAAAGTTTTCTCACCGCTAGCCAAACAGGTTTGCACCGACATTTCCTCATCACCAAAACAATGTGTAGCCAGTGGTTCCAGCATTGCAGTGACAAAGCCACCGCAACATTGTCCCAATAATGGCCCCAATGGAAATTCTTGTAACACTGGGCGTATGGTTGATGTTTCTAGCATTTCCTTGGCTAGCTTTTGCAGTCGAAACTCCAATTCACCGCCGCCAATAGTCCCTGCTTGTCCGTCATTCCAGATCAGCATTTTAGCGCCAGCATTTCTGGGCGCAGAGCCTTGTACAGCTACCAAAGTAATTACTATTGCCGGGTTTTTGTCCGCCAATAATTCTTCAGCTTTTAGTGCCAATTTCATTTGTCTGTTATTGCCCGCAACATTGTTTCTGGCGTTGCTGGCGCATTAAGTTCGACAAACCCAGTGCCTAAACGCGCTGCTTCCACTGCCATGCGCAACGCACCATGATAACTGATCGCCAACATAAATGGCGGCTCGCCCACCGCTTTTGAACTATGCACGGTTTTTATTTTGCTATCTGAACTTTCAAACAAAGCAATATTAAAATGATCGGGGCGATCCGAAGCGGTTGGTATTTTATAAGTAGATGGCGCGTGGGTGGTTAAACGCCCCTGAGCGTCAAGACAAACCTCTTCATTGCCCAGCCACCCCATGCCTTGCACAAAACCACCTTCGATCTGCCCTAGATCAATCGCCGGATTTAGCGATTTGCCACAAGAATGTAAAATATCCACTCGTCGCAATCGGGCTTCGCCGGTCATAGTATCTAACTCAACCTCGCTGATAGCCGCGCCATAAGCATAATACAAAAACGGTGAGCCTTGGTGTTTTGAGCGATCATAAAATATGTCCGGTGTGGCGTAAAACCCGGTCGAGGACAGCGATATTCGCGCCAGATAAGCCAGCTCGGTAATTTGCGAAAACGGCATTTCTTCGCCGTTAAAACACACCTTGCCGTCAATAAACTCCACCTGATCTTTGTTGCAATTAAAATGATCCGCGACAAATTTGGCCAGACGCTGGGATATTGTTTGTGCGGCGATTTTAGCGGCCATGCCATTAAGGTCTGAGCCAGAGGAGGCCGCAGTTGCCGAAGTATTGGGGACTTTGTCGGTGGCGGTGGCCGTTACTTGAATTTGGCTAACATCAAGGCCGAAAACTTGCGCCACTATTTGCGCCACTTTGATGAACAAACCTTGCCCCATTTCCGTGCCGCCATGGTTTAACACCACACTGCCATCACGATACACATGCACTAATGCGCCGGCTTGATTAAGAAATCCGGTGGTAAAGGAAATGCCGAACTTTACCACTGATATATTAAGTCCGCGCTTTATGTTTTGGTGTTGCTCATTCCAGTTGGAAACTTCTGCATACCGTTTTGAGTAATTACTGCTAGTTACCAATTGTTCGACAATCTCAGGCAGTTCAAAATCAGTGACCTGTTGGCCATAAGGGGTAATATCACGACCCTTGGCATAAAAATTACGCTGGCGAACAATCAATGGATCAAGGCCAAGCTCATTGGCAATGTGATCCATAACCCGCTCGATCAAGATCATTCCTTGCGGCCCGCCAAAACCACGAAACGCGGTGGCTGAAACTTTATTAGTGCGAAACCGTTCCGAGCGAATAGTTATATTTTGCAGAAAATACGCGTTATCAAGGTGGAACATTGCCCGATCATTGATCGCTGCTGACAAATCCATCGAACAACCGCAATCCGAAGCCAGATCGAACTCCACGCCGGCTATCAAACCATTTTCATCAAAGCCCGCCTGATAGGACATCTCAAAGCCGTGGCGTTTGCCGGTCATGATCATATCATCATCACGGTCAAGGCATAATTTGGCTGGCCTACCGGTTTTATCAGCAACCAAAGCTGCCGCCGCTGCGATCAATAAGGCTTGGGTTTCTTTACCGCCAAAACCACCGCCCATGCGCCTAATTTCGACCATTACTTTGTTTGAAGATAGGCCAAGAACATGAGCAATACCCATTTGCACTTCTGATGGGTGCTGGGTAGAGGAAAATACTTTCATCTGCCCGTCTTCAAGCGGCAAAGCATAAGCAATTTGCCCTTCCAGATAAAAATGATCCTGCGCACCGGTGGACAAGTTTCCCGAAATTTTATGCGCCGAATTTGCAATAGATTGCTTGGCAACACCTTGGCTCATTATCTGACAAGGCTCTAATCTGGCATCAGCACCTCTGGCTTGCGAGATGGTTAAAATCGCCGGTAATTCCTGATAATCAACCACCGCCAGAAGGGCCGCTTTTCGCGCAATTTTACGACTATTGGCGGCCACAACAAACAATGCTTGCCCGTGATAAACTACTTTGTCGCTGGCAAATAACGGATCATCGCCAGCTACCGGACTAACATCATTTTTACCGACAATATCATCAGCGCAAAATACTGCAAACACGCCGGGAAACTCACGGACTTTTGTCAAATCCATAGATAATATCTTGGCATGCGCCTTATCTGACCTACCAAATGCCAAATGCAAAGTTTGCGGTAATTCTTGCATATCATCAATATAGATCGCTTGGCCGGTTACTTGCGCCAAGGCACTTTCGTGTTTTATCGGCTTGCCAACCATGTCGGTTTTATTGCTCATGGTATAGCCTTGGCTAATGAAACCTGCTCGCTGGCAAAAGCTTTGCGTAACAGGTTTTGTGCAATTTCCTGACGATAGCTGCTTGATGCCCGCATATCGCTTAGCGGAGTAAAATCCTCATTCAATGCTTGGCACGCCTTATCTAGCAAAGCCTCTGTAACGATATTATCTCGCAATACATTTTCGGTGGCTAATGCTCGTTTTGGAATGGCCGCCATGCCGCCAAATGCAATTCGCATATTAGCAGTTTTATCACCTTCTTCCCAAGAAAATGCACCAAGAACTGCGGAAATGTCCTGATCAAAGCGTTTGGAAATTTTCCATGTTCTGAACTCTAATTGTTCAACTTGTTTCGGAATTAAAATCTCAGCCAGATACTCGCCAACCGCTAAATCCTGCTTGCCATATTCTATAAAAATCTTCCAGGAATATCTCTCGCTGTTGCCCTTGTTTTCGCAAAACCAACTTAGCGCCCAGTACAATCAATATTGGCGCCATATCACCGATCGGCGAGCCATTGGCAATATTGCCGCCAATAGTTCCGGAGTTTCTAATTTGCGTGGAGCCGGTTCGGCGAATAACTTCGCCAAAAGCCGGCCATTTGCCCGCAACAATAGCTATTACATCACTATAACTGGCCATTGCCCCGATAGATAATCCTTGGGGGGTATCTTTAACAAAATTAAGCGTGGCGATTTTCCCTAGCAAAATAATCTGCGGTAAATTCTGTAACTTTTTAGTCAGCCACAAACCGGTATCAGTTCCGCCTGCCCATAAAGTAGCCTCGGGAAGTTTTTGCAATAATTCTTGTAACTGTTCTTCGGTTTTTGGTGCGAAGATTTCAGCGGTAGAGTTTTGTATTTGATCGTCACCTTGAGACAATACAGCTTTATCAGAAGCTGTAATTTCATCCTTGGGTTCAGGGTAATTATACATTGCCTGTCCCGCCGCCAATATCGGCCCATAGCCGGTACAACGACAAAGATTACCGGCCAAAGTGTCTTTTAAGGTTTGGCGATCTGCCGGTAGACGATTACGATAGTGCGCATAAAGCGACATAACAAAACCCGGAGTACAAAACCCGCATTGCGATCCATGATAATCGACCAGAGCCTGTTGCACGGGATGCAATGCGCCATCATCGCCTTGAACGCCCTCGACAGTTATCACCTCGCAATTATCGACCTGCGCCAATAATAAAATACAGGCGTTTACTGCTTTGTATTTAATTTGATCGCCTGTTATCTTACCAATAACCACTGTACAGGCTCCGCAATCACCCTCATTGCAGCCCTCTTTAGTGCCGGTCTTGCGAACACTATCACGCAAAAATGACAACAGGCTTTGTTGTGTGTCGCTGATAGATACACTGACTTGTTGGCTATTAAGTACAAAATTGATCGTCTGTAACTGACTCATGCGTATCAACTGCCGCGATATGTGGAATAGGAAAATGGAGAAACCAATAATGGCACATGATAATGGCTTTGCGTATCTGCAATAGCAAAGCGAATTGTAATTTGATCCAAAAACGCTGGATCGGAAAGATCATGACCACGGGCGGCAAAGTAATCAGCAGTAAAAAACTCCAATCGATAAACCGCAACTTTCATCTCATCAGCTGCTAATAGCGGTTGATCACAACGACCATCAGCATTAGTGACAAATTCACCTAATAACTGACCGGTTTTATCATCATAAAGTTCAATTCTAACACCTTTAGCCGGCAGGCCATTAGCAGTATCTAAAATATGAGTAGTTAATCCGGCCATTTTCTCTCTCGTATCATTTTGCTTGTTATACTACACTAAAAACACCGAATCGGACGGTATTTTTAGTGTAATTTAATTTGTTCCCCATCAACTTGCCCAAAAACCGGTAACCACTTTTTGGGTCGATGGAGTATAACGATAGGACAAAATTTGGTATTAGGGAATCCCATGGATAAAATTTCAACACACCGTGATATGACAGGTTATGGTGCAAATCCACCAAAAGCAAATTGGCCAAATGGCGCAAAGATTGCCGTACAGTTTGTGCTAAATTACGAAGAAGGTGCTGAAAACTGCGTGCTTAATGATGATGCTGGTGCCGAAACCTTTTTGTCAGAAATTATTGGCGCTGGCGAAGTTATCGGTTCCAGAAATATGAGCATGGAATCATTATACGAATACGGTAGCAGAGCCGGTGTCTGGCGGGTGCTGAATTTATTTGAGAAATACCAATTACCGCTAACAGTATTTGCCGTGGCGAAAGCATTAAAAGCCAATCCATTAGTGGTGGAAAAGTTCCTTGCTGCCGATCATGAAATTGCCTGCCATGGTTTGCGCTGGATCGATTATCAAAACATTCCCATAGAAACAGAACAAGCACATATGCTAGAGGCCATACAGTTACATACCGAGCTTACCGGCGCACGGCCATTTGGCTGGTACACTGGCCGAACCTCGCCAAATACCCGCCAGTTAGTGGCCGATGAGGGCGGGTTTTTATATGATGCAGATGATTATTCCGATGATCTGCCATTTTGGTCGACACAGGTAAAGCAACCGCATCTTATTGTACCATATACTTTGGACACCAATGATATGCGGTTTTGTACTGCGCAGGGATTTCATACTGGCCAACAGTTTTTTGAGTATTTGCGTGATGCTTTTGATGTATTGTTGCTTGAGGGCGAAACTGCCCCCAAAATGTTATCCATCGGTCTGCATTGCCGGATAATTGGCCGTCCGGCGAGACTGGCCGGATTAGAGAAATTCTTACGCCATGTATTGGCACACCAAGATGTCTGGGTTTGCAAACGTGTTGAAATCGCCCGCCATTGGCGCAAAAACTTTCCTTTCAAGGAAACTTGAGAAATGAAGTTAAGCGAAATGAACCAACAGCGATTCATCGACAAATTTGGCGGTGTTTACGAACACTCGCCTTGGGTGGCAAAACAGGCTTACCCGTTGTTAAACAGCTCCACAAAAACCGCCGACGATCTTGCGGCCATAATGGCCAAAACCATGTTGGCAGCCGAGCAAAAGGCACAATTAGAGCTAATCCGCGCTCATCCGGATCTGGCTGGTAAAGCTGCGATTGCTGGCGATCTAACCGATGAAAGTACTAATGAGCAAAAAGGTGCCGGACTTGATCAGTGTTCAAAAGAAGAATTTGCGGAATTTACTAGGCTGAACAATGCTTATACAGAAAAATTCAAATTTCCATTTATCATTGCGGTAAAGGGGCATAATAGAGGCTCTATATTGGACGCATTTACGGCGCGTTTGAACAACTCAACGCAAGAAGAATTTGCCGAAGCCCTAAAACAAATAAACTTAATAGCCAAATTCCGGATAGAGGAATTATATAAATGAGCCAGCAAACAGCAAATTCCAGCCTGATCAATCTGGCGCAACCACGCCTTGGGGCGAAAGTTGTTCATGCCACCGATGATTTTTTTGCCGATAAATCACGGTTAATTCTGCCAGCCGATCCGGTGTTTATCCCGAACAAATACGACGAGAATGGCAAATGGATGGACGGCTGGGAAAGCCGGCGTAAGCGGGTGTCTGGCCATGACCATTGCACTATAAAACTGGGCAGTCCCGGAACTGTCGAACAAATAGAAGTAGATACCAGTCATTTTACCGGAAATTTTCCACCGGCGGCCAGTGTCGAGGCCTGTTTATATGATGGCGATATTCCGCCGGAAAACCAAAAATGGACAAATATTATCTCCAAGGTCGAGTTACAGGGCGATAGCAATATTGTCTTGAAAACTGAAAATTCCGGCTCGTTTTCGCATTTACGTTTACATATTTACCCTGATGGCGGAGTGGCCAGATTGCGGGCTTATGGCAGAATTGCCCGCGACTGGTCAGATTTTGACAAAAATAAACAAATTGACCTTGCGGCATTGGAATTAGGTGGGCGGCCGCTTGGTTGCAATAACCAACATTTTGGAGTACCGGAAAATCTGATTGCGCCGGGAAAAGGCATCAATATGGGCGATGGCTGGGAAACCCGCCGCCGTCGTGAACCCGGTCATGATTGGGCGGTTTTGGCCTTGGCACACCCCGGTGTGATCGAGGAAATATTGCTTGATACCAAACATTTCAAGGGTAATTATCCCGATCGTTTCTTCTTGCAAGGCACGATGTGCCAAGGTTTGAGCGACGAGGAAATTTTACAACAGGCACAAGACTGGCCGATTCTGATCGAGCAACAAAAATGCGAGGCTGACACCGAACATCACTTTAAGCTGAGCAATTCTCAAGCAGTATCGCATGTGCGCCTGAACATCATTCCTGATGGCGGGGTCAGCCGCTTACGATTATTGGGACATATTGTTTGAGCTCGCTATATTCTGGTATAAACTTGCATTTTAGTTATAACTTATGTTATAACTCATACATAATCGGAGCGTTTTGATGACAGAGCTAAAAATAACTACAATCGGCAATTCAGCGGGCATTGTTTTACCCAAAAGCGTGATGTCTAAATTGCGCGTCCAAAAAGGCGATAAATTATTTGCAGTCGAGACCCCCGGTGGCATAGAGCTTACGCCTTATGATCCAGACTTTGTGAGCCAAATGCAAGCGGCAGAAACCATTATGCGCCAAGACCGTGACGTTCTTAAAAAACTGGCAAAATAAACGTGTCAGAACCAGTTTGGGTACGCGATGATGTTGTTCTGGCCATTCACCGGCGGCAACTGGCCGAACACGGAGGTCAAGATGGTCTGCGTGATTTAGGGCTTCTTCAATCAGCCTTGAACAAACCCAAAAACCTGTTTCATTACGCAGATCCAACGCCGCAACTTTCAGCAATGGCCGCCAGATATGCGTATGGTTTAACCCTGAACCATCCGTTTATAGATGGTAATAAACGTACAGCCTTTGTCGTCTGTCAGCTTTTCCTGAACCTGAATAATGTAAAATTACAAGCTTCATCATTTGAAAAATATGAAATGTTTATGCAATTAGCATCCGGCGCGGTTTCAGAAGAAACATTAGGGCAATGGATTGCTGAACATTTGATAGACTAACAGCAAAGAGGAAATTAAGATCAAAAGTCCAATGTATGCAACGGGCCTTGAGTTATTTTAATGATTACATTTTCTTTGATTGTAACCTTTGTTCGTGTGGTACCCGTGCTGAATAACAATGAATATCGTGGTCTTTCGCATGTTACACCGTCAAGAATACCACTTAGAAAAATATATTCGATATTGCCTTTATCGTATGGTTTTCCGCAAAATATTGAAGTGAGACCTCCAATCGAGTCTATTTCGTAAAGACCAAAAATTACACTTGATTTTTCACCTACGCATATTCGTTTGCTTACGCAATTTGTTGCAGCCTCGCTCCTAAATATTTGGTAGATGATATTCAGAGGCTCAACAGCAAAGATACCAATGATGAACGCAATCAGCGCAAGTAACGTTATATGAGATTTCTTCATGGCTTACTCCGTTGCAGACTTACACAAAAACTATCCGGGATAACAGTAGTAGTGTAGTTGACGCTGCGGGTGACGCAATCAATACTATAAAAAAGATTGATGACTAAAACTTTGATTGAAACTTATGTTGAAAAAGAAAAGCCGGCCAAACAAAAAGAAGAGTGTTAGAAAAGAAGTAATTGCATTTTTCCTCTCAGTTTTCTTACCTGCGATTATTAGAGCTGGTATTGCTACCGTTATACTGACCGCATTCGTGTTACTCACTCTGTTTAGGTACACTCCATCAAATGATTACTTTATGTGGGGTATACTTTCTTTGGCCTTATTCGGGTTATGGACAGCTCTCAACCGTTTAGACGAGATAATTGAAGATTTTTTATATCGCGTCAAAATGAAATGGGAGATTGGGTTGAAGAAAGTGCCATCTGCACCGGAACAACTTGTAAAATTTGATGTTACCAAGTTGGTTGATGATGAAAAAGGGCTGTCTTTATTTGTTCAAAGGCATGGGTCTCAAAAAGAAAAGCATCAAATATTATTTGAGTATCCGTATGGTTATAGAAATTTCGACGAAGGCGACATAAGGATTCTTTTAGACGATATGGGATATCCAGAATTCGGCATATACGAAATTAAAAATTCCAAGTTTTTAAAATGGGCTGCCGCACAATCTGTCTACCAAAAAACAACAAATCCTCGCTACCACAGGTTATCAGCAGAAATTAGTCATTTTATGATTATATCTTTAAATGATGTAGTTGATGTTCTTGCGTACGAACACCCCATTTTTATTCGAAACGATGAAAAATAAAAGGGTTAGAGTATAATCGCGCCCATGGTATGGTTGCCCCGCACGGTTTGTAGATGCCCCTTATGGTGAGACCTAAAACCCCGTCTGGCGGTGAATCACGGTATACCCTAGTTTGCTAAACCTGTTCCAGTGCGCCTAAACATTTTTCGATATTAGCTTCAGACGCGCTGGCTCCCATTAAGCCAATGCGCCAAACCTTACCGGCAAGCGCGCCAAGGCCGGCGCCGATTTCAAGGTTATGTTTTAGCAATAAGTCCTTACGGATGCTGGCCTCATCGGTGACGGAGGCTGGAAATTTTACTGCGTTTAATTGCGGCAGGCGATATTGTTCCTCGACCACAAATTCCAAGCCAAGTTTTTCCAATCCGGCTTTTAAGCGTTGATGCATGCTTGCGTGTCGCGCCCAAGCATTTTGCAAGCCTTCTTCGTGCAACATCACCAAAGCCTCGTGCAAGCCATACATGGCGTTTACCGGTGCGGTATGGTGATAGGTTCTGGCACCATCACCTTGCCAATATGCCATTACCAATGACAAATCCAAGAACCATGAGCGGACTTTGCTTTTGCGGCCAAGGATTTTATCGGCGGCGGCAGATGAAAAACTAACCGGCGATAATCCCGGTGGACATGACAGGCATTTTTGCGTGCCGGAATAAATTGCATCAATTCCCCATTCGTCTACCAGCAACTCGATCCCGCCCAAAGAAGTCACTGCATCAACCAGTGACAATGCTCCATTTTTGCGGGCAAGGGCGCATAACGCCTTGGCATCTGAACGCACTCCGGTCGAGGTTTCGGCATGCACAAAAGCTAATAATTTTGCCTTTGGGTTGGCCGCAAATGCCGCTTCGACTTTGTCCAAGCTAACCGGTTTGCCCCATTTATCCTCGACTACAATGGCGGTTCCGCCCATGCGCTCGACATTTTCCTTCATCCGGCCACCAAATACGCCGTTGATACAGACAATCACCTGATCACCCGGCTCGACCAAATTGGCAAAGCAACATTCCATTCCAGCCGATCCCGGTGCGGAAACTGCAAATGTCATGGCGTTATCAGTGCAAAATGCTTGTCGTAACATGGTTTTGATCTCGTCCATCATACCAACAAATGCCGGATCAAGATGGCCAATGGTCGGTTGTGCCATCGCTTTTAGAACCCGTGATGGCACATCGGAGGGGCCTGGCCCCATCAAAACACGGTTTGGCGGATGAAAACTTTGCATTGTAATGACCTTTGTTCTCCTAAATTTGGTAATGCACTTGTATGAAGCTGAACTAACCTTGGCAATCGGTCTTGGCAA
>JAESTZ010000096.1 GCA_016763315.1 Robiginitomaculum sp.
AAATACTATTTGTGCATTTTCAACTGCTTGCGAAGGGTTTTCTGCAACAATTCCAACATGGGCTTTCCCCCAGTTTTTGGCTACATTCGTTGTCCGGTTCCATACCGTAACCGTATGACCAGCTATAACTAGATGCCCCGCCATGGGAAATCCCATGGTGCCCAATCCCAAAAATGCCAAATCAGCCATATTCATTTCTCCAAACATTTGCTAGTTTATTAATTAGGGAGATTTTGGACATATGAAAACCTTGTTAAAGTGGTTGGCGCGAGTTTTATTAGTATTAGTGGTGCTGGCAATCGTTACTGGTGGTTATATTTATTTGCGATTCGGGCAATCGCTACCGCAAACTTCCGGTGAAATGCAGTTATCAGGATTGCAATCTGAAACTAGTATTGTTCGTGATAAGTATGGAATTGCACATATCTTTGCTTCCTCGAACCATGATTTATTTTTCACCATGGGGGTGGCTCATGCCCAGGATCGTATGTTCCAGATGGATCTTTCGCGCCGCGCTGCGCATGGACGATTATCAGAATTGGTCGGTTCGTTGACTTTGCGCACCGATGTGCAGATGCGGGTGTTGGGTTTGGGGGAAGCTGCTGATGAATCATTCAAGCACTTTAATCGTAAGACACAAGACGCGTTTCAGGCTTATGCCAAAGGGGTTAATTCGATCATTGCGGCCAAGGGTTATGTACCTCCACCGGAATATACGTTGTTGATGACAAGACCAGAACCATGGCGGGCTCAGGATAGTGCCGCTGTTCTTAAAATGATGGCATTTGGTCTGTCAGGTGATGCTTTGCAAGAGCCGAAACTGGCCAAATTGTTGGAAATTATTGGCAAAGAGAAAGCCGCGCAATTTCTTGCTCCTTATCCTGATGATGCACCTGTTACTTTGAGCGAGAACGACCTTGGGTTATCTCAAGATAGCATGCCGGTTACTGATGAACCTGATTATTCTGCAGTCGGTGGTGAGCCGCCAAAAGGCTCCAATAACTGGGTTGTTTCTGGCGGCCTGACGGCTAGTGGTAAACCTCTGTTGGCTAATGATCCGCACTTACTGCTCAGTACGCCGGGCGTTTGGTATTTTGCCCGAATGCAAATGCACGATGCGATGATGTTGGGGGCGACCATTCCCGGCACACCATTTGTTACCTTGGGGCGCAATGCCACTGCTGCTTGGGGCTTTACCAATACCGGGCCGGATACTTCGGATTTGTTCGTTTATGACAAGTCTGATGTCGTGACTACTGACACTAAAAGTTTGATCAAGGTTCGTTGGGGAAAGGATTTACCAATTACTATCTCGCGCAATGAGCAAGGGCCGGTGCTTGATCCAAACTGGTTTGATCTGGGTGATATGGCCAAGGACGGTGAAGTGGTGGTTATCCAAAGTACGCTTGATGACTGGGACGACACTACGGGAGAGCTGGGTGTCGCTTTAATGGATGCGGAAACTTTTCCCGATTTTGTTGCCGGTTTGCAAAGTTATAAAATGCCACAGCAAAACATGGTGTTTGCTGATGCCAATGATAATATCGGTTTCATTGCCCCGGCCAGAGTTCCGGTGCGCGACGAATCCGGTAATTGGATCAGTGAGATACCGTTTGACGAGCTTCCGGTTTCAAGTAATTCAGAGCGGCAATATTACGCTTCGGCGAATAACAAGATTGTTCCAGACAGCTATCCGCATTTTATTACTTCTTCTTGGTATGGTTTTCATCGAGTGAGGCGGATTGTTGAATTGATAGAGCAAACCGAGTTACACGATAAGCGCTCGTTTTCACGTATGCAGATGGACACAGTGTCTGATCTTGCTCGTCTGGCGATTCCATTGATTGCTTCCTCAGAACCACAAACTTCCGCAGGTAAGGAATTGCGGCTATTGCTGGGCGGTTGGGACGGTAACCTTGCCGCTGATCGTCCTGAAGGGCTGATTTACTCTATGTGGATGCGCAATTTCACCAAAGGATTATACTCCGATGACCTTGGCGATGATTTCGAGCAGTTCTGGGCGGCGCGTCGAGAATTTGTCGATGGCGTATTTGCTGGGCAATATGCTGCTTGGTGCGATGATATTAGAACCAATGAGATGGAGAGTTGCCAACAAGTAGCCGGTATATCACTTGACCAAGTGGCTCAGCAATTAGCCGATACTTCCAAATCAGCGATACAACAGTTGCAATGGGGCGAAAGACATCAGGCAAAATTCGCTCATCCATTGTTCGATAACACTCCGCTGGGCAGGTTCTTTAGCGTCAAAGTTCCTGTTGGTGGTGATGCTTCGACGATCAATGTTGCCCATACTGATTATAATTCCGGTAATTTTGATGTTTTGTGGGGCGCAAGCATGCGCGCTATTTATGATTTTTCAGACATTGATAGCTCGCTTTTCATGCATGCACCTGGGCAATCGGGTAATGTTATGTCGCCGCATTACAGTGATTTATTACAGGCTTGGGCAGATGGCGAGTTTTTCGAGATACGTTCTGACTGGACGGAGCTTTCCCCACCGCCAAACAGCCAAACTCTGACTTTGAAGCCGCAATAGGTTTGTATTTACTGGTAAAGTTAGTTGTAAATAAAAAGTTTTTAGTATTTCGACGATTTCCTCAACGGATAAATCTTAAAAAGGCTCAGCAGGAAAACCATTGTTCATAGCATTTCCTGTTTTCTAGCCTTAGGCAAAACCCACATTTCATTGGGCTTATAACGTATTCACAATATCAAACAGCCGCAAATTGGCGAATTAAAGCCATCTGCAACACCATTATACCAAATGGGATTTGGGCGGGCATGGTTGGAACTTATCCCCGGTGTTTAAGGGTGAACAAGGGTGAACAAGGGTCGATAAGGGTTGCTTGAGGTATCAAATATTACTTTTGTTTGCCAGTTCAGGGTCAGTTAATGGTAACCTCTAAGAGTCACCTGACCCTATTGCGCACCCTTATTGTTTTTCCTCGCGGTCAAATACCAAAATGCCGTCATGCCGGCGAAAGCCGGTATCCATCCTTGCACTTTGTGGCAGGAGTAATGGTAGAGAATTTTGATGCCGCTAACAAGTTTTTGCTATAGCCCCCTCCGTCGGCTTCGCCGCCACCTCCCCCGCAAGCGGTGGGAGGACAAAAGCTTATTTCATATCGGGCAATTGGACTCCCTCTCCTTATGGGAGAGGGTTGGGGTGAGGGGTACAATCTAAATTTATTAACGCTCAATTTTGACCTATGGTGAGGGGCTTAAAGAATCGCAATTAAGAAAACTGTATCACCCGCCTCATCCTGAGCCTGTCGAAGGATAAATCGTGTGATGACGGACGGGGCAGTAAGGCATATTTTACAAAGAAATAACTGCTGACAAAGAGACGGTCGTCCGTACCTGAACCGCCACGACCCTTTATAGCTATATATCTAGTCGTTTGCGATCGTGCGTCAGAAGGGGACGACCGTAAGCTGATTGTATAGCACAAAAATTCGATAATTGCACCCCCTTTACCAAAATGTCGCACGCATCGACCCAAAAGGTGGGAAACTTTAGTTGCCCTATCGCAATGCTAGAGCTTAGTTCTTGAGGGCGGTTTTTTAGATAAGTTGCTGGAAAACAAAAATTGCCCCTTGCGAAGTGCATTAGAATAAGCTATTTGCGCGTCAAATATGTGACTGAATCAGTCATTAACAATATATATCAGGACAGGTTCAATGGCCGTACCAAAAAGTAAAATCACCCGCTCTCGTCGTGGAATGCGTCGTAGTCATGATCGTTTGGCTGCTGCAACTTATATCGAAGATGCAAATTCCGGCGAATTACGTCGTCCGCATCATATCGACCTTAAAACCGGCATGTATCGTGGCAAGCAAATTTTAGAGCCTAGTGACGATTAACTAGACCTATGTTGCTGAATTAATTATTTACGCCGTTTTGGGTTTCCCAAAGCGGCGTTTATTGTTTGTATCCATCGACCCAAAAAGTGGGAACAAGCATTTGCCAACAAAAGTGGGCACCGGTTTTGTGGCAAGCAAATGCGACACTAAAATTATTTTTGGATAAGTTGATGGAACCAAGAAAATTATGTATCCATAAATTAAATTCTTGCATCAGGAGCAGAAAATGACCGCAATCATAGACATCCACGCCAGAGAAGTTCTTGATAGCCGGGGTAACCCGACTGTTGAGGTCGACATATTGCTTGAGTGCGGAGCCATGGGCCGCGCAATAGTGCCATCGGGTGCCTCTACTGGCGCGCATGAAGCAGCCGAATTACGCGATGGTGGCAATCGTTATGGCGGCAAAGGCGTACAAAAAGCTGTTGCCAATGTTGATGGTGAAATTTTCGATGCTCTGTCTGGTATGGACGCGCTGGATCAACGTAGAATAGATCAAATTCTGATTGATCTTGACGGAACGGTGAATAAATCCCGTCTCGGAGCAAATGCTATTCTTGGCGTGTCTCTGGCCGTGGCCAAGGCTGGGGCATTGGCGCAAGGTTTGTCGCTTTATCGTTATGTTGGCGGGGTTAATGCCAGAACATTGCCGGTGCCGATGATGAATGTGATCAATGGCGGCGAACATGCTGACAATCCGATCGATATCCAAGAGTTTATGATAATGCCGGTTGGTGCTGATACCTTTGCCGATGCTTTACGCATGGGAACCGAAGTGTTTCACGCCTTAAAATCAAAACTACAAGCAGCTGGCCTAAACACCAATGTTGGTGATGAGGGCGGTTTTGCACCGGACATTGGCTCGGCAGAAAAAGCTTTGGAATTTTTGGATCAGTCAATATCACAGGCTGGTTATCGTCTGGGTGATGATTTTGTATTTGCTTTGGATTGTGCGGCTTCGGAATTTTATTCTGATGGGGTTTACGATCTTAAAGGCGAGGGCGCGCGCTTTGATTCTGCTGGCATGGTCGATTATTTGCAAAAACTTTGTGACAAGTTTCCTATTTTTTCAATCGAAGACGGCTTGGACGAGGACGATTGGGACGGTTGGAAATTACAAACACAAAAAATGGGCAACAAAGTGCAATTGGTTGGCGATGATTTGTTTGTTACCAATCCGAAACGACTACAAGACGGCATCAATCGCGGTGTGGCTAATTCAATCTTGATCAAAGTCAACCAGATCGGAACCTTGTCGGAAACCCTTGATGCGGTGGAAATGGCACACCGTGCCAAATACACGTCTGTCATGTCGCATCGTTCCGGTGAAACCGAAGATACAACCATTGCTGATCTGGCAGTTGCCACCAATTGCGGACAAATTAAAACTGGATCGCTGGCAAGATCAGACCGTTTAGCGAAATATAATCAACTGCTGCGTATCGAAGAAGAACTTAGTGATATGGCGGTTTTTGCTGGCAAATCTATTTTGCGGTAATACTTTCTGGCTCTAGCGATTTGCTTTTTCCTCCGTATTAGCGTTATCTTATATTAGAGATAACGCATGGGAGGATGTGATAATGAAAATAATTTCTATTTCTGGAACTTTTTTGGCTAGTTTTATGTTGTTGACGGCTTTTGCCGCCAAAGCAGAAGAAACCATGATGCCGTATATTCAAGGCTCATCAGACACAGCCGACGTTCAAGGCGCTTTAACCGGTGCCGGATTTGAAATCGTCGGCGAATATAGCCCTTATGCCGGCGCGCAAGTAATTGCTGTTACCAGTGACGGTCTTAAATCAGCAGTCAGCCAGTCAGATTTTGGCGGTTATGGCGCAGCTATTAGGGTGTCCATAACCGACGTCGACGGAAAGCGGCAGATCGCTTATAATAACCCGACTTATATGTCGAATATATATCAAATGAGCTCTGATCTATCAGGAGTGAAATCTGCTTTGACTACTGCCTTGGGAAATCAAGGCGAGTTTGGTGCCAAACAAGGACTAACGGCAAAAAAACTACGTAGTTATCGTTATAAATTTGGTATGCCGGGCTTTGGCGGCCACATGAAGCTGGAAAGTTATGACAGCCATGATGCTGCAATAGCTGCGGTTGAAGCAGGTCTAGCTCAAGGTAAATTAGGGGTGTCGAAAGTGTATCGGGTTGATCTGTCCGGTAAGGATGAGACATTGTTCGGTGTCGGGCTTGGGGCAGAGGCCGGTGATGGCGGCGATGCTCATGTAATGGCAACTGTCGATATAGCTCCAATTCGCTCCACGGCGCATTTTCCCTATGAATTATTAGTTTCAGGTGGCGATGTTTATATGCTGGGAGCAAGATTTCGTATTGCGCAAAGTTACCCGTCTTTGACCATGGGAACATTTATGAAAATATCATCGGCTCCAGGAGCAATTAAAACAGCTCTAAGTGAAGTTGCTAATGGTGCAGAATAATTAGTGTCTAAATCCAATTGAAAAATGCCCTGAAGTAGTTCGGGGCATTTTTTTGTGGTCTTCTGGTTAAAACCCGTCAATATTCGAAATAAATGATAATGACGGAGTTTTCATGACCTTACCTGCTATTTTACAAAATAATTTACGGTTACCTTTAATCGGTGCGCCAATGTTTATCCTTTCGGGGCCGGAATTAGTAATTGCCCAGTGTAAAGCAGGAGTTATCGGCTCTTTCCCGTCGTTAAATGCCCGTCCGATAGAGCAGTTAGACGAATGGCTGGTGCAAATTCGTGAAGAGCTGGCCGCTTGGGATAAGGCCAACCCCGATCAACTTTCGGCGCCATTTGCGGTTAACCAGATAGTTCATCGCTCGAACGCCAGACTTGAGCAAGATGTCGAGCTTTGCGTAAAGCATGAAGTTCCGATTGTGATCACTTCATTAGGCGCCCGGGTCGAGGTATTTGAAGCCGTGCATTCGTATGGTGGAATTGTTTTGCACGACATTATCAATAACCGTTTTGCCCACAAAGCCATAGAAAAAGGTGCCGATGGTCTGATCGCAGTTGCCGCCGGAGCAGGAGGTCATGCTGGGCCATTATCGCCATTTGCCTTGTTGCAGGATATTCGAAAATGGTTTGACGGGCCGTTATTGTTATCTGGTTGTATTGCCACTGGACAGGCAATATTGGCAGCGCAAATAATGGGGGCAGACATGGCCTATGCCGGCTCTATGTTTATTGCAACGACTGAAGCCAGAGCGGTCGATGATTACAAGCAAATGGTGGTCGATAGTGATGGCTCGGATGTTGTCAATTCCAACCTGTTTACAGGTATTCATGGTAATTATCTGGCTCCGTCGATTGCCAAGTCCGGCCTTGATCCGTTCAATTTGCCGGTTAGCGATCCAAATGCGATGAATTTTGGCTCTGGCGGGAAAAGTGATGCCAAAGCATGGAAAGACATTTGGGGGTGCGGTCAGGGCATTGGGGCCGTGAACAAGATTGTTTCGGCAGGGGATAGAATTGCAGAATTGATAACCCAATACCAACAGGCAAAATCAAATATCAAAACATAAGTTTTGTGCTTAGTGGGGAAGTTTAATATGAAATTTTTCGTTCTGATAACAATCCTATTTTTTTGCACTAATGCAGTTTTTGCCAAAGAAGATTTCTCAGCCATAGATGACTATGTTGAGCAGGTGAAAAAAGGTACGGATATGCCGTCCGGAACCGCCATTGCAATCGTAAAAAATGGTAAAATTATCTATGAAGGCTATTTCGGTTTTGCGGATATTCAAGCCAAGAAACCGGTGGATGCCGATACGGCCTTTTATATCGCATCGACCACAAAACCGTTTTTTGCATTATCAATGCTATTGATGGAACATAAAGGAGACATCAAAGACACGACCACTATGGCAGAGATGTTTCCAGACATTAAGTTCAGGAGATTTAAGCCGAAAAAGGTACAGTTGCAGAATTTAATGTCTCATACGGCTGGCATTAAAAATCCACTTTTCGTGGCAAATTTGGCCTATTTTGGATTACACGATAAAGCGCGGCGCCGTAAATCTGTGGCAGCCATTGTGTCTCGTAACAAAGGCAAGCTGGGCAAATTTGTTTACACCAATCTTGGTTATAATGTAGCCAGTGTTTGGGTTGAGGATACTTACAAGCAAGACTGGCAAAAGACCTTGGCAGAACTTGTCTTTGATCCCCTGAATATGAGCAGCACTTCTGCTTATATGAGCGAAATAAAAATGAAGGGCATTGAGGTTGCGCTGCCCTATTCTTTTTTCAGCGAGAACCCCAAGGAAGCGTTGTCTTTTCAGAAAAAGGACAGCACCATGCATGCCGCCGGCGGCATGGTTTCAACAGCAAGGGATGTGGCGCGATTTCTGATCGCCGAGCTGAATAATGGCATGGTTGATGGCAAACAGGTTTTTCCCCGTGCCGTGATAGAGAAATCTCAGCAACAACTGGCGACTAATAATTCCAAATATCGCAAATATCGTGATTTTGGTCGAGACGGTTATGCTTGGGGCTGGTTTATAGGCCCCTATAAAGACCAGGTAATGCTTCATCATTTTGGCGACATTGCAGGAACGCACGCACACTTATCTTTTATTCCCAAACGCAATATTGGCCTTGTTATCCTCAATAATGAAAGCTGGGTCAGCGATGCCATGGCCAACACAATTGCAGATATCGCCTACAGTATTTTGCTCGATAAAGGCGATCCAGATGCACTTGTAAAACCGCGCGTGCAAAGCCTAGTAAGTGGCGTTACCAAGGTTTTGCAAAACAAGGCAAATGAAAAAGAACCCGTTGAAGAAATGAATTTATCACTAGATAAACCCAGTTATGCCGGGACGTTCTATAACCCGCTGATTGGCAATGTTCGCGTAGAGCTAATCGGCGCAGATCAATATAAATTCACTTTGGGTGAACTGGATGCAATGGCAACAGGGCACAAAGACCGCAATGCAATGCATGTTGTGTTCGTTCCAAAGGTAAGAACGTTTGTTCCAGACGTATCTGTTAGATACGTTATAAAACGTGGAAAAGTCACGGGGTTCAGAATGTATCAGGCATTTTTCGAGAAGCTCAAATGATTTAATCTTGCATTTCTAAATCTGGTTAAATTACTGTGTTGCTTGGCAGTCAGGGTCAAGACCTCTGGTGACCTGTACAACTGTATTGCCGGGAAGTATTTTGCGACAGACTTTCATTCCCATGTATTTCCCGTTTTTTGCCCAATATCCACCACCAAAAGCGGTTACTGTATCGGCTTTGATCTTGCGTAATGTGTTTGGCATAAAATCACAGGCCATTTGTTTGGTTTTCGCAACGTAAAGGCACAAAATACCGCCACTTCGATTACGTAGATGAATATCAGCCATAGGGGTGGCGGGTGCTGCCACTGTTGGTTCAGGCGATGTTCTAAGTTGTGGTATGACAGTGGTTTTCGGCTCTGTTAGTGGCACAGCGTTTTTGGCTGGGAAAACTTGCTCGACATTTTGCATTTGTGCTTGCTTGGCGCGTATTTCTGCCATGATTACCTGATGCCGCGTTTGATAGCTGGTTAATTCCTCAGGGTTAAGTGCGATGCAACCTGCTTGTTGTAGCTTTATGGTTGCATTGTAAATGTCTAATAGCCGCGGCGGATAACCGTTAACTCCGGGTATTGCTAGCTTTTTTTGCTGTATTACCTTCTGGCGTAAATCTGTATAGGCCGGGTCGGAAACCGGAGTTGCCGCTAATTGCCGGATTGCGGCTTCAAATTCGGTAATCAGATTATCATACTTCTCAGACCAGTTGCGGCCACGGGTGTCGGCTGCTTTGGCCTGTGAGTTTAATTTCTCACAGGAAATAGCCTTTTGGTATCTAATACGCCAGTCAACAGGTACTTGCGAGAGTATCTGTTGGCTATTATCAAGCCTGGCAACGGATTGTTTGTATTCAGTTTCGATGGCGGCAATATCCGATTGCATACAGCCCATAGAGATAAAATTCTTGTTGAACTCGAATAAACCGCCAAGTGCTGTTTTAGTCTTCTCGCCAGCTTCGATCAGTTGGTTGCGAGATGTTAGAACGTCACTCCAAGGCTTGTCTAAATCAGTTTTGTTAGTAAAGGCGGTATCAGAAATTTTTATTCTTTGATTATACTCCAAAGCCAGTTGGTCATAGCTTGCTATTGATTTGTTTAGTGCATCAATTTTGGAAGTTCCTATAAAATTCATGCTGGTGCAATCGGCCATTGCTGGAATGGCAAAAGCACTGGCAATTACTACAAAGAGCCAAAATTTCCCGTGATTTGTTTTGCGCCGTTTGATGCTATGCATTCCCGTTACCTTACCTCTCTGTCCGACCAATGATTGCGGCATAACGAAGTGTAACTCTCATTACCGCCGATATGTACCTGCTCACCATGTTCAATCGGTTTACCGTGTTCATCAAGTCGCAACACCATAGTTGCTTTTTTCCCGCACCAGCAAATAGTTCTGATCTCTCGCAAGGTATCAGCAATGCTCAATAATGCGGCGCTGCCGGGAAACAGTTTACCTTGAAAGTCAGTGCGTAGGCCATAACACATAACCGGAATATTTAAATCATCAACCGCTTTGGCTAAATCCCATACTTGTTGCTCGGTTAGGAATTGCGCTTCATCAATCAGTACGCAATGTAATGGCTGTTTTTGGATAGCTTCTTGTAATAAAGATAACAGATCGGTTTTCGGACAAAAGGTATCCGCATCTGCATGAACACCGATTCGAGAAGCAACCCGACCACTGCCCGAAAGGTTATCGAGCTTTGCGGTAAGAATCAAAGTCCGCATACCGCGTTCCTGATAGTTATATGAGGCTTGTAGTAATACAGTGGATTTTCCAGCGTTCATCGCTGCATAACTAAAATAAAGTTTGGCCAAAATCGTTCCTTGTCTAATAGGTGTGATGTTGAAATTTGGCTTTTTTGTGCAAGTAAATGAAGTTGATTGCAAGTTTTACATTGAAACAATTGTCGCCATCAGTCAAAACTATTTGCAACAGACTGGATTTTATCATGAATGAAACACTTGAGCTCATTTTGGATCGCCTGGAAAAGCTGGTAGCAGTCGATACCCGTAATCCTCCGCGCGATATGGACGCTTCGCACCCGATCGTTTCGGTGCTTAGCAGCGGCTTTGCCGATGCTGACCTGCGGGTTACCGATTTGGGTGAGGGATGTGTGCAGATATTGTTACAACGGGGTCGTCCAAAGACATTGATCAACGTACATGTTGATACAGTTCCATGTGCCGATGGCTGGACTAATTCGCCGTTTGATCTGCACCGTACCGAAGATCGGGTTTATGGCCTTGGTGCTTGTGACATTAAAGGTGCTGCTGCTGCTGCGATTATTGCGGCGCAGGCACAGGATCATGATTTTGCATTATTGTTCACCACCGACGAAGAAAACGGCAAAGGCAAGTGTGTCGAAGATTTTGCTTCGCAGGATCATAGTTTTTCCCAAGTGATAGTTTGTGAGCCAACCAATTCACAAGCAATATTTTCCCATCGCGGGTTAGGAGCATTTGAAGTTAGCTTTGCCGGTACCAGCATGCACTCCTCGCAATGGGACGCACTAGAAGCATCAGCTATTCACAGGGCAGCCAATTGGATAGCGGCAGCAGTTAAATATGCCGACGAGAAACGCCAAGGCGGCGGTGTGTTGCCGGGTATCTGTTTTAATACCGGTCACATAGAAGGTGGCATCAAGCCAAATATCTGCGCCCCTGAGTGTCAGTTGAATTTCGGAATTAGGCCCGGCCCGAATTTTGTATTGGAAACCGTGGCGGCAGAACTAAAAGCCTTGGTGCCAGAAGATCATTTTACCAAGTTTGAAGCGACTTACGGCAGTCCGGCACTAAACATGTCAGCGAACGAGTTGGCTATAGCCGAAGCGTTGGCCAAAAAATTGGGTATTGTATCAGGATATCCGGTGAATTTTTGGACAGAGGCGGCGCTGTTTACCGAAGCAGGAGTTCCGGCATTTGTATTTGGCCCCGGAGATATAGCACAAGCCCATGCTGTCGATGAATGGGTGAGTTATGAGCAGTTATTAAAGGCGCATTCAGTATTTACCAAGGTGTTCGAGTTAAATGACTAAGCAACAGAACAACTCTCACGAAACTAGGCAAGTGGTTCGTGAATTGCTCGGAGCCATGACCGAAGGCCGTGAGGTGCGCGCTTGGTTAAAGCAGTTCGGAAAACTGGAGCGTAGCCGGTTTGCGGTCATTAAAATTGGTGGCGGAACCTTGCATTATGAATTGCCAACGATTTGTTCGGCTTTGGCTTTTTTGCAGAAACTTGGGCTGTGTCCGGTAATTGTCCACGGCGGTGGGCAGCAGATCGACGATGCTTTGCGATTAGCAGACATTGAAACTCCACGCTTAGACGGTTTGCGGGTAACAAGTGATCAGGCAATGCCGGTAATAGCTTCTGCTTTGCGTGAGACTAGCTTGCGATTTATTTCAGCACTTAATGCAAATGGTGCCAAAGCCTGCTTTTATCCGGCGACAAATGTGGTTGCAAAATTGCTTGATGAGGAGAAGTTCGGAAGGGTGGGAAGCCCGACAAGTATTGATTTTGCGGCAATAGATGCAATAACCAAGCGTGGTGAATTGCCAATATTGACCAGTGTTGCGATTGGCAATGACGGTCGTGAAGTAAATGTCAATGCCGATGCTTTGGTGCGTGAATTAGCGATTGGCTTAAGGCCACAGAAAATTATTTTTCTTACCCCGACCGGCGCAATACTCGACGAGAATAATCAACGTATCTCGGTGGTTCATCTAAAAAGTGAATATGAAACCATGATGCGCCAAGACTGGTTAGTCGGCGGCATGAAACTAAAACTGCAACAGATCAATGATATGTTGACTGAATTACCATTAACGACTTCGGCGGCGATAACCCGTCCGGATATGTTGATCAAGGAATTATTCACCCATAGCGGTTCGGGAACTTTGATCCGTAAGGGTGAAAATATTGAAATTTGCCGTGAAATATCAAAACTTGATTTATCTCTAACTGAAAAACTTATTGAGCGCGCGTTTGAGCGGGACTTAGGCGCAAGCTATTGGGATAATATAGATTTCGAATTTGCAATCACCAGCGATAGTAATCGGGCTTTGGCTTTGGTGGTCAAGCAAAACGGACAATTATATCTTGATAAATTTGCAGTTCTTGACGACGCGCGTGGTGAAGGTCTCGGGGCAGCTGTTTGGCGAGATCTACGGACATTTGCGCCTAATTTGTTTTGGCGCTCGCGAGTTGGCAATCCGGTCAACCAGTTTTATTTTTCAGAAGCTGATGGAAACGTCAAGATCGGCGATTGGCAAGTGTTTTGGATCGGTGATGTTAAGTGGCCTGACTTACAGCAACATTTGCAACATATTGCTGATTTGCCCGATAGTTTTGTGAGCGATCAATCATGAGTAAACTGCGCATAGGTCTTATTGGCGGGCGTGGATATGTTGGCGGCGAATTGATCCGCTTGCTTGTTGAGCATGATGCAATGCAACTGGTATTTGCTTCATCATCTAGCAAAGCCGGTTCACCAATATCCGGTACCGCTCTGGAGTTTATTTCATTACAGCCGGAACAGCTGGATCAACACCAAGATATAGATGCTTTGGTGCTGGCTTTACCTAATGGTAAGGCTAAGTACTGGGTTAAAGCTATCGAGGCTAGCGGACGGGATATTTGTGTGCTGGATATAAGTGCTGATTACCGGTTTGATGATGATTGGGTTTATGGACTGGCCGAAATCAACAAAGATCGTCTGTTAGGTGCAAAACGTATCTCCAACCCCGGTTGTTACGCTACTGCGGCGCAATTGGCACTGTACCCGTTGCGGCATTTGCTTGAGGGTGCGCCAATGGTTTTTGGAGTATCAGGCTATTCTGGAGCCGGTGCCACACCAAGTCCGAAAAATGATCCCTTAAACCTGAAGGATAATTTATTGCCGTATTCACTTTGCGGCCATATTCACGAGCGCGAAATTGGCTTTCACCTAAAGCAAGATGTGCATTTTTCTCCGCATGTGGCGGCTTTTTTTCGTGGCATTTCTATGACTATTCACATGAACTTCAAACATGATGTAAGCGTCGAGAAAGTGAATGAAACCCTTAGTGGTTTTTATCAATCATCACCGCTGATTCAGGTGGATAGTGAAATCCCAAATGTGCGAATGGTGGTTAATACTCCGATGGTCAGGGTAGGTGGGTTTTCGATAAATGAAAGTAAACGCCATGGCGTAATTGTTGTGGTGCTGGATAATCTATTAAAAGGTGCAGCCTCGCAGGTTATGCAAAACTTGGAATTGGCTCTGGAAGTTAATTAGCGGTTATATAGGAAAAGTACCGAAAATAGATTGTTTGCCAAGATGACAAGGCGATGCGGAAAAGCTAGTGTATTGCTTAATGACCTTCAAAAGTGCCAATAGAGTATCTGGTCAAATATACAAAGGGGATATTGATGGTTAAAAAATCAGCGGAGCAAGCCGGAAAAGAGGCAATGGATCATCCATCAACGATGAGTTCATTGGTCGGCTTGTCCAAAGAAGAGATGATAACTGCAATCGGTGGCTTGTTACGGTCAACATTAAGTAGCCCAATGATTACTGCTCGCCATATCGGTAACCTCGGCAAAGAAACCATAAAAATTGTTCGCGGCCAGTCAGAGCTGGAGCCTCACCCCAAAGATCGCCGATTTAAGGATCCTGTATGGAAATCCAATCCGTTTTATCGTGCTGGCCTGCAATACTGGATGGCATGGGGTAATTCGGTTGATGAGTGGGCAGCTGATTTACGAATGGGTGAGCTGGAACGCGCCAGAGCAAGATTCATTTTAGGCATGGTTACTGATGCCTTGGCTCCAACCAATACATTAATTGGCAACCCTGCGGCAATGAAGCAGGCTTATGCAACCGGTGGAGCATCGTTGTTACGCGGATTAAAAAATGCCTATACGGATATTACTACTAATGGCGGCATGCCAAGTCAGGTTGATACGCGCCCGTTTGAGGTTGGCAAAAACCTGGCGACATCAAAAGGTGCAGTAGTGTTTAGGAACGAGTTGCTGGAATTGATACAATATCAACCGACAACGCCTGATGTTCATAAAGTTCCTCTTTTGCAAATTCCTCCGCAAATCAACAAATTTTATGTGGCAGACCTGACGCCGGATAAAAGTATTGTGCAGTATTTATTGTCACAAGGTATTCAGTTGTTTGTCATATCGTGGCGCAACCCGACCAGACAGCACTCCGGTTGGGGGCTGGCGCAATATGTTGAGGCAATCGAAGAGGCCTCAAGCGCAGCGATGAAAATCACTAGACAAAAGAAGATCAATATTACTGCTGCTTGTTCTGGCGGAATTACTGCATCATGTTTTGTTAGCGCAATGGAAGCAAAAAAAGACAAAAGAGTAAACTCTTTTACCTTGCAGGTCTGTGTGCTTGATCCCAATCCCAGGGATTCCGAAGTCGGTGTTTTTGTTTCCGAACGCGGAATAGAGATCGCCAGAAAGGCATCTAAGCGCAAAGGCATATTAGAAGGCGATGAATTGGCCAAGGTCTTTGCTTGGTTGCGGCCAAACGATCTTATCTGGAATTATGTGGTTAATAATTATCTGTTGGGTGAAGATCCGCCGCCTTATGATGTTCTATTTTGGAATAATGACACGACTAATTTACCGGCTGCCTTGCATTCCGATTATCTGGATATTTATCACGTAAAGCCGTTTGTAACCGAGGGTGGAGTTGATTTTGCCGGGCATAATCTTGATATGAAGCAGGTAAAACAAGATTTGTTTATTGTCGCCGGAACTACGGACCATATTACCCCGTGGAAAGCCTGTTACAGAACAACCGACATGATGGGCAGTGATAATATCACCTTTGTGCTTTCTAACTCCGGTCATATACAATCGCTTATTAATCCTCCGGGTAATCCTAAGGCCAGTTATTTTACCGCTGATAAGATGCCTGAAAATGCTGACGAGTGGCTGGCCGGTGCCGAGCAACAAGCCGGATCTTGGTGGCCAGAGTGGGGCAAGTGGTTGACTGAACGCTCTGGCGAGAGCAAAAAAGCTCCGGTGAAGTTGGGTAATAAAGCTTATCCGCCATTGTTGGAAGCGCCCGGCTCCTATGTGTTTGAGTAATAGTAAAACAGGAAATATCTGCCAATGACATTAGGCGACAAACGCTACCCCGAAATTAGATACCCGATTATCGGCGGCCATAAAATACGCACGGCTCGGTGGCTTGGTACTGGTGAGGGTAACGTAAAGCCATTGTTGTTTTTCAATGGCATAGGGGCGAATCTTGAACTAGTAGCTCCGTTGGGAGAGTCGTTTACCAGACGAGATATTGTCACCTTTGATATTCCCGGAGTTGGTCGTTCAAAACCAACTATTTTACCATATCGCCCGTGGCAAATGGCCAAGCTTGCACGTAAAGTAATGGATCATTATGGCTATGGTCATATGGACGTGATGGGGGTTAGCTGGGGTGGTGCTTTGGCGCAGCAATTTGCTTTTCAGTATCAAAAACGGGTTGGGAAACTGGTGTTGGCCGCTACCTCGCCCGGAGTAATTATGGTGCCGGGTAAATTGTCTGCTTTGTCAAAAATGACCAACCCAAAACGCTATATTGATCCAGATTATATGCGAAAGAACTTTCATACACTTTACGGTGACGAGACCGGAAAGGCTGACAAGCATATTTTGAATTTAATGCCGCCGCATCCACGAGGTTATCTTTACCAAATGTTGGCATTTTCCGGTTGGTCAAGTTTACCATTTTTGCCTTTTTTGAAAATTCCTACTTTGATAATGGCCGGTGATCGCGACAATATAGTTCCTTTGGCCAATGCGAAATTGCTAAAAATGGCTTTGAAGTATCCGCAAATTTATGTGGTAAAAGGTGGTGGGCATTTGTTTATGGTCTCGAAAGCTCGTGAAATTGTGCCGGTTATGCGTGAGTTTTTTGACGGCCCAGACATGTTAAATCATCCTGAAGTGTTTCGTGAAGGCTATACGCCACAGCCAGATCATGAAACTCCGGCGGCGGTTTAATGTTTGGAGGTGTTTGTGTCTAATAAGCTTTTAATTTTATTGCTGGCGGGTGCTCTGTCTTTGCTTGGCTCGACTGGCAAAGCCAATGATGATCAGGAATTATGCGGCTTTTATGGCAATATAGGGCGGAGTATAGCTGAATTTATGTTGCCTTTGACTATACAGCAAATGGTGGACATGAATTCTGGCAATAACCCTGCTCTTCAAAAAGAGATGGAAGCAAAAGTAATGACTTATGTAACAGCTAATCAGTTAATAGCGGCGGGAAATCTTAAAGAACAAGAGATTACATTTTTTGCCGAGTCGGCTGGGCAAAACGGAGTAATGTTATTGATGGAAGCCAAAGCAAGATCAAGCACGGAAGTGTACGATATTCTCGAAACTAGGTGCAAGCGGGTTGGCGCACTCAAGCTAATTGAAAACCAGATCGAGGTGGGTAAACTAATTCGAGGCGAAAAATAAGAAACTTTAACGCAAATATGACGCGCCATTAACATCAAAAGTCGCACCAGTTGACGAGGCGCAAGCACCTGATAATAAAAACGCTGTTAAATCGCCGATTTCGCTTGGTTCTGCAAATCTGCCAATGGGAATTTCGGCGGTTGCTTTTTCTATGACCACTGGATCGGTTGGTGCCATCTCGGTATTTATCCAGCCCGGAGCAATATTATAAGCGCAAATATTGTCTTTTGCGGTTCCTTTGGCGATGGTTCTGGTCAAAGCAAGCAGTGCGCCTTTTGAAGCTGCATAAGCAGCAAAGTCCAGATGATCGCCTCTTTGGCCGGCTCTGCTGGCTATATTGACGATCTGGCCGCCACCAATTTTGTTGAAACTGGCAATGGCGGCTCTACAAGTGTCAGCTGGTGCTTGCAGGTTTACCGCCATTACTTTTGACCAGCAATCTTGCCAGTTAGCATCGGTGTCAGTGAACGATATTTCATCGGCACAGCCGGCATTATTAACCAAAGCATTCATATTCGGTGAGATTTCCAGTGCCGCTTGCCAAAGGGCTGTTCCTGCACCCGGTTTGGATAAATCCATGCTGATTGTGCCTAATACGCTATCGCCTAATTCGAAGGTCAGGTCTTGCATCGCCTGCTGGCTTTGGCCGTAATGCAGAAGGAGCTTGGCGCCTTGTGTGGCACAGGATTTAGCGATAGAAGCACCAAGTCCACGAGAGGCGCCGGTGATTAGTACAACGGTTTTATTTAAGTTCGACATTATTCACTCCATAGGCTTTCACATATGTTGAAATTGGTTATTCTTGGCAACTACAATTTTGGATTACTTTACTGTTTTAAGTAGATGGGTGACAAAAAAGTGTCAGAAGCTGAAGAAAACGCTGTTGATGAGCAAAAAAATGCCCGTATTTTAGTTCTATTTTTTTATGCGATGGGCGGACAGTTTGCCGGCGCATTAATATTGGCGGTGATTCTAATACTTGATATTGGCAATTTGCGTACTTTGTTATGGAACTCGGAAATATTGGTGTTGGCTCTAATCATCCTGATTATATTCTTTTCGGTAACATTTGCAGCCATTGGTTTGGGTTTTGGCGTTTTCAAAGTGTTTGGCAAAATTTCTATCGTTGAGGACTAATACACCCAAAAGTGATGGCTGTTCATAAACCTGTTGCCCGTTTGAATATTCTAGGTACAGTGAGAAAAATAAAAGTTGAATAGGGTGAACATTGTCAAAATACATAATTGATTTAACTGGGCGTGTCGCCTTGGTAAATGGTGCCTCAAGGGGTATTGGCGAGGCTATTGCTTTTGGTTTGGCGAGCGCGGGAGCGCAGGTTATCTGCACTTCGAGAAAACTCGATAGTTGCCAGGCTGTGGTTGATAAAATAGTTTCAAGCGGCGGGAAAGCCAGTGCTATGGTTTGCCATGCCGGTGAAATGGATTCTATCAAGCAAGTATTGGCAGCTATTGAAAAAGAGTATGGAAAGCTTGATATTCTGGTCAATAATGGTGCAACCAATCCTTATTTTGGGGCAATGGCGGAAACTCCGGAATGGGCATTTGATAAAACTATCGACGTAAACCTAAAAGGGCCGTTTTACTTGAGCGCAGGCGCGGTGCCGTTAATGCAAAAAGCTGGCGGCGGTTCGATCATCAATATTGCCTCGATCAACGCTATTCAACCCGGACACTGGCAAGGGGTTTATTCGGTTACCAAAGCGGCCATTGTGTCGATGACAAAGGCTTTTGCCAAGGAATATGTCGCTGATAACATCCGCTGTAACGCGATATTGCCGGGGTTTGTTGATACCAAAATGACTGCTGTGTTCAAACAAGATGAAAAAGCCTTAAACGCAATGCTAAAAGATAATGTGCCTATGAACAAAATGGCTGATCCATCGGAAATGGTTGGCGCAGTAATGTACCTGGCTTCTGATGGCTCAAGCTATACTACCGGCTCCGAGATTGTTGTTGACGGAGGGTATTTGCTTTGAGCGGCGAAAACACAACTATCGACATGCGTTCTGGCGAGGAATTAGATGCTGTCAGAGTTGGTAAATATCTAAGTGGGAAAATTGACGGTGTATCTGGTGTGCCAACAATTAGCCAGTTTCCCTCCGGTGCGTCGAATTTGACTTATTTGCTGGAATTTTCTGGGCGAGCATTTGTTTTACGCAGGCCGCCGCCTGGCTCAAAACCGAAATCTGGCCATGATATGGGGCGGGAATACCGGATTATGAAAGCTTTGGACGGACATTTTCCGGTGCCAAAGTGCCTGTTATATAGTGAAGATGAAGACGTGGTTGGTGCGCCATTTTATGTTATGGAGCGGGTCGATGGGTTGTTGATACAATCTTCTTTTCCGCCGGAGTTAAAATGGGGCGAGCTGCAAGCAAACAAATTAAGTCACAAGTTTTTTGATTTGTTGGTGAAACTACATCAACTGGATATTAAAAAAATAGGTTTAAGCGAATTTGGTAAGCCGCAGGGTTATGTGAAGCGGCAAATTACCGGTTGGGACAGGCGTTTTGAGCGCGCCAAGACACCTGATGTTGATGGTTTTGAAGATGTGCGAAAATGGCTGCTTGATAATATGCCAAAAGAGTCAGGTCGAGCATCTATTCTACATGGTGACTTTCGAATTGATAATATGATTCTTGATCGGGAAAATCCGTTTCAAGTAAATGCGGTTCTTGATTGGGAAATTTCAGCTTTGGGCGACCCGTTGATGGATTTGGGCAATACCCTTGCTTATTGGACTGAGGCTAATGATCCAAAAGCAATGCGAGCTTTGGCAAAACAGCCAAGTTGGGCTCCGGGCATGTTTACAAGGCAACAGGCACTTGATCATTATGCGGAAAAGACTGGCTATGACTCGACTGGTTTTGTGTTTTATTATGTTTATGGAATTTGGCGGCTGGCAGTAATTATCCAGCAAATTTACTTTCGCTTTTATCACGGACAGACAAAAAACCCGGCTTTTGCTGATTTTGCAGGGGCTGTTACAGGGCTTGGCAATTATTGCCGTTTGGTTATCGACAGAGACAGGATTTAGAGATGGAAGATTTAGTAGCTTTTCAAATTGAAACCAGAAATTGGTTGCAAGAGAATTGCCCGCAATCAATGCGTAAACCAATGAGGAGCGAGTTTGACGCTTGTTGGGGTGGGCGTGACTGGGTGTTCGCAAGCGAGGATCAAAAGCTCTGGTTGCAAAGGATGGGTGCAAAGGGCTGGACTGCTCCTGAATGGCCAAAAGAATACGGTGGCGGCGGTCTAAATAAAGAGCAGGCCAAAATATTGAAAGCTGAATTGGCAAAAATAAAAGCTCGTCCGGCATTGCTAAGTTTTGGTGTTTGGATGTTAGGGCCGGCTTTACTGAAGTTTGGCTCCGAAGAGCAAAAGAAACAGTTTCTGCCGCCGATAGTGCGCGGTGGAATAAGGTGGTGTCAGGGCTATTCAGAACCCGGCGCTGGTTCCGATTTGGCCAGTTTGCAAACAAAATGCGAGGACAAAGGTGACCATTACCTGATAAACGGTCAAAAAGTCTGGACTTCTTATGCTGATCAGTCGGACTGGATTTTTTGTCTGGTGCGTACAAATCGCGACGCAAAGAAACATTTGGGCATTTCATTTATTTTGTTCGATATGGCTAGCGAAGGCGTAAGCACTAAACCGATCACTCTGATCTCCGGCAAGTCGCCATTTTGCGAGACTTTTTTCGATGATGTTAAGGTTCCAAAACAGCAATTGGTTGGCACACTCGATCGCGGTTGGGATATTGCTAAATATTTGCTTACCCATGAACGCGAAATGATCGGTGGCTCTAGCGACGGATCAATGGGCGGACGTGGCATCGGGGAAATAGCTGTTTCTGCGTTGGGGGCGAATGAGAATGGAGAACTGGTTGATAGTGCACTTCGCAGCAAAATAGCCACGGCTGAACTTGATGGTTGGGCGTTTTTATTAACTATGGAACGCAGCAAGGACGAAGCTAAAGCCGGTCATGGTATTGGAGCTAGGTCTTCAATGTTAAAATATTATGGTACTGAGCTAAATAAGCGGAGGTATGAGCTGATGATGGCCTCAAAGGGCTTGTCGGCACTGGAGTGGGAGGGCGAAGCCTCTAATGACGGTCAACTTCCAAGGCAGTGGCTGCGCACCAAGGGCAACTCGATCGAAGGTGGCACATCAGAGGTGCAGTTAAATATAATTTCCAAGCGAATCCTTGGACTACCTGATCCGAAAGTGAACTGATATGGCACTGGTATATACAGAAGAACATGAAATGTTGTGTGAAGCGGCAAAAGGTTTTTTGCAAGAAAAGTCACCAGTTACTGAGTTCCGCGCATTGCGTGACAATCAAGACCCTTTGGGGTTTTCTCGTAAATTGTGGCAGGAAATGGCCGAAATGGGTTGGGCAGGAATCTTAGTCGAAGAGCAATATGGCGGTTTAGATTTTGGTTTTACCGGCGCGGCATTGATTTTGGAGGAAATGGGCAGAACGCTTTGTGCTAGTCCGTTTTTATCATCTTCGGTAATCGCTGCAACTGCTTTGCGCTTTGGTTCTGAAACGTTAAAGGAAAATTGGTTGCCAAGAATTGCTTCTGGCGAGGCGGTGATTGCTCTTGCGCTGGAAGAAGGCGTAAAACATGATCCGCCTGCAACTTCTATGGTCGCAGAAAAATCAGGAAATGGTTATTGTTTAAATGGCAGTAAAACTTACGTTTTTGATGGTTTGGATGCAGACGGACTTCTGGTTTTGGCGCGAAGTAGTGGTGAGGCCGGCCAAGAAAATGGCCTATCATTGTTTATGGTTGATGGTGCTGCTAAAGGTTTGTCGTATGGTGCAACCAAATTACTGGACTCGCGTAATTATGCAGCAGTTTCCTTTGATAATGTAGAGGTGTCCGGTGGTGATTTAATCGGTGAAGAAGGTGCAGGTTTGGCAATGCTGGAGCCAGCCATGAACGCTGGACGGATTGGTCTGGCTGCGGAAATGTTTGGCTGCGCCAGTCAATGTTTTGAAACCACAACCGAGTACTTGAAAGAACGCAAGCAATTCGGACAAGTGATCGGTAGTTTTCAAGGCCTGCAACATCGTAGTGCGCATTTGTACTCCGAGTTAGAATTGGTAAAGTCTGCGGTAATAAAAGCCGGTCAGGATTTTGAGAAAAACCCGGAACATTCAGGAATGATAGCTTCTTTGGCTAAAGCAAAAGCCGGGGAAGTGGCGGTTTTAGCCGCTAATGAAACCGTACAAATGCTTGGTGGTATTGGTATGACTGACGAGTTGGACGCCGGGCTTTATATGAAACGGATACGAGCGGCGCAGGAGTTACTTGGTGATTATGCATTTCATGCCAACAGATTTGCCAAATGGAGAGGGTTTTAATTATGGACTTAGGAATTAGCAAAAAGGTCGAGCCTATATTGCAACAGGTTCGCCACATGATCAGAAATGATATCATGCCCTTGGAGGCAGAATATTTTTCCGAGGTTGGAAAGGCTGCTGGTGGCGAGAGGTTTGCATTTACCGATCGGCAAACAGAAATACTTGAAACCTTAAAAACCAAGGCAAAAGAACAAGGTTTATGGAATTTCTGGCTAACAGATTCAGATCAAGGTTTTGGCCTTAGCACTGTAGAATACGCATATTTGGCCGAAGAAACCGGTTGGAGTCATCTGGCTCCAGAGGTGTTTAATTGCGCAGCTCCTGATACCGGCAATATGGAAGTGCTAGAGCGATATGGAACCGAAGAGCAAAAGAAGAAATGGTTAGAGCCTTTATTAGCAGGCAAAATCCGTTCGGCTTATGTAATGACTGAACCTGATGTTGCTTCGTCTGATGCGACTAATATATCGATGCCGGCGGTGCTAGAAGATGGTCATTGGGTATTAAACGGTGAGAAGTACTGGGCTTCAGGTGCTGGTGATCCTCGTTGTAAAATTTATATTGTTATGGTCAAAACTGATCCTGATGCGTCTCGTCATTCACAACATGCAATGATTTTCGTGCCGTCTGACACTCCGGGGTTAGAGGTAATTCGCCCATTGACTATTTTTGGTGGTGATGATGCTCCACATGGTCACATGCACTTGAAATTTACTGATGTTAAAGTGCCCGAAGAAAATATGATCCTTGGCCGTGGCAGAGGGTTTGAAGTGGCGCAAGGCCGTTTGGGGCCGGGACGTATTCATCACTGTATGCGAGCAATCGGGCAGTCAGAAAGGGCGTTAGAGCAATTATGCAAACGCTCGGTTTCTAGAGAGGCCTTCGGACGACCTTTGGCAAAATTAGGTGCCAATTACGACATTATTGCCAAGTGCCGCATTGATATAGAGGCTGCCAGATTGTTATGCTTAAAAGCTGCGTGGATGATGGATACGCAAGGAGTGAAAGCGGCGCAGACCTATATTTCGATGATTAAGGTGATGGCTCCAAATGTAGCGTTGGATGTGGTTGACGAAGCTATCCAGATGCATGGCGGATTGGGGGTTTCGCAAGATACACCATTGGCTAATATGTGGACGGCGCTTCGCACTTTGCGTTTCGCCGATGGACCAGATGCGGTTCACCGGATGCAAGTGGCACGAACCGAGTTGCGAAATTACGTAAATACGAAAGTGTGATTACATGAAGTATTTGGATAATCTATTTGATATAAAAGGAAAAACTTCTCTCATTACAGGTGGTGCTAGTGGTATTGGTTTAATGGCGACTCGGGCATTGGCCGAAGCCGGCTGCAAGGTATTGATTGCGTCGCGAAAGGGCGAAGTTTGTCAGCAGGCTGCGAGCGATGTAAACGCTGAAATCGGCGAGGATCGGGTGATTGGTATGGCTGGTGATTTATCATCTGAGGCCGGTGTTGCTGAACTGGTGGAGAAAATTTATACGCACACAGATCATCTGGATATTTTGATGAATAATGCCGGTGCCACATGGGGGGCGCCTATGGGTGAGTTTCCGTGGTCAGCATGGGATAAAATCAACGCAATTAATGTTAGTGGAGTATTCGCGTTAACCCAGAGTTTATTACCATTGTTACGCAAGAATGCTAGCGCCGAAGATCCGGCAAGAATTGTAAACCTTGGCTCGTATGTCGGCACCAGAGCGGTCGGTAATGGCGCTTATTCTTATGCTGCATCTAAGGCGGCTGTTCATCATTTAACCAAAATTCTGGCAAATGAGTTTGGTGCGTTGCACATTACTGTTAATGCTTTGGCTCCCGGGCCGTTTCCATCAAAAATGATGGCCTTTGTTACCGAGAACGAAGAGCTAGCAGAAATTATGCGCGGCGAAGTACCACTTGGTAGATTAGGTCGTGCTGAAGATGTAGCCGGTGCGATGATATTTTTATGTTCAAAAGCCGGTAGCTACGTTTCGGGGGCAATTCTGCCGCTTGATGGTGGTATGGCGGCGAAACCTTAAATCAGGAGAGAAATAAATGGCACAAGTAAGTATAGAAGAGTTTCTGGCAGCAGGTGGAACCGATCTTGGGGTGTCCGAGTGGATGAATATTGACCAAGAGCGTATTAACCAGTTTGCAGATGTGACGCTAGATCATCAATTTATTCATATCGACCCTGAAGCCGCAGCAAAAACTCCTTTTGGTGGAACCGTTGCGCACGGGTTTTTGAGTTTATCTTTGCTACCGCACTTGATGAAAGATCTGACACTGGTTCCGGATAATGTGGTGATGGGGGTGAATTACGGATTTAACTCTTTGAGATTCTTGGCTCCGGTTGCCGTGAACAGTAATGTGCGGGCGAACGTTAGCGTCAAAGAGGTGATTGAGAAGAACCCCAACCAATATCTCATTACTTATACGGTTGCTCTGGAAATCGAAGGCTCGACAAAACCGGCCTTGGTTGCTGAGTGGCTAACCATGCTGTTCACTGGGTAAATTTTAGTAAATAGGAAAAAATAATGCAAATTTCTTTTGAAAACCGGGTGGCAATCGTCACCGGAGCCGGCAATGGCCTTGGGCGCAGTCATGCTTTGGAGCTGGCGCGGCGTGGCTGTAAAGTCGTGGTCAACGACCTTGGTGGCGCTCGTGATGGCGAGGGCGCGTCCATGTCTGCGGCAGATGCGGTGGTAGCTGAAATAGAAAGCCTTGGCGGTGAAGCAATAGCCAGTGGTGCTAATGTAACCAAAATGGACGAGGTTCAGGCAATGGTTGATGCTGCGATGAACCGTTGGGGTCGAATTGACATTTTAGTCAATAATGCCGGTATTTTGCGCGACAAGACTTTTATCAAAATGGAACTATCAGATTTTGCAACTGTAGTTGATGTGCATCTGATGGGATCGGTGAATTGTACCAAAGCAGTTTGGCCTATTATGAAAGAAGCCGGATATGGCCGCATTGCCATGACCACTTCATCTTCTGGGCTGTACGGTAATTTTGGCCAAAGCAATTATGGTGCTGCCAAAATGGGCGTCCTTGGTTTGATGAACACATTATATCTGGAAGGTGCTAAATACGACATTCGGGTGAATGCCCTTGCTCCGGTTGCAGCAACACGAATGACAGAAGATTTAATGCCAGAACAAGTGTTGGAGGTTTTAACACCAGAATCTGTTACTGCAGGTCTGGTTTATCTGGTTAGTGAAGATGGCCCTAACCGGACAATTCTGGCGGCTGGTGCTGGTGGTTATGCCAAGGCAATGATTTTGGAAACACAAGGCATATATCTTGATGACGCGGAGCAAACACCGGAAAATGTGGCTAAAAACTGGGATAAAATCACGGACCCGGCAGATGCAGAAGAATACACAACCGGCTCCAGTCAATCGATCAAGTTCCTTGGAAAAGCTGCGGCGGCCAAGGGGATAAGTTTAAACCGATGAAAGCTGTTATTTGTGAAAAATTTGATGGCTGGGAAGCTTTGAAACTTAGCGATGTGCCTGATCCAGTGGTAAGTGCAGGGCATGTGGTTATTGATGTAAAAGCTGCCGGTTTGAATTTTCCTGATTTATTGCTGGTTGCCGGTAAATATCAGATGAAACCGCCTTTGCCATTTATTCCGGGATCGGAATGCGCCGGTATTATTTGTGAAATAGGCGAGGGGATTACTGGCTGGAATCTTGGTGATCGGGTTATTGCTTATACAATGATCGGAGCAATGGCCGATAAAGTTGCCGTTCCAGCGGCTAGTTTGATCCCGCTACCAGAGAATATGCCATTTGCTAACGGTGCGGGGCTAACCACCACTTATGCCACCTCGTATTATGCTCTTAAACAACGGGCGAACTTACAAGCAGGCGAGACAGTCCTTGTTCTTGGTGCTGCCGGCGGTGTCGGTCTGGCGGCGGTGGAATTAGCTAAAGCAATGGGGGCAAATGTTATTGCCGGTGCTAGTTCGGACGAAAAGCTAGCTACTGCAAAAGCGCATGGCGCCGATCATTTAATCAATTATTCGACACAATCGCTAAAAGAACAGATCAAGGAAATCACAAAAGGCAAAGGTGTCGATGTAATTTATGATCCGGTTGGCGGAGATTTATCGGAAACTGCATTTCGTAGTATTGGTTTTAACGGCAGGTTCTTGGTGGTCGGCTTTGCTGACGGTGATATTCCAAAATTACCGCTTAACCTGCCATTGCTTAAAACCGCCAGCATTATCGGGGTTTTTTGGGGTGCTTGGGCAATGCGTGATCCCAAAGCTCATGCCAGCAATATGGGTGAAATAATCTCTATGTTCGAGAACGGTAAAATCAAAGTAACGGTTTCCAAACAGATAAGGTTTGCTGATTTTAGCGAGGGGTTTGCTGATCTATCTGAACGTCGAGCGCAAGGGAAGTTGGTCTTATTACCCTGAACTGGGGAATTTTGTCGCAGAAAGTTAGTTTTCTGTCATAATCTGGCCGGATTTGTGTATGATTCCGTCTAAAATAAAATAATGGGCCCGACTAAATGGCGACCAAAGTACGAACAATATTAAAATGGACAGGACGACTGTTTGTCTTGGGGCTGGTAAGCTTTGTTGTATTGGTAATTGCCGTTGGAATTTACCTTATACGATTGTCAGCTGATTTACCGGATTTGGAATCACTGGCAAGGTATGAGCCGCCAGTGATGAGTCGGGTTCATGCTGGCGACGGCAAAGTGGTTGCCGAATATGCCAGACAACACCGGGTTTTTGTGCCAATAGCTGCGATACCGCCGCGAGTAATTAACGCCTTTATTTCTGCCGAGGACAAAACCTTTTATGAACATAGCGGCGTAGATTGGAAAGGCGTAGTTCGGGCTGGGTTAGCTAGTATCAGGAATAAGATTCAAGGTAAACGGTTAGAAGGTGCATCAACGCTTACGCAACAGGTCGCGGAAAACTTTCTGGTCGATACGGAACAAAATTTTTCACAAAAATTTCGCAAAATGATTATCGCGTCTAGGATCGAAAAAGTTTTCACCAAAGACGAAATCCTAGAATTGTATTTGAATGAAATTTACCTTGGGAATCGAGCCTATGGTGCGGCAGCCGCAGCGCTTAATTATTTTGGAAAATCACTTAATGATTTAAGCTTGTCCGAGACCGCATTTTTGGCGGCATTACCGAAAGGCCCGGCTAATTATCATCCCATCAGGCGCAAGGAACGGGCAACATCTCGGCGTAATTGGGTATTGGGGCGAATGGCTGCAAATGGCTATATTACCGAGCAAGCTGCGACAGAAGCTCAAAAAGACGAACTTGTTTCTGTAGAAAGGCTAACCGGAGAGCGTTATGTTGCGGCAGCATATTTTGTCGAAGCTATTCGCCGACAAGTTTTTGCGCTTTATGGTGAAGACCAATTATATGATGGTGGATTATCAATTCGCACCACTTTGGATACGCAAATGCAGCAATGGGCGCGAACTGCATTGCGCCAAAGTTTGGAAGAATATGATCGCCGGCATGGTTGGCGTGGATCTGTGCAAAAAAAACCACCAGAAGCAGATGCGGCAACTGTTCTTGAAAACACCAAGCGTCCTGCCGGAATTGACGAGAGCTGGGAATTGGCGCTTGTAACTGCGGTAACGACGGAAAAAGCCGAATTTGTTTTGGTTGACGGCAATGTGGGTGAAATTCTGTTGCCAGAGCTTGAGTGGGCAAGAAAACAATTGCCATTGGCCAAACTTGGGGCAGTTATTACTGCCGCAAATGAGGTTCTAGTTAAAGATGATATTGTGCTTGTGGAGCCGTTAAGTGATGAAAGCGGTGGATATGGGTTGCGGCAAATTCCACAAGTCAATGGCGCTATTATGGCAATGGATCCACATACAGGTCGGGTATTGGCAATGGTTGGTGGTTATAGTCATCAACGTAGTGAATTTAATAGAGCTATGCAGGCCAGACGGCAAGTCGGTTCAGCTTTCAAGCCGTTTGTCTATGCGGCAGCTATGGAGCTTGATTATACTCCAGTTAGTTTAATTCTTGATGCTCCGTTTATTGCCGATGGCGGGGCGCAAACCAGATTCTATAAACCGCAAAATTATGAGTCTGGCAGATTTTATGGACTTTCCACTTTGCGTCTGGGCATAGAGCAATCCAGAAATGTAATGACTGTTAGGCTGGCGCAAGAAATGGGCATGCGTCCAGTTACCGATATCGGTGTGCGTATGGGGATTTATGATGAACTTGCGCCAGTATTAGCCATGTCCCTAGGAGCGGGTGAGACGACTTTATGGCGGTTGATGGGAGCCTATGCTTCGATGGTCAATAGCGGTAAACTGGTTGAGCCGACAATTCTTGACCGGGTACAAGATCGCACAGGTTTGACTATCCTCAAACATGACAAACGTGATTGTCCAGGGTGCATGCTAGACCCTGATTTATCTCGTACTGATGGTTCTTTGATAGAGCCGGAACTACCGGAGGCAAGACCTCAGGTGCTGGATACGGTTGTTGCTTATCAGATGGTATCTATATTGGAAGGTGCGATTCAACGGGGAACCGGAGTGCGATTGCGTTCTTTGGGCAAAACACTTGGTGGAAAAACCGGCACTACAAATGATATGAAAGATGCCTGGTTCATGGGCTTCTCTCCTGATCTGGTTGTTGGGGTATATGTTGGTTTTGATACGCCTTCGACTATGGGCGAGGGCGAAGCTGGCAGCCGAGTGGCATTGCCGGTATTCAAACGATTTATGGCAAAAGCCTTGACTGGTGTGTCCAATGCCCCGTTTCGTATCCCTGATGGTGTGAGTCTTGTATGGGTTAATGCTAAAACTGGTGAAATTTCTAGGCCAGATGCACCCGGTGCAATTTTAGAGGCATTCAGACCCGGAACTGAACCAAATCAGGCTGATCGCGGCATTAGATTGACTATTGGCGGAAGAAACCCGGGATTAAATCAACTAGGGTTGCGCGGGGAAGAGGAAGATGGCGAGCCTGATCCGGAACTGGAAGATGAAGATTTACTGGACGGCGTTTACTGATCTGTATTGCTGATTGCTTAACTGTGTGTCATAGGCTGATTTGGAAACTTTAGAGCAAAATCATGCGTGCAGAACTTCAAACTTTGGTATCCCAAATAAAGCAGTCTATTGAACTGCTAAGGAGGCGTCTTTGACTGGGATACTGCTCAAAAACGCCTTGATGAACTTGATGCATTAACCGAGGCACCAGATTTCTGGAATGATTCCGGTGCCGCCCGTAGATTGATGAGAGAACGCAATCGGCTGGGTAAATCAATAACTGATATTACAGAACTTGAGACTGATCTAGCAGACACGATAGAGCTGGCGGAATTGGCTGAAATGGACGATGACGCTGCGTTATCTGACGAAGTAGATATAACTTTTAATGCAATGGCCAAGCGTTCGCGATCCGCAGAATTAGAAGCATTATTATCGGGTGAAACTGATGCCAATGATGCTTATATTGAAATCCATGCCGGAGCCGGGGGTACCGAGAGTCAGGACTGGGCTAATATGTTGTTGAGAATGTATAGTCGCTGGGCGAATTCTCGAGGTTTCAAGGTTGAACTAATCGAGCAACAAAACGGTGATGAAGCCGGTATTAAAAGCTCGACAATCTTGGTAAAAGGCGAAAATGCCTATGGTTGGTCTAAGACCGAGTCAGGTGTGCATCGTTTAGTTAGAATATCACCATTTGATAGTGCATCCAAAAGACATACCAGTTTTTCCTCTGTCTGGGTGTATCCGGTTCTTGACGATAATATCGAGGTTGATATCGAGGAAAAAGACGTTCGTACGGATACTTATAGGGCTAGTGGTGCAGGGGGGCAGCATATTAACAAAACCGATAGTGCGGTTCGTTTAACCCACATGCCAACCGGTATTGTAGTGCAATGCCAAAACGATCGCTCACAACACAAAAATCGTGCTACCGCATGGGATATGTTACGAGCCAGATTGTATGAAAAGGCCATGCAGGAACGTGAAGCCGAAGCACAGGAAACCGAAGATAATAAATCTGAAATTGGCTGGGGGCATCAAATTCGATCTTATGTTTTACAGCCATATCAAATGGTAAAAGACTTGCGAACCAATGTTGAAACGTCAAATACGCAAGCCGTATTGGACGGTGATCTTGATCAATTTATGGCAGCTTCATTAGCGGCAAGAGTCGGTGGCGAAGCAAAAGAGTAATATATTATGCAACAATTTTCGAATTTCCTAACTCACCTTGAATGTGGCTTGACCGGTGAGCTTCATAAAGCTGGCATTGTTCATGGGCTTTCCAAAGCTGGCAAGCCATTGTTGGCGAGATATGATTTATCAGCAATAAAGGCAGGGGTTGATAGAGACTCAGTCTGGAGTCGAGGTGGCGGGTTTTGGAAATGGCGCGAATTATTACCGGTTTCTTCTAGTGAAAATGTTTGTGCATTGGGCGAGGTGGATACGCCGTTGATCCCATTGAACACTTTGCATAGAAGCTCGCAGGTTTGGGTCAAAGACGAAGGACGATTGCCAACAGGTTCATTCAAAGCCAGAGGGCTAGCGCTTGCTGTGGCTATGGCCAAGGAATTGGGTCTGTCACATTTAGCAATGCCAACCAATGGTAATGCCGGCTCGGCTCTAGCTGCTTATGCTACTCGCCTTGGAATGCAAAGCACTGTTGTTTGTCCCGATGATACGCCTTCGATCAATATCGAAGAAACCGCACTTCAAGGTGCGCAGGTGTTTAAGGCTAATGGCTTGATCAATGCTTGTGGAGCCTGGGTTAAAGCCGGTGCAGATGCGGGCAAGTGGTTTGACCTTTCAACCTTGAAAGAGCCATACCGTATTGAAGGTAAAAAAACCATGGGCTTGGAATTAGCCGCGCAAATGGGTTGGACTTTACCTGATGTGATATTCTATCCCACTGGTGGCGGTACAGGCCTGATAGGTATGTGTAAAGCCTTTGATGAATTGCTGGCCTTGGGGTGGTTGGAGAAAAAAGACTTGCCGCGAATGATAGCTGTTCAGTCTACTGGTTGCGCACCTATTGTTCGCGCTTATGAAAATGGCGAGCGATTTGCCGAGGTTTGGCAGGACGCACATACTTTTGCTGCCGGAATAAGAGTTCCAGCGGCAGTTGGTGATTTCTTGATATTGGACGGAGTGCGTAACTCTGGCGGGTTTGCAATCGCTGTAACAGACGAAGCAATTGAACATGCTCGTATCAAAGTTGCGAGAGAAGAGGGTTTGTTACTTTGTCCCGAAGGTGCCGCGACTTATGCAGCATATTTACAATCTAGAGCGGACGGTACTGTGACATCGGAAGAAAGCGTGGTGCTGTTTAATTGCGCCACAGGACTTAAATATCCAATGCCAAACGCAGGTGTTGCACTGGATTTAGAGATTAATTAAAAAACATGTAGCGGTTTTCCGGCAAGGGATCGGTACTACTCAAAACACTGTTAGATTCAATGCTTTGAGTATAGTTAAACTTTGCACGAGTTTAAATAGTGGGTGCTATTTTTTTGTTCCCATTACCGGCGGTCTGACTTGTTGTGCCGCTGGACGTGGTGGCGGGACATTGGCTTTTACCGCAGGTTTTCTATTAGCCGTTGTTGGGTCACTTGCATGACGGCATTGGCCTTCAAAGAACGCACCGATTTCCATTGATAAAGATGAATGTGTAATGTCACCTTCCACGCGGGCAGTAGCGGCTAATTGAATTTGCCGGCCACGAATTTTGCCGATCACTTTTCCGCGAACAATGATCGTATCGGGAATAACTTCGCCCTTAATTACTGATTTTTCACCAATGGTGATTGATCCTGCGCGAATATCGCCCTCGACACTACCATCAAGCTGAATTTCTCCTTCTGAGGAGATCGAACCGGTAATTGCAAGATCACTGCTTAAAATGGAGGGGGTAGAGTGTTGGTTGGGCATGGTTTTTCCAATCGACTTCGAAGTGGGGAGGGAGGGGAGTTTTTGCCCTAGGGCATTATTTTTTTTGTTGAACATATAATCCTGCTTTCAAGAATTTTTCAGGGTCATAAATTTTGCCGTTATGCCAAATTTCATAATGAAGGTGAGTGCCTGTTGAACGTCCGCTGGAGCCCATCAAACCGATTTTATCACCTTCTTGCACAATTTGCCCGCGCTTTACAACCAGTTTTGCCATATGTGCGTAGCGAGTGCGAAAGCCTCTGCCATGGTCTATTTCAACAAACCGGCCATATCCTGATTTCCAGCCGGCATAAACCACTTTACCAGCAGATGTCGCGCCGATAGGAGCTAACCGGAACGCACCAAAGTCCATACCGGGGTGTCGGGCTGGTTTACCGGTAATGGGATCAATACGGCTGCCAAATTTACTGGTTCTTCGATGTTCTGCCAAAACCGGGTTTGCTAATGGCGTTGTCAGTAAAATTTGTTCCAACTGTTTTGCTTCGTTTAGGCGGGTTGAAAGACGTAAAATTCGTCGAGAAAAATCATTGTCAATATCAAGTGCTTCTGCGAACAGATCCGCCTCTGACATGGCAATGTATGGGCCGCCGACATTTGTTTTTTCCGTGGCTAGCAATTTACCTGTATTCAACCCTGTGAATTGTAAAATTGACATCAGGTTTTCCACTTTGTCCGTAGTGGTTTCTTCAGCCGTTCGCAGGATTAAATCTTGCTCGTTTTTGAGCATTGATAATCTGGCCATAGGTTGGTTAGTGTTATCAATGACAGGAGATGGAAGCGGTCTTGATTGTCTTGGTTCTGGGTCACTTGCAGCAGCAGCCATTACCAAGTTTCCGGATGCAGAAGACTGGTTGGTGTTTGTGACAAAAGTAGGCTCACTTACATGGTTGAGTAATATTTTTAAAGTTCCCAGTCGTTGTTCGAATTCATTGGCCGCGATTGAGAACTCTTTTGTTCTGTTTTCAAGCAATGCTTTTGTCGATGCTTCTCTGGCACGGGCTTCGCTTAACATGAGTTGTACTTTGGTTCGACTTTCGTGGGCGCGGATACTCTGGCTGGATAATAAATGTCCACTGGAAAATACGCTTATTGTCGAGTAGAGCAACCAGATGATCAAGACACCAGCGCTCGCTGCCGCGATCATTTGATTGCGTGGTGTGAGTGAAATGTAATTCACTTTTCCTTCGCTACGGTGGTATATCTGCCGTTCTGGAAAGAACTGCTGCAACCACACGCGGAGCCTATTCAGGATCCGGTCAATCATATTCACCTCTAAATCATTCCGTCCTTGCGGCATAAAACCGGATCATAGTTGTTTTTGCAATACCTATAATATGGTAAATTGCATAAAATAGCATAATCAGAGCAATATATCATGTTTAGTTTCCCAATGAGGGGAATGTATTATGTTAAAATCACTTTGTTTTAGAATTTTAACCATATTTCTTTAATAATGGTTTTATGCTTAAAAATAAAACCATTTATTATTTTACGCATTGCATTACTGTTTTGCATATAAATTTTTGCTATTATATCCTTTAAAAGGAATTCAAATGACAATTCTAATTTACGGGGCGACCGGGTTCACTGGACGCTTATGTGCCCATGAGGCCGTACGACGTAACGCCAAAGTAGTTCTTGCCGGGCGAAGCGCCGAAAAAATTGCTACTATTGGCCAGCAAACAGGACTCGATACGAGGGTCTTTGATTTGTCTGATCCTGTGGCAATCGATAATGCGCTTGATGACATTTCAACAGTTTTGCATATTGCAGGGCCATTTTCAGCTACGGCCGATCCTATGGTACAGTCCTGTTTGCGCACTAAAACCAACTACCTCGATATAACTGGCGAGATCGGGGTTTTCGAAGCTCATGCAAAACTTGATGCAGCAGCAAAACAGCAAGAAATTATGATCATGTCTGGTGTTGGCTTTGATGTGGTGCCAACCGATTGTCTAGCGACTTATGTCAAGCAGCAATTACCTGACGCCACTGATTTAGTGATCGGAGTTTCAGGCATGAGCACCATGACACGGGGTACGACCAAGTCTGGCATTGAGGGGATACGTTTTGGTACACGGATCCGTCGTAATGGGGAAATTATTCAATCGCCAAAATCGCAAGTAAAAATTTTGAATTTTGGTCAGGGGGTAAGGCCTGTAGTAGGCATGTCATGGGGAGATGTTTCTACTGCATGGTATTCCACCAAAATTCCGAACATCAGTGTGTATTTTGAGGCCAGCAAACAGTTTGAGATGATTGCAAAACTGGGTGGTTTTTCTCGCTGGATACTTGGGACAACTTTGGTGCAAAAACTGTTGAAGAACAAAGCTGATAAAATGCCAGAAGGGCCAACCGAAAAGCAAATGCGCGAAGTTTCAATGCATTTGGTCGCTATAGTGACAAATGCGGCTGGTAAATCATTTACTGCAACTATGAAAACTCCAGAGGCATATTCTTTTACAGCAAAACTGGCGTTGGAAGTTGCGCTGCGTACCGATGGCGGTTTTGCAAAGCAAGGGTTCCAGACTCCGGCAATGGTTTTTGGCCCGGATTTTGTTACTGAATTTGCCGGTGTAGAGCGAGTAGATGTAATATAGTTTTTAATTTATATTGGAATTATTGACTGGAGCGCAGTTTTTTTTCGTAGAAACGCCACATTTTGAAATAAGCTGTCATCATCTTCTTACTTGGCTTTTGAAAATAAAGTGTGTTAAGCGTCACTATAACTTTCATTTGGCAAAAATCGCGGTTGCATTCGTAATGCTTTCCCGCCTCTAATAAAAGGTCTTAACTTATGTCCGATATACTTTCTCGTGTTAAAAAAATTGTTGTTGAACATCTTGATGTCGATGATGCTGACAAGATTTCAGAGAACGCCAGTTTTATAGATGATCTTGGTGCAGATTCACTAGATATCGTTGAGTTGGTAATGGCTTTTGAGGAAGAGTTTGATATTGAAATTCCTGATGATGCCGCTGAGCATATACAAAAAGTTGGCGATGCAGTAAAATTCATTTCCGAACACCAAGGTTAATTATAAACGGAGGCAAGGCAGGTGAAAAGGCGCGTCGTCATAACCGGTCTTGGTTTGGTCACTCCACTGGGGGCAGGTGTTGCTTCATGTTGGGAACGTTTGGTTGCGGGGCAAAGTGGCGCCAAGACTATCACCCATTTTGATACAACAGATCTGGCGTGTAAAGTGGCAGCTCAAATTCCTTGGGTCGGTGGTAAAGCTGCTGGTGAGCCTGATGTGCATGGGGCGTTTGATCCAGACAAGGTTATGTCTAAGCGCGATCGCAAACGTGTCGATAAGTTCATTTTGTATGGTATTGCTGCTGCTGATGAAGCTCTTGCTGATTCCGGGTGGAAAGCGAATTCCGAAGAAGAACAATGGCGTGCCGGCGTAATGATCGGCGCTGGTATCGGTGGCCTTCAAACTGTTTATGATGCGTCTATTTTGCTTAAAGAACGGGGTCCCAGACGACTTAGTCCATTTGTAATACCATCTATGTTGATAAATTTGATCTCCGGTCAGGTTTCTATTAAATACGGCTTAAAAGGCCCGAACCATGCCGTAGTAACGGCTTGTTCTACCGGGGCTCATGCTATCGGTGATGCAAGTGCGATCATTGCCCGTGGTGATGCTGATATGATGGTTGCCGGTGGTGCTGAGTCCTCAATAAACCGCATGGGAATTGCCAGCTTTGTTGCATCTCGGGCATTAACGACTAACTTTAACGATACCCCGGAGAAAGCATCTCGCCCTTATGATAAAGATCGCGACGGGTTTTTAATGGGGGAAGGTTCTGGTGTGGTTGTTCTTGAGGACTATGAAATTGCCAAGGCTAGGGGCGCAAAAATATATGCCGAGGTCGCAGGCTATGGAATGTCAGGCGATGCCTATCACATTACTGCTCCGGCACCTGATGGTAGCGGCGCATATCGTTCTATGCAAATGGCTCTGAAAAATGCAGGGCTGGCACCAAGTGAAGTAGATTATGTAAATGCGCATGGAACTTCGACCCCTTTAGGTGACGAGATTGAGCTAAGAGCTGTCGAGAGATTGTTTGACGAAGAAGCCGCTGGTTTGGTAATGTCGGCGACTAAATCATCCATCGGACACTTATTGGGTGCGGCCGGAGCAGTGGAAACTATTTTTTCGGTTCTCGCGATTAATAATAATATTTGCCCGCCAACCTTAAATCTTGATAATCCTTCAATGGAAACCAAAATCAATTTGGCACCACATAAAGCAGTTGAAAAATCAGTGAAAATCGCACTGACCAATTCGTTTGGGTTTGGTGGAACTAATGCTTCACTGGTGTTGCGCGAAGTATCGTGATCAAGAAGAGTTCTACAAATAATAAAAAAACACAGGTGAAAGACAGGCAAAAATCACCAAAAGTAAGCTTCAGGAAAATATTGCTGCGAGCATTTCTTGTTCTAATTATCATAATCACTTTGTTTCTAGCATCCGGCTTGTATGTTTATGACAGAGTGCTACCGGTAAAATTTGCAGAAGCAGGGCCACTGGAAACCGAGATAATTTTTGTTGTTAAACCCGGGGCCGGGGTTAATTCAATTGCCGCAGAGTTAGTTAAGGTCGGGGCAATAGAACATGAAATATTGTTCCGTTTAAAGGGACGATTAAGTCATGATGCTGGTGGGTTAAAAGCTGGCGAATATAGTATTGATGCCAATGCCAGTATTGATCAGATATTCGAGAAATTGCAGAAAGCAAAAGTAATCCAGTATGCAGTTACCATTGCCGAGGGGCTGACAGTGCGGGCAATCATACGCCAGCTACAACAGTATGAGTTTTTGACCGGGGATATTACAGTTATTCCTCCTGAGGGTAGTTTACACCCTGAAACCTGGCATGTTATTCGCGGAACTGACCGCCAAGATATGTTAAGGCGCATGCAAACTTCCCAAAGCAAAATACTTGCGGAACTTTGGAAGGATCGTGATCCTGACTTACCGTTTTCAACACCAGCGCAGGCATTGATATTGGCCTCTATTGTTGAAAGAGAAACCGGAGTGTCTATGGAACGCGAGAGGGTTGCCGCAGTTTTTGTTAATCGTTTGCGAAAAGGCATGCGCCTTGATAGCGACCCGACTATAATTTATGGATTAAATGGCGGTGAACCATTGGGCCGTGGATTGCGCCGCTCAGAAATTGATCGCAAAACTGCATGGAATACTTACCATATACGTGGCTTGCCACCAACACCAATCAGCAATCCCGGACGAGCCGCTATTTGGGCAACTTTACACCCGGCTAAAACCCGCGACTTATATTTTGTTGCTGATGGTACTGGTGGTCATGTGTTTGCAAAAACCTATGCCGGGCACTTGGTGAATGTTGCAAAATGGCGCAGGATAGAACGGAAAAGAAAACGAGAAGCCAAGGCGAATAGAGAATGACTATGTCATCAATGACCGGTTTCTCGCGTGTCGAGGGCAGCGCTGTGGCAGATGCTTGGGTCTGGGAGGTGCGATCAGTCAATGGCCGAGGCCTGGATGTTCGGTTTAAGTTGCCCGGTTTTTTGGCACCATTTGAAGATGGTTTTCGCAAGCAGGTAAAGAGTAATTTTAACCGCGGTAATCTGTCTGTGAATTTGCAGTTTGAGAAAAAACCAGACGAAGAAACCGGGGTGATTGTTAATACTGATCTGGCCAGAGATATTATTCAACAATTCAAGGGTCTGGCTGATGAGGGATTGGTTGCCAAACCAACAGTTTGTGGGCTTTTAGGTGTGCGTGGAATTTTACAAACCAAGCCTGTTGAATTATCTGCAGATAATTTACATGAGCCTTTAACTGATAGTTTCAAGAACGCTCTACAGGCTTTAAAACTCGCAAGAAATAATGAAGGCGAGGGGATAGCCGTAAATTTGGGTAATGCTCTTGATCGAATTGAATATTTGCTTGAATTATGTTCGGATAATCCGGCCTTACAACTTAACACAATCAAACAACGCTTGTTGCAACAGGTGCAAGTCTTAAGCGAAACTGTTCCTGCAGAAAGATTGGCGCAGGAAGCCGCAGTTTTGGCGATCAAAGCCGATATAAATGAAGAACTTGACCGATTGCGAAACCATGTAATATCTGCGCGTGAATTATTAAAATCCAAAGGTTCTGTAGGGCGTAAATTAGAGTTTTTGTCGCAGGAGTTTAATCGTGAAGTAAATACTTTATGCGCAAAGTCGAGTAATCAGCAATTGACGGATGCTGGTTTGGAGATGAAAACTTTAGTCGAGCAGATCCGGGAGCAAGCAGCAAATGTCGAATAAATTTACCAGACGCGGATTGATGTTGATTCTTTCCAGCCCGTCAGGCGCAGGAAAAACTACTTTAGCTAAAAAATTATTAACCGAAAATCACGATATGAAATTATCCATTTCCGCAACTACCCGTAAGCCGCGCGGGGAAGAGGTCAATGGGGTTGATTATCATTTTATCTCTGAACAAGAGTTTCAACAAAAGGCCGAACAAGGAGAGTTTCTTGAATATGCCAAGGTGTTGGGGTCGGCCTTTTATGGTACCCCCAAAGCTCCGGTCGAGCAGGCTTTGGTGGCTGGTCAGGACGTTTTGTTTGACATTGATTGGCAAGGCGCGCAGCAGCTGAAACAATCCGCATCCAGTGACTTGGTTAAAGTCTTCATACTGCCACCTAGCATGGAAGAGCTGGAACGCCGCTTACGAGGACGCGGACAAGATAGTGACGAAGTGGTGGCTGATCGTATGCGCCGAGCCAAAGATGAAATAAGTCATTGGGCTGAGTATCATTATGTGATCGTCAATAAGGACATAGAGCAGTCAATGACTGATTTACGGGCGATCCTGGCGGCGGAGCGCCGACTTCGTAAGCGACTACCATGGCTTGGTGATTATGTGAGAAAACTGGTTGGCCCTTTTAGCGAGTAATTCGTGACCAAAAGAACCGTACGATTATCAATGCAACTCCTAAGCCCAGCGCATACATAGCTAGTTTTGCAGCCAGATCAATTGGAGCGAAAATCCAGATCAGTGAAAAAACAAACCCAGAGATGACAAATGTCCACCCGGCAAATCTCTGTAATTTTTGGGTGGCTGATATTTCACAATTATTTTCGCCAATTGGATTAATAGCTTTTGGCAGAAAGTTTCCCATGATCATTACAATCGCGCCTAAAATAGCGGAATTTATCCGTTCCCCCATTTCAGCATCAATGGTTTGGTATTGTTGAGCAATAGATAACACCATCGCAAGTGCCAATATAAGTCCAGCGGCGGATATACCGCTGCGCAATTGTTGTTTTGCGCTTGATATTGCGCAGGCGCCGGATTTAAAGCGCTGTATTATTGCCATGCCTAACCAAACTGCAGGTAAAAAACCGACGCCTATTATTGAAGTGACTAGTAATTTAGGTTGCACATACCATTGCCAAGCCCCGAGAAATAAAACAGCAAATGTTAGCGCCGGAGCAAATTTTGAAAGTAATTTATGATTTAGCATTTTTATTGCCTTTGTTTAGAGTGTTTGAACGCAAGCCTAAACCTATGGCTCCAGAAAAACCGAGCAAAGCGTCTTCAAGAACTGACATGTTGATTTGATAAATAACCAGTTTGCCTTGTTTGTGAGTTGCAACCAGTCCAGCCTCTCGTAAAACAGAAAAGTGCGCTGACATTGTTGGCTTGGATACCGGAAAGTGCTTGGATATCTCACCTGCGCTTAGGGGTTTTTCGCGAAGAAGACGTAAAATTTCCCGGCGTGTGTTATCTGATATTGCTTTGAATACATTGCTCATAAATAGATAGTTAGCTAATCATCTAATTGTTGTCAAGGGCGATATATCACATTCAAGTAATTCTGGTCGCCAATTTATAAGCTTTTGCCATCTGCATGAATTGATCAGGGTGTAAATTTTCCGGACGCGTTGTTGGATCAATTTTTAAGCTTTGTAACCAAATGCTGATGTTTATTTCCAAATCGGCACTTAAGGGTTTAAGGCTTGCTCGTAGCATTTTTCGTTTTTGCCCAAAGGCCAATCCGGTTATTTTGGCCAATGTATCCAAATCATCAAATCGTTGCTGCAAAGGTAATGGCCTTAGGCTTACAACCGCTGATTCCACTTTTGGCGGCGGTGTAAAAACAGAAGCAGGAACGTTCATTATAAGTTCGGGCTCGGCAATGGCTGCGCATAAAATTGATAATCGCCCATAATGTTTAGAGTCTACTTTGGCGGTAATTCTTTGTGCCACCTCTAATTGGAACATTAATGTAAGTGATTGCCATGATAATTCAGGAGTGGTCAGCCATTGGATCAATAACGCAGTACCGACATTATACGGCAAATTGGATACCACATGAAATGGTTTACCTTTGGCCAATGCGTTCAAATCAAAATCAAGTGCATCGCCACAGTGAACAGTTAGTTTGCCATCATAAAACTGGTTGAGCTGATCTAAGGCTGGCAAGAACCGTTGATCCATCTCGATAACATGAATGTTTGCCCTTGTTTCAAGCAGTGAACGAGTTAGTCCGCCGGGGCCAGGGCCTATTTCAAAAACTACATCGTTCTCTTTAACACCAGACAACCGGGCAATTTTCTCGGTCAAGTTGAGATCGAATAAGAAATGCTGCCCGAGTTTCTTACTGGCTTTTAGGTTGTATTTATCTACTATTTCTCTGATTGTAGGCAGTTTTATTTTGGTCATTACAGTATGCTGTGATTACGGGAAATTTGGCTGGCCATAGACAAAGCGGTAATCAGGCTATCGGCTTTAGCTATGTTTTTTCCGGCAATTTCAAAACCGGTACCGTGATCTGGTGAAACTCTAATAAAAGGCAGGCCAATAGTGACATTGGTTCCGCCGTGGAAATCGAGAGTTTTAACCGGTATCAACCCCTGATCATGATACATGGCGAGTACGCCATCATAGCTTTTACGGAATTGTTCGATAAACACGGTATCAGCCGGTAATGCATCGGAAATATCAATGCCTTCATTGCGTAAATTTTGTGCTGCAGGGTTTAAAATATCACGTTCTTCAATGCCTATTGTTCCGTCTTCTCCCGCATGTGGGTTTAGGCCGCACATTGCAATTTTCGGATTTTCAATCGCGAAATCCACTTTTAGCGAATTGTGCAAAACCCGTGCAGTTCGTTCGACAGATTGTTTGGTTATTTGCTTTATGACTTGATGTAATGGACAGTGAACACTTACAAGAGCTACTCGCAATCCACCACCACATAACATCAATATCGGGCCATGTGGCTTTTTCCAATATGTGAAATTTTCTGCTAATTCTCCTAGAAATTCCGTATGGCCGGGGTGTTTAAAGCCTGCTTGGTACAAAATCGATTTGGCTATCGGGTTGGTAACAATTGCTGATGCTTTGTTGTTTCGGCAATAAGCTACAGCCATTTGAATTGATTCAATTATTGCCGTGGCATTAGATGAACATGGTTTCCCGTAAACGGCCGGTTGGGCAAGCTTTATAGGCAAAATTGGCAGCGCATCCTTAAATATACCATTACATTGGTCAGGGTCACCAATGGGCTGAACCGCAGGTAATCCCGCCTTATTAAATGCGTTATCATAAACCTCAGGATCGCCTATAACAAAAAAGCTATTGTCGGAGGAAGATAGATGTTTCCAGGCAATAGCCGTTATTTCAGGAGCAATACCTGCTGGATCACCCATCGTTAATGCTATGGGTAAAGGGTAGCTAGAGTTAATTGCGGTATTCAATCGTTGAGTCCCGGCGTAAATCCCGTAATAGCCTTCTGGCCATCATGCCTAATTTCTGGTCTGTCAGGCGATTAACAATTTCCTCTGAAGAAGGGACACCGGCTCCTTCAACATAATCTTTGGAGCATAACATAATTGACAAAACTCCGTTTGGTGTTTCAAGGGGAGGGGACCATTGATTGTTCTGAAGAGATTCAAGGATTTGTCTAAAGGCTGGAGCTAAATCGGCTAATGCAACATTATTAAACGGGTTCATAAAAGCTCCGTCTATTTGTTTTGACAGACCATCAGTATCTTTACAGGTTGTGGCCTTGTTAAGGAATTTCACGAATTGCTCTTGTGAGCCAAGTGGAACTAACATTTGCCTGAAATTAGCAACCATAGCCGCACCGCCTTCTTTGCGGTCACGCAATGCCACTATCATGTATCCACCAGCAATTTTTATTGGGCTGGAAACTGTACCAATTTGCATTTGAGCCAAAGCTACGTCTACTTCAGACGGCATATCCCCTTGGCGAATCCAGCCCATGTCACCGCCTTGTGGCCCTGAAGGTGCCGATGAAAACTGTTGTGCAACAGCAGGAAACGGCGCTCCGTCTTTCATTTGCTGTATTAGTGACAATCCACCAGCGTAAATGGCTGAATCTTGCTCCGGACTTGGTGACTCGAGTAATATTTCCGAAACTAGGTATTGTGGCTTAGCTAAATTGTTTTTAAAGCGCTGTTGCTCAAGGTCGATCTGGTTATTACTCACTCTGATTCTAGGGCCATATTTTCCGTTAATTAATATCTGCCAAGCAATATCAGCCTTTATTTGTTCTTCCAGAGTACTTGGGGAAATATTGGCTCTAAGCAGGTCTGCTTTGATAGATTCAGGATCGGCATTATTTTGTCGAGCTAATCGGGCAATTTGTTCATCAACTTCGTTTTGACTTACTTCTATTTCGTATTTGCCAGCTTCTTGTAATTTCAGTCTCTCATCGACCAGTGAGCGCATGGCTTGGTTTTGAAAGCGGCGTAAAGATTCTTCGGTAGGTTCGGTTTTGGTTGATAATATCATCATTCGCATACGCTGGCGAACATCGAATGTGGAGATAACCTGATCATTTACAATCGCAGTTACGCCTTCGGACACTTGTCCTTTTGCTTGGCCGCTCGAAACAACAAAGACTGATAAGGCAGTAATAAAGTGCAGGATAATTCTATATATCATGTTAGGTTTCTATTGCTGAAAATAGACTAAAATAGGGCGTAATTTCCGGTAAGATAGCGTCGAATTTGATAAGTGCAATCCGCTTTACCGTAAATCCTTGTCTGTTAAGTGAAAAAGATCGTCAGAATACTGTGTATTTAGCATAATTAGTTAGAAGAATTTAATCGCCGAAGCTCCCTAATGTTAAAAGAGTAAAGCGGAACCTTATTGATGAACCACTGGACAGTGTGCGGTCAGTGATATTGTCCCGTTGGAACATAATCTCAAACCTTGAACAATCATCGTCATATATTAAGCCAATCGAAGATGCACGGTGTTCATTTGTATTAAAGTCATAGGTGTTTCGGTATTGCAATCCGATATTCTTGCTAAAAAACATACTTCCTGATGCCGAAATTTCATCAACTTCCGGCCTTGAAGGAGTGATTGATGGTATATTAGTGTATCTGATTTGAGTATTAGCACTGTGCAAAACCGAGCGAAGAGGCCCAAGCTGATCATTTTTTAGACTTGAGGTAACATAAACATCAAATCTGTTTACGGCAAAACTATCTGGATTAAGTCTGATATGCGATGCAAGATTTAAGGTTGCGCCGGTACTTAACTCCAGCCCAGCAACATAATCAGAACTTTTGCCGCGTAAGCTTGAATTCACTGAATAACCATTATTAATATTAGAACGAAATGCTCTACCCGCAGTTAACGACGCATAACCCTGGTCTGCCCAATTGGCAGTCACGCGTCCGCCAATGCTGGCTCGTAAACCGTCTTCCCATAAATCATATCCGGCAAACCTAGTTGATCGAAACAGGTTTGTTTCGTCAAAGTCCACCGTGATACTATCTTCATTGGAAAGAATTGATGTGGGTGTGCGTATTATGTTGCCTAGATTATCTGTGGTAATAACGTCAAATGTACCAACTCCATCTCCATTGGGACTGGCTGAGAGGTGGGTAATAGGCTCAATCACCCAGTTAGTGTTTTTTCCGGCTTTTAACCATGGCCAGCGAATTTCAGCACCGGCGACACCTAGAGTCCGGCCAAAGCTTTGGGTATCGGTTCCTAAGTCGGCAATAAACTGTTGATTGTTTATACTGTAGGCATCAACTCTGCCTTTAAGGTATGGTTTGACGATTATTCCATTTTTGCTAACCAAACGATTATTCCAATCTAGGTTGGCCGAAGCTCGCCTGCTGTCTATTCCGTCAGTGCGGCTTAGAACAGCAGTGCTTGCACCAAAAGCTAGCTTACCACCGGCAAGGTTATTGGAAATTATTTTCGTTACATCAAGAAGTGGAGTTGCAATTGGCAATTGGTCGTCAACATCTGCAGCACGAAGCCCTTGATAACGAATAGCAGACAGACTGCCGTAAAAGCTTTCAGTTTGGCGAACAGTATATAGTTGAGTACTCAACCGGCGTGATGAATTTGAGAATAATCCTCTTTTTTGACTGTAATAGTCTATATCGTAACGTAAGAAAAAGAGATCATCGGAAACTGCTTCGGCTGAAAACCCCCAATTCCAATTCTGGTTTATCTGAAATTTACCGGTGCCGAGGATGTAACCACGAAATTTATCATCTCCGAACCGTAAACCAGCACCATCAAAATCTTGCTCATAGGTTCCGCCTCCTTGCATACGCAGCATGCCGGAATAGAATTGTTTGCGGTAATCAGCCGATATTAGTGGCCTTTTTCCAGTAAACACTCGAGGAGATAGAGTTATATCCGAATAGGGAGATAAAACCTTGTAAAATGGTTGTTCATAAAACCAGCCGTATTTTCTTGATTGCCCAACACTTGGAAACAACAAGCCGGTACGTCTGCCAGCAGTAGGGTCTGCGTGGGCAAAGTAAGGTGAATAGAAAACTGGAACGCCTTTGATTTCAAATATTGCGTCCCGATAATAAATCATCTGGCCTTCTTGATCTTGCTCTGCTTCTCTGGCGCGTAATCTCCATGTAGGTTTGTCAACTGTACCATCTTCATTGATGCACGACTCACAGGCGGTATAAAATGCGTTCTTTAATTTATTGTTTTTACCGTTATTTGAATGAACCGCATGGGTGGCACCTATAGTACCTTTATTGCCAAGGCGAGCGTAAAACCCTTGAGCAACACCGTTGGTTAAATTATCATCAAGTTCAACCTCGTCGGCGAAGGAAACTGTTCCATCAGCTTCGACAACAGTAACTGACCCAATGGCGTGAACTTTGTTTAAGTCCGGGTAATAGATGACTTCGTCGGCTCGTAAAATACGGTTTTCATATCTAGCTTGAACGCTGCCCCGAGCCACATAGCGAACAATATCGGATGTAGCATCTTTGAAAATTTCATCTGATTCAAGATAAACGGCACCTTTTTCAAACGCAGAGGTTTCGTCTTGTTCTGCAGAAAAAGCATATCCAGAAATACTGGTAAATACGACAGCCAATATCAATAATGGTTTGGCCAAAAATATAAAATTAGTCATCAAATACTTGTCCGCTGGATACTGGTTTTAATTACAGGCCATTAAATCAAAGATTCTTATTCATTATCAATATGGCCTTGTTATGGCAAAAGGCCAAACAGAATTTTTCTTTTCATAATCTATGCATGAAGTCATAGGCATAAACTGTTAATTATAAGTGGAGTCAATAAAGTATAGAGCCATTGAATAAAAGGCCTTAATATCAGGCGTTACCCGTCTTCGACTATTGTGATTCTGGCCAGCCCGGTGAAAAATACGAATGTTGGAGCGGCCCAAGCTGCAATGATTGGCGGTAAAACTCTGGTTGAACCAAGAGCCTCTAGTATATCTCCGGTGAAATATAAGAAAAATCCGATGGATCCGCCAATTAATGCCATGCCAAATACGCCGCCAAGTCTTACAAGGCGAAAGCTGAAAGAAGCGCCGATTAAGGCCATGGCTGCCAATGTTAATGGTAGTGCCAGCATTCTATTCCACTGAATTTCATAACGTCTTGAATCCAGTTTTGCAGCTTTTGAATTTTTGATTATGCGTGGTAACTCCCAAAATGAAAAAGCTGAATCAGCGGAAAGGTGCTCTAATAGTGAATTAACATCGTATTTTGTCTTCAACTCTAATTTGTCTATTTGTTCCGGTAGAGAGTTCTTTTTCACCTCGGATGCATCTGCAAGCACCCATGCGCCGGGGACTAGCTTTGCTCTTTTTGCATCAATTCTCTTAAGAAAAACAGGCTTCTCATTTGCATCCAATTGATAATAAAAGAACGAAACATCTAATAATGTTGCATTCCTTGGAGATGCTCCTTTAGCGTGAATTATCAAGGATCCGTTTGGAACTGATTCCCGAAGCCAGATATTATTTTCAGTAGGTGATATTGTGACTCCGGCATTTCTTGAGATTTGAATACGTTTTTCTTCAAACTTTGAATTCAATACTGCCACTCCCGGGTTCAAAACAGTAATGGCAAAAATCCCCAATATAATAGCTATGACTGTCGGTGGTGTAGCAAAGCTCCAGGCTGAATACCCGGCGGCTCGCATAGCTATTAGTTCTGAACGCCGGTTCAATTTGAACATGCTCCACATAATACCGAACAAGACAATAAAAGGGAGCGTTTGTTCTATAATGCTCGGCATTTTTAGAATTGTCATATAGGCAATAGTTAAAGCAGTTACCTGTTCAGAGGAACCAAACCTCCTGGATAGCTCTACAAAATCTACTAACACCACCAATGAGGCGATAATAACAAAAGCCAAGACAAGTCCACGAATGGTCTCTGCATATAAATACCGGTTTAATAAGATCATTTACCAGCCTTTGTTTTGTAGGTTCTGTTTGTAATCTTCAGTGGTGAGAGCAATACCCATAAACAAACCAGACTGACAAAGACCGGTAATAGGTATTGCAGTATATTTAATATTTCGGCATCTCCAGATGCAGAGGTAACCGTAAAGCCGGCTAGTCGAACCACCAGAGCCATTACACCAAAGCTAATCAGTCTTTTAGCATAACCTAGTTTAGAGAATTGTCCTCCAAGCAAAGCGACAAGAGCCAACAGCGCAAGTGCGTAATTATAAAGTGGTGATGATAAACGGTAATGACCTTCGGCCATAAGTTGTTTTTTATGGGTCACTTCCCAAATATCATTCAAATCCGGATAAAATAATTCACTAATATAACGATCCGAATATTTATATAATAAATCTCCTTGAGGATCGATAACTCCGTCCAATTCAAATGAAGTGCTTGAAAATTCTAAAAATTCCAAACTGCCGTCTTTGGACAAAGATTGTCGGGAAGCTTCATTCAAAGTTATTGACGGGTTATTGGAAACATTGGCGAAAACTCCGCTTTTGGCGAATAAAGCTATTGGTTTTTCCGGATCTCTTCCATCATAAATAAAGACATCACTCATCACACCGTTTTGTAAGTCTTGCGCAAAAATTGTCAGGTTATTGGCCGGGGAGACAAATTCCCCTGGTTTAATTACCGAGGAGGCAAGGTCAGAACGAACTTCATAAATTGTTTCTCGCATAGAGCGAAATGCTACTGGCTGAACAAAAAGGTTAATAACTAAATTCAGCAAAACCGCATAGCTTACTGTCCGTAATATGGGAGAAATAACTTGCATTTGAGTCATTCCCGAAGCGTAAACAACCATAATTTCATTATCGGTATGTAATTGCTGAATGCCGTGAGCAATGGCAATGAAAACGGCAAATGGTAATATTATTGAAAATAACTGCGGTAAGGCTAATCCTGTAATTTTTAACACAGCTATCAGGCTTGCGCGGTTGTCGATAATCAAGTCAACTGATGAAAGGCTTTGGGTTAGCAAAGCTAAAACGGCCATGATTGAAGCTGTTATAAATAACGGATGCCAAGTTTGTCGAAAAAAATACGATTGCAGTGTATTCACGTCAGGCAATTCCCATTATTTGCAATTAGGGGGCTTCTCTTAAGTCAAACCGTCCGATACCAATAAGCAACAGATTTGATTTGTCCATATTTATCTCTTTAATGGTTCAAGTTACAATCCCCAATGTAAATCAAAAACAACCTCCAGTTTGCCAATTTATAAAAATATAAAAATCAAGGAAATCTAATATGAAAATCAACTTTACAAACAAACCGGCGCAAAAGGGAGCCGTTTGTGTTGCCATATTTGCGGATAATAAATTTAGTGATGCCGCAAATGCTATTGATAGCGATAGTGGCAGGTCAATCCGCAAGGCTATGGAAACAGCAAGGTTTTCTGGTAAAGCTGGGCAAGTGATTCAAATACTAGCCCCAGTAGGGATCAGTGCCAGCAGTATTATTGTTGCTGGAGTCGGTGAGCAAAATAATGATATGTCACTGGCTTGGGAGAGTTATGGTGCTGCTGTAACCAAAAAGTTGCTGACCTCGGGTGTGAATCTGATTACCTTTGTAATTGGTGATCTAGAAGGTACGTATGCCGCAAAAATAGCCTTTGGTGCCCGCTTGGCTGCATACCGGTTTGATAATCACCGTACTAAGCTAAGTGCGGATAAAAAACCCTCGGTTACTTCTATTTGTATTTGCGGCTCGAAAAGTGATGCGGCCAAAGAAGCTTTTTCTTCATTAAATGAACTTGCAGAAGGTGTGTATTTGGCACGTGATTTGGTTTCGGAGCCGGGAAATATTATTAATCCTGAAAGTTTTGCCAAATGTATCTCCGGCTTAAGTGACAATGGTCTTGAAATTGAAATTCTTGACGAAAAAGATATGCGCAAACTGGGCATGAATTCTTTATTGAGTGTCGGTGCCGGGTCAAACTACGGTTCTAAATTGGCTATAATGAAATGGATGGGTGGAAAGACAGGTGACGCACCGGTTGTTCTTGTCGGCAAAGGAGTAACCTTTGATACCGGCGGCATTTCTTTAAAACCCGGTAATGGAATGTGGGATATGAAAGGTGATATGGGCGGCGCAGCGGCAGTTACAGGCGCAATGCGGGCGATTGCCGGACGTAAAGCCAAGGCAAATGTCATTGGCATTGTTGGCTTGGTGGAAAACATGCCTGATGCGGCAGCTACCCGCCCCGGGGATATAATCAAATCTGCTGATGGACAGACTATTGAGGTGCAAAATACCGATGCCGAGGGGCGGTTGGTTCTAGTTGATGCGCTTTGGTACGGTATTAATAGTTTTAAGCCTTGTCGGATCATTGATCTGGCGACACTGACCGGAGCTATTCTCGTGGCCTTGGGGCAGGAAAACGCCGGTTTGTTCAGCAATGATGACCATTTAGCCAATGATTTGACCGTGGCTGGCAAAATATCAGGAGAAGAGGTGTGGAGATTACCGCTTGGTTCTGGCTATGATAAACTGATAGATACTCCCAATGCCGATATGAAGAATATTGGCGGCCCGTTTGCTGGTTCGATAACTGCGGCACAATTTCTAAAGCGATTTGTGGGTGAAGTGCCTTGGGCGCACATAGATATTGCGGGAATGGCATGGAAAGACAAGCGTGATGATCCACGAGAATCCGTTTGGGCTACTGGTTTTGGTGTCAGGTTGTTAGATAGCTTTATTGCCAATAGCCATGAACAATAATTGCTGAAGCGTTGTTCGTTAGGTGGGAAATTGATGCAGATATGGTTCTATCATTTAGAGGATAAACCCCTTGATCAGGTATTACCTGATATATTAGAGAAATGTCTGTCGAAAAACTGGCGTGTATTGATCCATTCACCTGATGAGCAGCGCCTGCAATGGTTGGATAAATGGCTTTGGGTATACCGTGAAGACAGCTTTGTTGCACATGGACTCTCAGAAACTCCACGTGCAGACAAACAACCGATACTATTGACTAAAAATAAAACGAATGAGAACTGTTCTGATGTGGCTGTAATCCTTGACGACGCTGACCCAAAAGAATTTCAGGGCTATGAGCGGACAATAATAATGTTCGATGGTGCCGATGACGATGCTGTGAATAAAGCAAGGCGGTATTGGAAAGAGGCTAAAGCCAAGAAATATAAAATACTGTATTGGAAGCAAACCGGTAATGGTGTGTGGAAAAATTTGGCGTAATTTTTTGAAATATAGGTAATTGCTGATGAATACTTATAAACTAGGTTTTTACTTTGCTTTTTTAGCAGTGATTTTTTCTTTGATCGGCTGTTTGACCCCGAAAGAGCGAGCGGAAGTTTATGGTCGTGGCCAGCAAGATAATAAGCAATCAGAGCAATTAAAATTAGATGACGAAAATACTAAAGCTAATGCTGGATTACAAACAGATCACGAGCCACCAAAGGCCGCCCCGACTACCGTTGTAACAACCAATACAATAGCACCAATTCCCGGTTTGCGTGGCTCCGAGGATGGTTTCGATACTGAATTAGTTGATTGCGGGGCTGCGGAGGTGCAGCACTTGAAAGGTAAGGGATTGGCCTCCTTGCGTTCAATGAAGTTTAAACAACAGATACGTATTAATTTACCCGGAAGGGATGTTGCCGAAGACTTCAAACCAATGCGGTTGAATTTCGATGTAACTGCTGAGGGAGTAATCGGGAAGTTATGGTGTGGCTGATATAGTTAGGGGATTCTAACTATAGATTGATTTATTGTTTGCAAATTCAGGATTGGTTTACTCAAATTGGGTATTGATCCTGATCGTTGTTATTTGCAAGTTATGAATTGAGTTCGCCATTAATATTAAACATAATATTTCAATAGTATGGTCATCTATTAGCCGGTTCTTTACTGCAACCGGCGGCAATACGGCAATGATATTTGCTCTGTCAATACTTCCCATATCAATAACTGTTGGCATTTCGATTGATTTTCAACGAGCCTATGTGGAGCGCTCTCGTTTGCGCGATGCACTGGATTCATCGGTTTTAGCTGCTGCAAGAGCGCATTTGATGGCGGCAAACCTAGACAAGAAACAACGTGAAGCAAAAGCAACAAGTGTAGGCAAACAGTTTTTTTCGGCAGCATTAGCCGGGCGTAAAAACCGTATTTCCGAACCGGAAGTTACCTTTACATATACCGCAGATAATGAAATTCGTGCTGCGGGCAAGGGGGTGGTCAATACTATCTTTGGGGGATTGCTCGGCGTTAATTCTGTTGATGTGAAATCGGAATCCAGAGCAATGGCCGGTGATGCCCGTGTGGTCGAAGTTACATTGATGCTCGACAATACCGCTTCGATGTTCTCCAGCAACCGGTTTGTTATTATGCGTGAAGCGGCAATGAATTTTGTCGACACAATGTATGACGAGAGCCCATCACCTGAATTAGTCAGGGTTTCAGTTGTTCCTTGGTCGGTGATGGTCAATATAAAGTCGGAAGCTGTTGCAGTTTCTGACGGTAACCAATATGCGTGGAGTAGTCTTCCTGCCGCAGGATCAAGGAAAACGCCTAATCCAACCAATAGCGACCGGGTCAAGAATTTATCTCACCCTGACACTGGAAAACCGATGTCTAAATCGACATTGAAAAGCATGTTTGCCCCTGTTCCTTGGCGTGGGTGTGTTCGTGCTGCACCAAGCGAAATAAAAACAAATGCTTCTGGCGGGGTTTCACAACCGATAACTGATAAACTGGTGAGTTCAATGCGTTGGCCAGTTGGTTGGGTTAAGCCAGAGATTGAAAACAGATGGTATAGGCTTTCTTGCCCGAAGCCCAAACCGAAGCCAAAGCCAAAACCGGATCCGGATTCTAAACCAAAACCAAAACCAAAACCAAAACCCAAGCCTAAGCCTAAGCCTAAGCCTAAGCCGAAGCCTAAGCCGAAGCCTAAGCCGAAGCCCAAACCGAAGCCGGGGCCACAAGGCTTTTTGTTTGATGTGCCACAACGCACTTATGTCGAAGCTGTTGAGGTCGAGCCTAGGTCTTTATTTAGCACTACTGCTATTAAGCAAAACCTCGGTAAAGCCGATGATTGGCCTATGCCGCTTTCTTTGTCAGAGAATAGTTTGCTTGGTGATTTGCCAAACGACGATTGGTCGATAGATTTGGCAAGCGATGATTCCAAGAAGAAAAAGAAAAAGAAAAAGAAAAAAAAGAAGAAGAAGAAAAAAAAGAAAAAACCCAAACCTAAGCCCAAACCGAAGCCAAAACCTGGTCCCAACCCTGGGCAAGTCTGTGGTAAATGGTACGATTCTAAGACGTTGCGATGCTGGCAAGATCCAAAAGGTTGGCAAAGGAATATGTATATCCCAAAAACACAAAATTGTTCGGATGATAGTAAATATGGGAAGAAAACCGGCACTTTACCTGCATGTGTTTCTGACCCGAATGAATTTGCCTGGAACAATAGTGGCGGCAAGATGTGTAAATGGCAAAACAAAGTACTGCCATGGAATGTCAATAAAGGCATATCAGGTCCAAACTTGAATTGCCCAACAGCAATGTTACCTTTGTCCAGTAATAGGCAACAAATTCAGGAAAAACTGGAGCATATGTATCCGGTTCCTGGTGGCACGCAGGCGCATTTGGGGTTGTTGTGGGGTTTAAGAATGCTCTCTCCAAGAACTGAATGGTCAAAGTTCTGGGGCTTGAGCGGCTCGAACGCTGCCAGAGAATGGAACCCGAAGAAAACTCGCAAAGTTGGTATTTTACTTACTGATGGCGAGAATGTAGCGCCATTTGATTTTGAGGGCTATCTCGGGTGTAATGATCAAAGCCGAAAAGGGATCGCCGGCAAATGCTGGAAACACCCGGGTGTGGTAAAACTTGATCAAAAGACTTTGGATAATTTGATGTTAGCTACCTGCAAGGCGATGACTGATGATTATGATATTGAGCTTTATACCATTGCAGTGGACATAAATAATTCCACGGCAATCAAATTGCTGAAAGATTGCGCCGGTGACCCAAAACGGGCATTTAACATAAAATCATCGCAACTTGATTCAACATTTCAATCAATTGCCGCGCGTACTTTACGACTTACTCGTTAAATGGCTCTGGGCTTTAATAAGGATTTTGTATCTTGAAACTACCAACTTTCAATGATGTAGAGCAGGCTCATTTGCTACTTGCCGGTGATGTAGTTCGCACACCACTTTTGCGTTCTGATATACTTGATCAGATAGCTAAAAGGAGGGTGTGGGTTAAGGCCGAGTGCCTGCAATATACTGGCTCATTCAAGTACAGAGGTGGACGCTACCGGATTTTATGTATGACAGAGGAGCAATGCCAAAATGGTGTTGTTGCATATTCGTCTGGCAACCACGCGCAAGGTGTGGCTTTGGCCGCTTTAAAGCGCGGTATGAAATCTTTGATTGTCATGCCAAGCGATACCCCAAAAGTTAAAGTGGACGGTGTCAGAAGCCTTGACGGTGAGGTGCGGTTCTATGACCGGCTGCACGAGGACAGAGAGCAAATTGCCGCAACAATTGCAGCGGATACTGGTGCTGTACTGATACCGCCATTTGACGACTTTCACGTGGTTTGTGGACAGGGAAGTGTCGGTATGGAGATTGCCGAAGAATTCGCCATAAAGAATGAAGAACTGCAAGCCGTCGTAACAAATGCTGGCGGTGGTGGGCTAACTGCAGGTGTTGCTTTGGCTCTAGAAAGAAAAATGCCTGGAGTAAAAATATACACATCTGAACCGGATGGATTTGATGATCATAGGCGCTCCCTCAGTAGTGGACTTCGAGAACGAAACTCCAAGCTGAGTGGCTCTATATGTGATGCGTTAATGGCCGAGCAACCGGGGGAACTGACTTTCAGTATCAATAAAGACAGAGTTTCTGCCGGTTTAGTTGTTACTGACGAGCAAGTTATGGCCGCAATGAAATTTGCCTTTTTGCATCTTAAAGTCGTTTTGGAACCGGGCGGAGCCGCATCACTTGCCTGTGCAATGTACGGATTGATCCCGGGTGCGGGTTCGGTCTGTGTTATTGCGACTGGCGGGAATGTTGATCCAGTATTGTTTAATCAGGCGATTGCTGACCCATACTGAACATATCACTATTCAAGCTTCCACGGTGCAAATCAGAGTTTAACCTAATTAATGTTGGGGTTTTACTGATTCTATTACGGTAAACTTGGACATTTTCCATCAATCTTTGAACATAATTTCTGGTTTCCGAAAAAGGTATACTTTCTACCCAGTCAACAGGATCGACATCAGTTCTTGGGTCACCATAGTCTTTTATCCATTGTTTAGCTCTGCTGCGACCGGCATTGTAGGCGGCGGCACTTAAGATGTAGGAGCCGTCAAATTCTTCGAGTAATTCTTGTAAATGTGCCGAACCGATATTGAGGTTATAAGCCGGATCATCGGTAAGCCAGCTTCTTTGATATTTCAAACCATTTGCCCTGGCCGTTTGGCGGGCGGTGTTGGGCATTAATTGCATTAGACCTCGCGCTCCTGCGTGACTAACCGCTTTGGAATTCAACTCACTTTCTTGACGCGACAAAGCCATGACGAAAGCTTTTTCCGGACGGTTCTTTAAATCAGGAAGGTCAAGCAATGGCCAACTGCTATCGGGAAGTATTTCATTGCGGCGCAAAGCAGCTTTTGCTGCGCGAACAGCTATTCCGGCATGTCCATTTTGGCGATTTAGTCGTGCTAACATAACATGGTCAACTGCTCCGGGCAGAATATCATCAAGGTGATAGCTAAAGCGACGGTATGTGTTTAAATCCCCGATCAGGGACAGTAAGCTTAAGGCTTGTACTTGTGTGTGACTGACAAATGCCAGCTTTGCCCAGTCATCTGGTTCCGGATCAGAGCCAAGGTTGATGTATCCAGGGCCGATTTTTTCCTGAGCCAACTGGCCATAATAAGTGAAATTGAATTCTGCTGCTTTGCCGTATTGCCTATAAGCATCAACCTCAAGGCCTCGCGCTTGTAATGCCGCGCCTAACCAATAATATGATCTGGACTTGGATACGGGAGTGCGGACATTCTCTACCATTTTTCTGAAGTGTTGTTCAGCTTGTTTTGGCTTGCTCAACTTGCGTAAAGCCAACCAGCCGGCCAACCATTCGCCTTGGGCAAAACTACTACCGCGTTCAAAACCGTTTGCTCTGGCTAATTGATAAGCAATTTCAAATTCTTTATCTTTAATCGCCCGCCGAGCCAAAAGGTGCCGTTCACTCCATAATCGCTGTTGCCCTTTAACGCTATTCACTTTGGCGGGTATCAGCAAGATCATCGCTGTGGCTTCTTTGGATTTCCCTGCTTTGCGTCGCCATCTGGCACGTTCAAAAAGCAAGCCGGGGTGTGTTTGTAGTTCTGGCGGCACCTTGGCAAGAGCGCTATCAACACCCCGGGATCTGCGCATTAACCGTATGCGGGCAATGCTTAAGGCTTTGAAGTCTTTATCAACTTTCCCAAGAAGTTTTTGCGCCTCTGTTGCTCTTTGCTCCCACAACAACATATTTATTCTTACTTTGTGATCCTCGGTGCTAATTAGGTTACCACGGGTTTTTAATATTTCAGTTCCAATTTTTTTAGGAATAAAATTATTCCGCCAAGCATCGCTTAAAATCGCGATTGCCTGTTTTTCTTCGCCGATGCTGAACCATGCCTCGGCTTCGGCTACTTTTCCTGCACCGGAAATAGCCGGCCAACTTGCGAACCAGTCGATAATGGCTTGTGGTTCCATACCGGATTGGGCAATTTTTCTTTCGGCTAATATCCGAATGCGGGTGTGCCTTGGCCAGTTTTCCAGTGTTTTTACCGCCGCCGCAAGTTCGAAATAAGTAATGTCATTATCGTTTAAAGCCATCTGCCAATCAATTAACCCGGTGGCGGCATCCTGTTTTACACCGGCGCGATAGCCTCGCAGTTCACCCCATTGTTGGTTCGTGGCCGCGGCCATAGCTCGTCGAAAATGAGCAAATTCCAAATCCTCTAATATGATGGAATTATTGGTAGGCATCGGTTTAAGTGTCGGCGCAACATCAAAAGTATAAGCCGGCATAGCCGTCAAAAAAAGTGCAAAAACCGTGAGCATTGATCGCATTAGAGCTGTATACCAAGTAACTAAACAACATATCTAGCACATAATCCTCAATAGGGAATAAATCCATGCTGGAAAAAATCTTAAAGCTTGGATATAATGTACATTCAAGAATATGGATTTAATAATGTTTTTTGGTTCTATACCTGCTTTGGTGACGCCTTTTTCAGATGGAAAGCTGGATATATCTAGCTTTAGCGAGTTTGTTGAGTGGCAAATTGCCAGTGGCAGCCATGGTCTGGTTCCTTGTGGGACTACCGGGGAAGCTGTAACCTTAGAGCCTGACGAACATCGGCTTGTGGTTGAAACCTGTGTTGTTCAGGCGCGAGGCAGGGTTCCGGTAATTGCCGGGGCTGGCTCGAACGCTACTCATCGGGCGGTTCAATTGGCTGAAATGGCAAAAGCAGTTGGTGCCGATGCTGTTTTAATTGCTGCTCCATGGTATAACAAGCCAAGTCAACAGGGAATTTTTGAACATTTCTCCGCAATTTCCAAAGTCGGCATACCGATTGTTGTTTATAATGTTCCTGGCCGAACAGTCGTTGATATATCAGTGCCGACACTGGCTAGAATTGCAGCTTTGGATAATGTTGTGGGAATAAAAGATGCAACAGCCAATCTGGATAGAGTAAAACTGCAGCGCCAAGCGTGTGGTGGTGACTTTGTACAATTATCCGGTGACGATCCAACTGCTTTGCAGTTTCACGAGCAAGGAGGTCTGGGTTGTATTTCTGTTACGGCTAACGTATTGCCAAAAACATGTGCAGCATTTCAAATTGCCTTACGCGAAAATAACATGGCAAGAGCAATAGAGCTGGACGCAAAACTACAAGCAGCACACAAAGCGATGTTCGTAGATGCAAGTCCTGCTCCAGCAAAATATTTGTTGGCAAAGATGGGCTTTATTAAAAACGAACTTCGATTACCTATGGTAACTGCAAATGCAGGTGCATGCGCGGTTATTGATCAAGCGCTAACCGGATTGTTAGAACAGGAAAATATATAAAATGGCCGGCAAAGGTCGAAAAAAGACTGATGGTAACAGCCAGATAGCCGACAACCGTCGAGCACGGTTTGATTATCATATCGAGGAGGTGTTCGAGGCTGGAATCATGCTTGTGGGAACCGAAGTCAAGGCGCTGCGCGAGGGTAAAGCCAATATTGCAGAATCCTATGTTTCATTTGAAAATGGTGCTTTAACTTTGATAAATGCTAATTTCCCAATTTTTGCTCCGGCTAGTCAGTTTAATCACGAACCTACCAGACCGCGAAAACTGTTACTTAACAAGCGTGAAGTAGAGAAAATAGCCAATGCAATTAACCGCAAAGGTAGAACAATCGTTCCTTTGAAATTATACTTTAATAAGCGTGGCTTGGTTAAATTGGAAATTGCTGTTTCCACCGGCAAAAAACTTCATGACAAACGCGAGACTTCAAAGAATCGGGACTGGAAGCGTGATCAATCTCGTTTGATGCGCGAGCGTGGCTAATTTTAGTTTTGTTTTTTTAGCCCCGATTTAATCAACTCGAACACATCGTCAAACATGGCTTCGGTCAGCCTTCCGGTATTAGTGTTGTAGCGTGAGCAATGATAACTGTTAATCAGGCGAAACTTTCGATTGTTGAATTCGATGTCATGCACGGCACAATGGGTAAATTTATAGTCTTTCTTGCGAACACCAAATGTGGTCAATACATTGTTATGGGCAATATGTCCTAAAGCTAAAATTGTTGTTAGTTGCGGCAGGTTTTTGATCCGGCTCAGCAGGAATGGCCGACAATTTTGCGCTTCTGAGGCTATTGGTTTGTTTTGCGGCGGAACGCATCGAACCGCGTTGGTGATCATGCAATCATGTAATTTTAGGCCGTCATCTGGCGTTTTCTTGTAAACACCTTTGGCAAAGCCATGTTTAATCAACGCCTTGAACAGCAGGTCACCAGCCCCGTCGCCGGTAAATGGCCGCCCAGTTTTATTGGCTCCGCCACGCCCCGGTGCCATGCCAACTATCAGGAATTTTGCCGTATCATTCCCGAAGGATTTGACAGGGGCATTATACCAGTTCGGTTCATCGGCAATTATCTGATTGCGATAGGCAACAAGACGCGGACAAAGCTGGCAATCAAGGGGTGCTTCTGGTGGGTATTGATGAATCATTTGTTTTCTTTATTAGCGATGATATGAATAGTAAAAACATTATCATTCTAATTCATGCGTATGACAAATGAAACGACAATTACAATTCGATCAAGCCTATATTGCATTTGGCGCTAATTTGTCTGGTTCAAGTAGCTCGCCAGATGAAACTATTATGGCTGCTATAAAATCGCTTGATTGTGTAGGTATACAATTTATTCGCAGTTCATCTATGTGGAAAAGCCCTGCATGGCCGAACCCTTCCGAACCGGAATTTACCAATGCTGTGGCCTTATTCATGTCACACCTGTCACCATTGCGACTGATGAACAGGTTACTTAAGTGCGAAGCCGATTTTGGTAGAATACGCAGATCAAAAAATGCCCCACGGACAATAGATATAGATTTGATTTCTTACGGGCAAAACTTGTCAGCAACAAGAAGGGTGCAATTACCACACCCACGGGCACATGAGAGAGCTTTTGTATTATTGCCGCTGCAAGAGATCGCTCCTAAATGGAAGTTGCCAGGAGGGGGTAGCTCAATTTCAGAATTAGTTGTCCATCTAAATCCGAATGACCGGCAACAGACAAAAAACGCCTAAGCTGCAAAATAGATATTGCGCTTGGTTGTCGAGCCTAGTATGCAGAACAACTTATAAACAGAATTTAAGTTTGAGAGCTTTTCCATGGCCAGAGTTACCGTTGAAGATTGCATTGATAAAGTTGATACCAGATTTGATTTGGTGTTATTGGCGGCGCATCGTGCGCGGTCTATTTTGTCTGGAGCGCCATTGCTGGTCGAGCGAGACAATGACAAGAATGCAGTAGTTGCATTACGCGAAATTGCTGATGAAGTGATTGATCTTTCTGGGCTTCAAGAAAGCATTATCGGTGGTCTGCAAAAAGTCGTGCTTGATGACGATGATACAGATGATGTTTTGGTTGCTGATCCTCTGGCGATTGAGCACAAAGTAGAAGAAGAGCAAGTGGTAAGCGAGTTGGACATGATGCGTGCGCTTACTGCTGATCGTGACGGCTCTTCGGATAGTCGTTTCTGATTTTGATGACCGGGGGCAATAAAACCCCATCGAACACCGGTTTATCCGGAGTGATTCGCTCGTCATTTTTGAGTTGCGATGAATTGATTGAGGGTGTCCTTCAATATGATCCGGACGTAGATAAATCCCAACTACGACTTGCTTATGAATATGCACGCGAAAAACATGGTTTGCAGAAACGAAAATCTGGTGAGCCATATTATGCGCATCCGGTAAATGTTGCAAAGATTCTAATTGAATTACGGCTAGATAGCACATCTATTATTACTGCGTTGTTGCATGATACTGTTGAAGATACAGATGCAAGCCTTAAAGAGTTAAGCGAATTATTTGGAACGCAAATTTCCGAACTTGTTGATGGTGTGACCAAGCTTACCAAACTGGAAGTAAAATCAATCCGGTCGCGTCAAGGCGAAAATTTACAAAAATTCATTCTGGCAATTACTAAAGATATCCGAGTGCTATTGGTCAAACTTGCCGATCGTTTGCACAATATGCGAACTTTACATTTCTTTACCGATACCAAGAAACAAGAGCGAATTGCTCGTGAAACTCTTGATATTTATGCTCCGTTGGCTCGAAGAATCGGCATGCAAAAAATATGTTCCGAATTAGAAGATTTATCATTCCAATTTCTAGATCCACAGGCATTTATAACCACAACCAAACGGCTGTCTCTAGTTCGAGATCATAACACTAGGGCCGTAGCTCAGCTTTCAGAAAACCTTACCAAGGTGATTTTGGACAGTGGTTATAATGCTGTTATTTATGGCCGAGAGAAACGTGCCTATTCAATTTGGAATAAATTACAGCGCAAGAATATTACTTTTGATGAAGTTGCCGATGTTTATGCCTTTCGAATTATAGTAGATAGTGTCGAGGATTGTTATGCGGTGCTTGGACTGGTTCATACTTCATGGAGATGTGTTCCCGACCGGTTTCGGGATTTCATTTCTGTTCCAAAACCCAATCATTATCAGTCATTGCACACCACGGTCATTGGCAGAGGTAATATTAGGGTGGAATTGCAGATCAGAACTTCAAATATGCACAGAATTGCCGAACAAGGGGTCGCTGCGCACTGGCGTTACAAGCAAGGCGAATATGTTTTCGATGAAGCAATAGGTGGCAATCCGCTTGATTTATTAAAGCCGTTACTGGAAATAATAGAATTTGGCGGTGATCCAGATGATTTTCTTGAACACACCAGATTGGAAATGTTTCAAGATCAGGTGTTCACGTTTACACCTAATGGTAAATTGATCGCTTTACCCGAAGGAGCCAGTGCGATTGATTTTGCCTATGCCGTACATACTGATATTGGCGATGAGTGTGTTGGTGTGCGTATTAATGGCCGAGAGCGGCACTTGCGTACGCAGTTGCAAAATGGCGATTCGGTAGAGATTATTCGCGGTGGTAGAAAAGAGCCTCCGCAGGATTGGGAAAGTACTGTTGTAACCGGACGGGCGAGGTCGGCCATAAGGCGGTTGATCCGGAAATCAGAATTAAAAGAATTTCGAAAGTTTGGTAAACGGCTTGTCGATCGCATTTTGGTTAGTAATCAACTTGATGGGAAAGTTAATATTGCCGAAGCGGCAAAAAGACTAGAAGCCAAATCGGTGACTAATCTTTATGTAAAACTGGGGCGCGGTTTACTTACTGGCTCGGAATTTCTTGATGCGGTGTTTCCTGGTAGATCAAGAGATGAAACCAAAAGTGTATATAAACGTGAATTGATAACCGATGAAACTGCTGATTTTTTTGTCGGTGGAGAGGGGCTTTCACGAGGGGTCTCTTTACATATTTCCAAGTGTTGTTCACCAATTCCCGGCGATAGAATTATTGCTTTACCCAAGAGAGGGCAAGGGTTTGCTGTGCATGTTGTTGATTGCGAGGTGGCGATTGATCAAATGGAGGCAGGTATTGACCCTATCAGCCTAAGTTGGACCGCACATGCAAAAAAGGAAGGTGCTTCTGTTGGCAGGATATTGGCCACAGTGGTTCACCGCTCTGGCTCATTAGCGGAGATTGCCAATGCGGTAGGTGTGTCCAAGGGGAATATTATGGATGTAAAAACCCTAAGTAGAGGCCAAGACTTTTTTGACATGTTATTTGATATTGAAGTGCTGGACGCGAAGCATTTATGGAATATTCTTGCAGCAATTCGTGCTTGTGCCTGTGTTGATAGCGCCGAGCGTGTCAAAGGACAGGATTTAGAATAATGAATACCGAACAGGTTTTAGATCAATTTCGCCAAGCTGGCGCATTGCTTGAGGGACACTTTGTTTTGTCATCTGGTCGTCATAGTGGCTTCTTTTTGCAAAAAGCGTTTGTTTTTATGGATCCTAAGCGTACCGAAATGTTATGTAAAGCATTAGCCAAACTGGTGGTTGCGTCTGGCTTGGCACCGTTTGATGTAATTGTTTCGCCAGCTGTTGGCGGCCTGATCCCCGGTTATGAAATGGCAAGGCAGCTGGAATTACCGGCAATGTTTGTTGAACGCGAAGGCGGGGAGTTTGTACTACGTCGTGGTTTTGAACTAGCCAAGGGAACAAGGGTGCTAATCGTCGAAGATATTGTCACCACTGGATTGTCATCACGTGAATGTATCGAGGCCGTGCGGGCGTTGGGTGCGAATGTAATTGCCGAAGCATGTCTTATTGATCGCTCTGGTGGTGAAGCTGATGTTGGCGCGCCATTATTATCATTGGCGCAAGTTAACTTCCCTACTTTTGCTGCTGATGAAGTTCCTGATCATCTAAGCCAGATACCAGCCATAAAGCCGGGTAGTCGGGGTTTGTCAAAATGATGCCAAGGCTTGGTGTAAATATCGACCATGTGGCAACTATTAGAAACGCCAGGGGTAGCCAATACCCCGATCCAGTGCGTGCCGCACAAATGGCTGTGGCCGCGGGTGCTGATGGCATAACAGCACATTTACGAGAAGATAGGCGCCATATATCGGATGATGATATTACTAGGTTAAGCCGTGAAATACAGGTTCCGCTTAACCTTGAAATTGCTGCCACTGATGAAATGCTTGAAATTGCCTTGGCGGCAAAGCCTCACGCAGCTTGTATTGTTCCGGAAAAACGCGAAGAAAGAACCACTGAAGGCGGGCTTGATGCCGCTGGTTTGCATAATCATTTATCGCATTTTGTACGTGAATTATCACAAAATGGCAGTAGGGTTTCCTTGTTTATAGAGCCGGATAAACGACAAATAGAAGCTGCTGTTTCTCTAGGTGCTCCAGTTGTGGAACTGCATACAGGAGCATATGCAGAAGCGTTTTTTGCTGATGATATTGCTCGAACAGAGAAAATTATGAATGATTTGCGACAAGCTGCAGCTTATGGTGCGAAGTGCGGCCTTGAAATTCATGCTGGCCATGGCCTGACATTTGACACAGTGCAGCCAATAGCCGCGATACCGCAAATTCAAGAACTTAATATTGGGCATTTTTTAATATCAGAAGCCATTTTTTCCGGCTTGCAATCAACAGTGCATAAAATGAGGCAGTTGATTATTCAGGCAAGAACTGGAAGTGAGAAATGATTTTGGGAATTGGTAGCGATCTTTGTGATATTAGGCGCATAGAAAATACTTTGCAAAAATTTGGCACTCGCTTTGAGGCCAGAGTTTTCACGACTTTGGAGCGCAAAACTTCTAATAATCGCAATCATCGTAGCGCAAGTTTCGCTAAACGGTTCGCGGCAAAGGAGGCTTGTGCCAAGGCCTTGGGGTCTGGGGTTAAGAATGGTATTAATTGGAAAGATATGGCAGTAGTTAACCTGCCAAGCGGTAAACCGGCAATGTTTTTGCAAAATGGTGCGGCAAAGTTACTGGACGACCTTACTCCGAAAGGGCATACCGCAATTTTACATTTAACTATTACCGATGAACACCCTTATGCTCAGGCGTTTGTGGTTATTGAAGCACGAGTATTGGAGCAGGCAAGCAAATGAGTGAAGTAAAAAACAAGCCGGCAAGAACACCTAAAGAAGAATTCATTGAACTGTTTTGGACAATTCTCTGGGCATTAGTAATCGCTATGATTTTGCGAACCTTATTGTTCCAACCATTTCATATTCCCACAGGTAGCATGTATCCGCAGTTAAAAGTTGGTGATTATTTGATAAGTTCTAAATATTCCTACGGTTATTCACATTACTCTTTGCCGCTATCGCCAAAACTGTTTTCGGGACGAATTTTTGATAAGCAACCGAAACGTGGTGATATAGTTGTATTCAAATGGCCGGGTGATAATAAAACCGATTATATCAAGCGAGTTATTGGTTTGCCGGGTGATCGTGTGCAAATGAAAAATGGCCGGTTATGGCTAAATGATAAACTGGTGCCGTTTGAGGTGAGCGGAGAGGAGGTTTATACAGATGCAAGGGGTAATAAAACTATCGCCACTCGAGTTCGTGAGACATTACCTAATGGCAAGAGCTATATAACGTGGGATTTCAGGCGTACCGTATATGATGATACATTTGTCGAGACAGTTCCAGACGGGTATTATTATATGATGGGTGATAATAGAGATCACTCGGTTGATAGTCGTGATTGGGGTATGGTAAAGGCAGAAAACCTGGTAGGAAGAGCAGAGATTGTACTTCTCTCGGTAAATAAGAATTTTAGTTTATTCAAACCGTGGACTTGGTTCAATTTTCGTAAAAGAGGCTTTGTCAGCTTACGGAGCAGCGTTTGAGCTCGCAAGCACATGAACAAGCATTACAAGCTCATATCGCCTATACTTTTGGTGATGTGGACTTATTAAGAAGAGCTTTAACCCATGGTTCTGTTGGTGATGGTAAACCTGTCGCTGATAATGAGCGTTTGGAATTTCTTGGTGATAGGGTGCTGGGGTTGATAGTTTCGGAAATGTTATTTGCTGCCGATGATAATGCCAATGAAGGGCAGATGGCGCGGCAATTAAATATGCTGGTGCGAAAAGAGGCCTGCGCTGTTGCTGCCATGGAAGCGCGATTAGGACTTGCAATTTACATGTCTAAAGCCGAAGAAAAAAACGGTGGACGAGAAAAGAATTCTATTCTTGGAGATACTTGTGAAGCTATCCTTGCTGCGATTTATCTTGATGGTGGGATGACTGCTGCCAAAGATTTTTTTAATCGGTTTTGGGCGAAGCAATTACACGACATAAACAATACAACCAAAGATCCAAAAAGCCTGCTGCAGGAAAAGGCTTTGGCCAAGGGTTTCGGTCTGCCGGTTTATAAATTACTTGGGCGAAAAGGCCCTGATCATAAACCTGAATTTCAGGTAATTGTTACATTACAAGATTTTGATCCAGCCATTGGTAATGCCGGATCAAAACAGTTGGCAGAAAGCAAAGCTGCAGAGAAACTTCTTATAATAATGGATAAAAAACAGTGAGCGAACAACACCGTTGCGGATTTATTGCCTTAATAGGTGCACCGAATGCTGGAAAATCAACTTTAGTCAATTCATTGGTTGGCTCAAAAGTCTCAATAGTCACCCATAAGGTGCAGACAACCAGGTTTCGAGTTCGCGGGATCATGATCGAGGGTGGATCTCAAGTTGTTCTAGTTGATACTCCAGGGGTTTTCGCGCCCAAAAGAAGACTTGATCGAGCTATGGTCAAGGCCGCGTGGCAAGGTGCAGAAGAGGCAGATGAAATCGTTCATATAGTTGATGCTGCCGCGTGGTTTCGCGCTAATGACCCAAAGTTGGCTCGACCTCAGGACAAAAAAGCCAAGGTAGATGTAATAAGCATTATTAAAGAGTTGGAAAAACTTGGCCGCAAAGCAATTTTAGTACTGAACAAGATTGATTTAATCGAAAAAGAAAACTTGCTGGAACAAGTAGAGTATTTCAATAAAACAGGTATTTACGATAATGTCATAATGTTATCTGCCACCAAGGGCTCTGGTGTTAAAGATTTGAAAAAATTGATGGCCGAACAAGTGCCTGTTGGTGCATGGCACTATCCAGAAGACCAAGTGGCAGATTTGCCAATGCGGATGTTGGCGGCGGAAATTACCCGTGAAAAATTGATGCTGCGGGTGCATGAAGAATTACCGTATTCCGCCAGTGTCAGTACTGAAAGTTGGGAGCCGAAAAAAGATGGATCTGTCACGGTTCGCCAAGTGATATTTGTTGAGCGGGAAAGCCAGCGCAAGATAGTTCTCGGTAAAAACGGCAAAGTCATCAAGGCAATCGGGCAGGCTGCGCGTAAGGATTTGATGGAAATTCTTGGCATTAAAGTGCATTTGTTTTTGTTTGTAAAAGTAGCTAATTGGGCGCATGATCCTGAACGATATAATGAATTTGGACTGGACTTTGAGTAATGCAATGGCAGGCTGATGGTTATGTGCTTAGTGTTCGTCGACATGGCGAATCCAGTGCAATAATCGAGGTTTTAACCCGTGAATACGGTCGCCGTGCTGGTTTGGTGCGTGGAGCCAGCGGCAAGAGGTTACGCGGCTTATTGCAGCCAGGAAACTTGTTGCAATTGACTTGGCGGGCGCGACTTTCAGAACATTTAGGGATGTTTGTGGTCGAGGAAATGAACGCAAATGTTGCTCCATTACTTGATGATCCGTTAGCGTTGTCAGGCCTGCTTGGGGCTTGTTCGATTTTGTGCCTTACTTTGCCAGAGGCAGAACGGCAGCAAAATGTTTTTGATGCTTTTGCCGTGTTGACTGATAATTTACTTTTGCCAGAAGTTTGGCCGGCTTTGTTTGTGCGGCTTGAAGTTGGTGTATTGCTGGAACTTGGTTATGGACTGGATCTGGGTAAATGCGCAGCAACCGGGGAAACTGCAAACCTTACCCATGTTTCACCTCGAACCGGCAGGGCTGTTTCTAGTCAAGCTGCCGAGCCATATTTAGATAAATTACTACCACTTCCAGCATTTTTGCTAAGTTCGGCAGAGCCTTTACAAGAAGGTGATATCGGTAATGGCATGAGGCTTACGGCTTATTTCTTGGAGCGAAGATTGTTATGGCCGGTGGATAAACAGTTACCTGAAGCCCGTAACCGCATGTGCGAACGACTACAGTCCTGATCATAAGTTACGCACAAGATCAAATAAATCTGGACAGCAATAGGCGACACACTGCATAAAGGGTTATAAATTCAGAGGTTCAGGGCATGATCAAATTTATCAAACGACTTTTTGCTTGGTGGGACGGTGCTACCATGGGGACACTTGTCACTATATTCGCCAAACACTCTTTTGTCGGTGAAGATGAGTATGGCAATCGATATTTTGAGGAAAAAAAAGGTAGCTTCGACGGTAAGAAACGCCGTTATGTAACTTATAAAGGCTATGCAGATGCTTCGCGGGTCTCAGTAGACTGGCATGGCTGGCTGCATCATACGTTTGACAGACCGCCAACAGAACAACCGCTTTTTCGTCAAAGCTGGGAAAAAGATCATCAGCCAAACCTTACCGGTACAGTCTGGGCTTGGCACCGCAAAGGTTCACTGGCCAAAGATGGCAAGCGTGGCCCAGCTACCGGTGATTATCAGGCTTGGAACCCAGAAAATAAATGAAAGATCAACTAACAGAAACCATAGTTGGCTTGTTTGTATTGCTGGTTGCCATAGGGTTTTCCGTCTATGTTTCATCGACAATCGGATCCGGCAGACAAGGAAGCGCAGTAGACCTGATCGCTAACTTTTCTTCTGCTGGTGGGGTGGCGACTGGAACTGACATCAGGCTGGCTGGTGTTAAAATTGGCACTGTTACCGATATTTCTTTGGACACTAATACCTACGAAGCCCGTGTTACGTTAAATGTACGCGCTGATGTTCCAGTGCCAGAAGATTCTGTTGCCAAGATTGTTTCGGACGGACTTCTTGGTTCTGCTTATATTGCTATTGAGCCAGGAGCCGATGAAGAAATGATGGCCGCCGGCGCAAGTTTTGAATACACTCAAGGCTCGGTGGATTTACTTGGATTGCTAGGTCAATTTGCCGGTGGGTCTTCTAATGAAAACCCCAAAGATGCTTCGGCAGAATAATATGCGCATATTCGTCAAAAAACGTCACATTCCTGCCCAAAGTTGTTGTTATTTAGTGGCCATGAAATTTGTTTTGTTATTTATGATTTTAGGTTTTGGCGGATTTGGTGTTTCAGCTTTTGCGCAACAGCAATTATCCTCTGCACCTGGAAAGAAAGTGATTTTGCGCGGTTTGGATAAAGTAACCGCCAACACTGTTGATTTTGAAATTACTATTGGCCAAAGTTATAGTTTCGGATCACTGACTATCGAGCCATCATATTGCCGCAAACGACCACCGGAAGAAATACCGGAGGTTTATGCTTTTTTGACTATTACAGACCGGGCAACCGATGGTAGCGGCCAAGAGGTCGAAGGCCTGAACATTTTTAACGGCTGGATGTTTGCTTCTACTCCGGCACTAAACCCGTTGGAACATCCTGTTTATGATGTCTGGGTTTTGGACTGTAAATAATTTTGGGCTCTATGTCTTACCCAGCATCAGGTTAAAATTTCGTAGCGTGTATTTATTCTTATCGCAACGCTCCAATAGAAAATTGCATTGATGATGGCTGCTTGAGCAATGCGTAGAAACAACACTGTTTTCTTTAGTTTTCTCCAAAGGGAAAATGCGGCTCAAACAGTTAGTGTTTTTATTGTTGTTGTCTGGGAAAAACTGTCCGAAATTATTTGTTTTTTAGGATTTGCAAAACTTGCTGTCCGCTCATGGTTTTATTGGCACTGCAAAAAGTAGGGCTTTGTTGTTTGGCTGTTTGTAATAATTGTAAATAGTCATCACGGGTGATTTCTATTGCTCCGAATTGTTCTAAGTGTTCGGTGATGAATTGGGTGTCAAGCAAGCAAAAACCCTGTTTGATCAATCGGGCGCATAAATGAAACAAAGCGACTTTACTGGCATCCCGGGAACGGGTGAACATACTTTCTCCAAAGAATGCTCCGCCTAATGTGACACCGTACAGGCCGCCAACAAGTTTATTATCAAGATAACACTCGACTGAATGGGCATGACCTAATTGATGCAATTCTTGGCACAAATAATCAATTCCAGGGTTTATCCATGTCTGTTGTCGGTCAACTGCAGGTTCGGCGCACATTGCAATGACCGCAGCAAAATTATTGTTGATCGTAACGTGAAACCGTTCGCTGTTTATGGTTCTGGCTAGTCGGCGCGGCAAATGTAGCGCGCTTAATGGCAATATACCGCGCATTTCAGGATCAATGATTGCAACACTGTATGAAGTTTGGTTTTCAGCCATCGGAAACTGCCCTTTGGCATAGAGTGCTAGCAGTTCCGGTACGCCAAATGTCATTGTCTTTAGTTTGAACCCAGCTCTAGCTCTTTTGTTCTTGTAACCAATGTTCAAGCCAGTGAATATGATAATCACCGCTTAGAATGTCATCGTTTTCAAGTAAATCCTGAAACAATGGTAACGTGGTTTCAATTCCAGAGATGATCATTTCATCCAATGAACGCTTTAACCTGCGAATTGCCTCTTCACGGGTAGAACCGTGGACGATCAATTTTCCGATTAAACTATCATAATATGGAGGGATCGAATATCCAGCATATACCGCAGAATCCAGTCTAACGCCAAGGCCGCCGGGGGCATGAAACTCTTTGACCTTGCCCGGAGACGGGGTGAAAGTTCGTGGGTGCTCGGCATTAATCCGACATTCTATGGAGTGACCATTAAATTTTATGTCTTCTTGAGTAAAACCAAGCTCTTCACCAGCAGCAACACGTATTTGTTCACGAACCAGATCAATACCGGTAATTGCTTCGGTAACCGGGTGCTCTACCTGTAATCTAGTGTTCATCTCGATAAAGAAAAACTCGCGATTTTCGTACAAGAATTCGATTGTACCAACCCCAAGATAGCCAATTTTTGAAATTGCTTTTGAGACAATTCCGCCGATCTTCTTACGATCAGCATCAGTCAAAACAGGGCAGGGAGCCTCTTCTAGGATTTTCTGGTTGCGCCGTTGTAATGAGCAGTCCCGCTCGCCCAAATGCACCACATTACCGTGACTGTCGGCAAGGATTTGTATTTCCACATGGCGTGGTAGAGTTAAATATCGTTCTAGATACACTGTGTCATCACCAAAGGCCGACAATGCCTCTGATCTGGCCGTAGAGACCGCTTCGCCAAGGTCGGCTTCTGTGCGAGCCAGTTTCATGCCTCGTCCGCCACCACCTGATGCGGCTTTAACCAATAACGGGAAGCCAACTTCCTTGGCAACTCTCATTGCTTGTTTTTCGTCGGTAATTGCCCCTTTAGAGCCGGGAACTACTGGAATTCCAGCATCCATAACTGTTTGTTTAGCTGTAATTTTGTCGCCCATTACTCTGATATGCTCGGCAGTTGGGCCAATAAAAGTTAAATCATGGGAGTTTACAATATCGGCAAACCTCGCGTTTTCCGATAAAAAACCGTATCCTGGGTGAATCGCATCGGCATTGGTGATCTCGGCTGCTGCCATAATTGCCGGAACATTCAAATAACTTTGTGCCGGTGCCGGAGGGCCAATGCAGACACTTTCATCAGCGATCAGCACATGTTGGGCATCACGATCAGCCGTTGAATGAACAGCTACCGTTTGTATGCCCATTTCTTTACAGGCACGGTGAATACGAAGCGCAATCTCGCCGCGATTTGCAATCAGAATTTTTTCAAACATTTACTGTAAGCCTATCCAATGACAACCAGAGCTTCGTCAAACTCAACCGGTTGTCCATCTACGGCAATAATTTCCAATATTGTACCAGATTTAGTGGCTGCGATGGGGTTAAATGTCTTCATCGCCTCTATCAACATCAAGGTATCGCCTTCTTTGACACTGTCACCAACCTTAAAGAAAGCAGGTTTACCCGGCTCTGGTGATAAATAAGCGGTGCCAACCATTGGTGAGCGCACTGCACCGGGGTGAGCGGCCATATCAACGGCACTATCGGGTGCTGGGGTCTCTGGTGCCATTGGTTGCGGTTGGGCAATATGAGTTGCAGGTGTTGCGACTGCTGCACTAACTATTTGTTTTGCGGCCTTTCTGCTGATTTTAATTTTCAGGCCACCGCGCTCAACTTCAATATCGCTTAGGTCTGTGTCACGCAGTATTTGCGCCAGCTCACGAATTGTAGATAATTCGTTTTTACCAAGGGTCGGTTTGGAATTTGTTGCCATATCACTCATTTTCCGTTGTTAATTCGCTTGTTTTAGCGTTTTGATGATCGCTGTTAATGCCATACTATAACCCATTGCGCCAAATCCGAAAACACCTGATTTAATTGCTGGGCTGACGTAATTTACTTGACGAAAGGCTTCTCTTGCCGCTGGATTTGATAAATGCACCTCAATGCTTGGTATTTCAAGCATTTGCAGAGCATCAAGTAGCGCGACCGAGGTGTGGGTGTAAGCCGCGGCATTTATGATTAGCCCACTGGCGGCATCGGATGCTTCTTGTACCCATGATACCAATTCGCCTTCAAGATTAGTTTGCTTGAAAACTATTGTTATTCCTGCAGACTGGCCTAATTCGTCGCAAGTGTTTTCAATTTCGCCAAGGGTTATTGAACCATAAATCTTTGGTTCCCGCTTACCAAGTCGGTTGAGGTTTGGGCCGTTTAGGATATAGATTGGTTTGGTCATATTTTGCCTTGAAATTATGTGTTGGTTTGTAAGGGCAAAATGACTTTTGGGCAATAGTGGTAAGTGAAACTGTTTCAGGTGAGGAAAATGAATATTACCCTAAATGGCGAGGCAAGTGAAATTGCTAATCAGCTTAATGTAACACAATTATTAAACGATCTTTCTCTAATGCCTGCCAAAGTTGCGGTAGAGGTCAATTTACAGATTGTACCACGCTCAGTTTACAGCAAAACTATTATAAAAGATGGAGATCGCATTGAAATCGTCAGGTTTATTGGCGGTGGGTGAGAATTCGGAGAATATACAAGTGCAAGACAAACCTCTAACTATTGCTGGACGGATTTTCGGCTCGCGGCTGATTATCGGAACCGGTAAATACAAAGACTATCAGCAAAATGCCGACGCTTTGACCGCAAGTGGCGCGGAAATTGTGACTGTTGCCATGCGGCGGGTAAACCTTTCAAGCCCAGATGATCCGATGTTGGTTGATTATATCAACCCAGAACAAGTGGTGTTTTTACCAAATACTGCGGGTTGTTTTACCGGAGAAGATGCTGTTCGCACTTTGAGGTTAGCTCGTGAGGCTGGTGGATGGTCACTAGTTAAACTTGAGGTTCTATCTGATCCTAAGCATTTGTATCCGGATATGACAGAAACCATGCGGGCGGCTGAAATGCTGATCAAGGACGGTTTTGATGTGATGGTATATTGCTCTGATGATCCGGTGTTTGCCCGTAAACTTGAGGATTTGGGTTGTGTCGCCATCATGCCATTAGGCGCACCAATCGGTTCAGGATTAGGCATACAGAACAAAGTCAATATACGCCTCATAGTCGAGCAAAGCAGTGTTCCTGTTATTGTTGATGCCGGCGTTGGTACCGCCTCAGAAGCTGCCGTGGCTATGGAACTGGGTTGCGATGCGATTATAACCAATACTGCGATTGCCGAAGCTACCGATCCAATACGGATGGCCAAAGCTATGAAGCATGCTGTGATTGCCGGGCGTGAGGCGTATCTAGCTGGACGTATGGCTAGAAAACTTTATGCGGATCCATCTAGTCCTTTGGGCGGGCTTATTTGAGTTGTTTGCTCTCAAACACCAAATTGAAGCTTACTGCAATTACTGGTGTGATTGATGACAATCCAGCCAACTCTTTTAATTTATCTAACCCGGCAGATAGCCCAAAGTCAGCTGCGTGAACGGATATTGGTGTTGCGCTATTTATGATCACCTGTCCTTCATGCGTCGAGCTTGCTATGAAAAAGCTTTCGTAAGTAGCTGAAACTCCATGTAAATCAACTGTAATTTCAACTGGTAATATTTGCCGTGTTCCATTTGCGATTTTCTCAATTACGGTAGTTTCAAGCTGGGCTGTTACAGTAGCGATTGGCCATTTTTCTGTTTCAAACAAGTATTTACCCATACGTGAATTTCTTATGGGAATTCCGGTTTCAATTTCATTTGGGGCAAATTTAATGGTGACCTTACCGGTATCTGACACGCTACCGCTTTGCAGCCCAATAGTGAAAACCTCACCGACATCTTCTGCTTTCACCGCGAACAGCGATATTTGTGAGTTTTCTGCTATAAGCGACCAAGATTTTGCCGTTACTGATTGTTGGTCATTTTGACAGCCAGCTAATAATATCACTACGCCTAATAAAGCGGTTATTACGCTTGATAAGTTAAAAACCCGGTTCAACTTTCTTCCTGAGATGCTTCAAAAATCTGTTGTAATTTATCTGTATCTGCTCCGTGCACAAGAATACCATTAGCAATAAATGCTGGCGTGCCGTCAATATTTAAGGATCTGGCGAGCATCATAGTTTCCTGTAAATGGGTTTTGAATGCAGAGTCATTAGTTTGCATTGTCGCTCGCATTATTTGCACATCTACACCGGAATTTGCAGCAAGTTCATTGATACGCGCACTATCAAAGCCGCCATCATTACCCATTAGCGCATAATGAAATTTCTTAAATGTCTCTGGCTGTTTTTGCCAGACTGCCATAGATGCCAAACTTGCTTCTTGTGATCCGGGGGCGCGTCCTTCGAGAACAGGAAATTCCTTATAGATAATGCGTACTTTACCGGAGTTGTTTTCCAGTAACTCTTTCGTCCATTTGGCCGCCATTTTGCAGTAACCGCAGTTGTAGTCATAAAATTCAACCAAGACAAAACTTGCGTCGGGGCTTCCAACTACTGCATCTCTACTGTCATTGAACAATGCCGGGCCTGCACTCTCAAGAGCGTTCCTGGAGCTTGATAGTTCCTGCATTTCACGTGCCGCTTGCAGGGCTGCTATCACATCTTCAAGCATTTCTGGATCGTTGAGCAGGGCTTTTTTAACATAAGCGCTTGCTTCTTCGATCGGTTGTTCTTTTTTGGTGTTAGTTTTAAGTACGGTGAAAGCCGCACCAAAAGAGAGAATAACAGAAATAACTGCTGATATAATAAGAGTTTGCACTGTGGAAAGATTCACGAATAAGCCTACATAAAATTGTCGTGTTATAAAATATTGTCCAAGTAAGACTTTATAAGGCGTTTTACCGAGTTGAAAAGCCGGTATTGGATATATTTACGCTAATGGCCACCTTTACCTTTAGACGAGCGCATGTATTTACGAATTTGCGGGTCAGCAGCAATCACTAATAATATGTCATTGGCTCTTCGCCATTGAGGGGTGTTTGGTTGTAAGTCTTGCTTTGCACGCCCAGCAAAGCTCAAGGCACGAAAATAGTCGTGCATGGCATAGGCTTGCTCTGCTGTTGCCAGTTTTGCTAATCCAAATTCACCGGCTTTTTCGTGTAAAATCGAAACTTGATACCAGGCAAAAGAGTTCCCGGGTTCATAGCGAATGACAAAATCAAGATGCTCCTTGGCCAATTTCAGATTTTCCGGTGTATTGGTGGCGACCAGCGCCTGGGCAAGGTTTAAATGTAACAGCGGCGATGCCGGAGCTAAGTCAACGGATTTCTGATGATAGTAAACCGCTTGCTTTGATTTTCCCGACTCAAATAATACCTGACCGTAAAGTTCATTAAAATACGGATTTTCTGGCTGAAGTTCGATTAGTTCAGCAATTTTCTCTAATGCCTGTTTAGTTGATGCTTCTTGGTAGTAGGCAATGGCTCTAGCATATTTGGCGGGCAGGCTTTGGTCTGTTTGCGGGTATTGCAGGAATACTCGTTGGGGTTTGTCGAGAAAACCGATAATTTTTGCTTTAACCATTTCCAAAGCAAATATTTCTTGCTTGTTGTCGAGTGCGTCAGCGTATTTGGCCGCATTGACTTCAATGGCTAAAGAATCAATTCGATCAGAAGATAACGGGTGGGTTCTAAAATAAGGAAAACGCCTGGCTCCACTCATTACTTCTTGAAATCTGAATCGTTCGTAAAACTTGATAAGCCCTTTGCCTGATTGCCCACTTGTTTCCAGAAAATTAGCTGCGGCTTGATCGGCCGAAGCTTCTTGTATCCGGCTATGGGTGAAGAATGTCAGGGTGCCGAATTGACTGGCGCTGTTTAACAATGCCATTGCGGCTTGTGGTTCACCGGCAACTGCGGCCAGTACGCCTAACCCCATGGTGAGGATCATTGGCCGTGAAGCTTTGGATATAGCATCTGATGATCTAGCAAGGTGACCGCCCGATATATGCGCGGTTTCATGGGCGATCACGCCTTTTAATTCATTTGGAGTTTCTGCTTGCAGGATTATACCAGTGTGCAGAAACATTTTCTGGCCTCTTGTGACAAAAGCATTCATCGTTTTGTCATTGATGATATAGATGTCCACAGATGACGTATTCAACCCGGCTGCGGTGAACAGAGGATCGGAGAACTGCCGCATCAAGCTTTCTATTTCTGCATCTCTGATTGTGTTCTGGGCTGTGGCCGCAGAACTAAAAAACAGAGTAATAGCAATAACCGCTCCGAAAAGCATGATGGTGAAATGCCATAAACTTCGCATGGCTTATACTCCTCAAGAACAATTCCACCGCTAATGTTATACTATTCAACTTTATTAATGAGGCAAGAGAAAGGCATTAAATGGCTATTTGTTCTGCAACAATTTTTTGTGATAATAGCGATCAAGGTATGAAAAGCATCAAAATCAGTATTAAAAAAAACAGTATTGCTATTTTTTCACTTTTCCCAGTGGATAAGCTTCAAAAAGACTCGGAATGAAATTGTTATAGTTGGTGCAATTTTCTTGGCAGTTACAACTCTAAACCCGTATTTCATTGGGTCTTCTACATATTCACAATGTCAAATAGCCGCAAACTGGCCTGTTAAAGCCATTTGCAACACGATTATATCAAGGTAACACAAAGCGAGCGTGCTTGAAGCTTATCCCCGTCGCGCAAGTATTAGCAAGGGTCAATGAGGGTTAAATAAGTGCCAATTAACCCTCGTTTGAAGTAACTTTTTTGATAATGATTGCTAATTGAGGGTTTCACCTAACCCAAGTGCTAACCCTCGTTAGCATTTGGAGTTGACCCTCCGCAACAACCGGTTTCCTACACAAGCAGTAAAGGTGGATCCGGTATCAAACGCGAAGTGACGGGGGTGTGCTGTGATAATAAAGTCGAACTACCGAATATTGATACTTCTTTTTCGTCTTACATCTGGCTGGAGGAAGGAGCTTTAGGGCTGTTCAATTCAATACGGTATTCAAAGTGTATCTATAGCCATACATCAGCGGTGATGATTCACGAAATTCAACATAGCTCTTGACACAAAGAACAAAGAGTGAATATATGGTGAGAACAAAATAAGAACTTATCATATATACGGAGAATTATTATGAAAGATATTCTTAGAGAATTTATGGCTCTTTCTGCTTTGGCAGGATTTACACTAATGGTTAGTGCGTGGCTGGTTATACTTGGTGGCTGATTGTAGCTAATATCTAATGGTAATTGCTGGCTTATATTGTCAATTCTGCCGCAGGTTCCCGCAAGTTATAGTTTGACGACATAACCGCACCATAGGCTCCGGCATTGGCAATCAATAAAATGTCGCCTTCACTGGTCTTTGGTAATTGCCTATCAGTGCCTATTATATCGGCAGACTCGCAAATTGGCCCTACTATTGTTACCCGCCGTGTATCATTGCTTTGCTCAAGCCGTGTCAGATTAAAAATTTCATGGCGTGATGAATACAAGGCCGGTCGCAGCAAAGAGTTCATTCCGGTATCTATGCCGATAAATCTTGACTGGTATTTGGATTTAGTCTGGGTCACTCGAGATAATAACACTCCGGCCTCGGCCACAACATATCGTCCGGGTTCTAACCATAAACCTATATTTTTCAAATGTTTTTTAAGCTCTAACAGTCCCGCATCCAAAGTTGCCATATCGAGAGCCGTGCCTCCGGGGCGTTCAGGCACTCCAAGGCCGCCGCCAAGGTTTATGTGCGTAAGTCCTGGAAAATATTCTTTTAGTCCAGCCAGGTAACTGCCAATATCGCTCCAGTGATCTGGATCAAGAATGCCGCTACCTGCATGTGAATGTAGACCATCAACAATTGCATCGGCTTTTTTTACTAAGTCAGATATTTGTGGAATATCAGTAGCCGGTATGCCGAACTTGGCTCGATCGCCAGCAGTAAGCACGTGTTTATGGTGCCCTCTGGAGCGCATTGGATCGACCCGTAAATTCAATCGTGCCCCGTCGAATAATTCCGGCCAGTTTTTTATCGGGTATATTGCATCAAGAGTGACTTTGATGTTTTGTGAGAATGCAAACTCGAATTCTGTTCTGGCGGCAAAGTTAGGGGTAAATAGCAGTTTTTGTCGATCAATATCCGGGAAGTGTTGCAAGACATGTTTCATTTCGCCGATCGAGACGCATTCTATTCCGGTACCGGAAGCAATCACCCGTTGGAGTACTTTCGGGTGAGCATTAGCTTTCATGGCATAAAAGCATTTATCGATTGACCTCAGATTTTGTAATCGTTGCAGGGCTTGATCAATGGTCTCAAGATCATAGACATAGGCGGAATTTCTGTCGGCCATTAGCTCTAATAAGTTCTGCCTTTTTTCCTGCCACCATTCTGTTTGTTTTAGTTGTTCATTTTTAGTCGGTGTTTTTTCGTCCCAAGTAGGCCCGAAAACTAGATCATTTTCTTCTATGTCGAATAATACATCATGTAGTCTTGCCGCTAATAATTGCGCTTGTTCTGCGTCTACTATCACGGTCAAGTTTAGGTCATTGGCTGCTAGCGATAGTAATCTTATCGGATGTTCGGTAAACAATTCCAGCGTCGGGGTTAGTTTGTGCAATATTGTCCTGATACCTCTACCAACCAGTGAAACTGTGTTGCAGCCTTTTACTATCTCTATCTTGCAAAGGCTGGATAAATCTTGGGTGAGTTGTTCAAGCGCCTCATCTTCATTACTTTGGTTGGCGTCCAATGATACTGTGACGCTGGTTTCCGATGTGGTGACCAGGTCAATGGAAAGATTATTGGCCATGAATGCACTAAATGCCATGGCTAAAAAACCCGGAACTTTCCACATTGAAGAAGTGGTCAGTGAAATCAATGTAATACCTGATCGCACGGTAATTGCCTTCACCCGTGGCGAGCTGTCAGCCGGCATGTCGGATATTTTTGTGCCGGCAAGATGTGGTGCATGAGTGCATCGAACATGAACGGGAATACTTGCCCGGCGTACTGGCGGAAAACTACGCGGATGAACTACTTTGGCGCCCAATGAAGCAATTTCCTGCGCTTCTCGGTAACTTAAATCTTTCAGTAGCCGCGCCGAGGCAATGTACTTTGGATCTGCACTGAACATTCCTGGCACATCTGTCCAAATTTCAAGGCGTTTTGCAGCAATTTTGGCAGCAAACAAAGCCGCAGAAACATCAGAGCCACCACGGCCTAACAATACGGTTTCATTATTCTTGTTACTAGCAATAAACCCTTGAGTTAGGATTACTGCGCTTTTGGTTTGCAGCAGTTTCTGTTGCAAATTTTTATCAATGGTATCATCGCAATTAGCCGACAAGAAGCGATCATGGTCAGTGTCTTTTTTGGACGTTGTCGCCAATAATAATTCTCTTGCGTCTAACCATTTGCATTGTATCTGGTTTTGCAAGAGGTATTGGGCACCAATTTTGGTAGCCATTATTTCACCGATAGCCATGGTTTTTGCTTGAACCATTGGGCTGGCTTCACCAGTAAGCTCCATGCCGGATAATAATTTTTGTAATTTATGAAAATCACTATCCAGTAATTGCTGGTGGTCAATATTCATTGCCGTGCAAAGTTCAACATGCGTTTTACAAATTTGTTCAAAAGTCTTTTGGTGCTCCCCAAAAGCGGTTTCTTTGATTGCGGTTTCCAGTAAGTTGGATACTCCCGAAAGCGCAGAGTGCACAATCAATACCTGATTACCCTCAGCGGTGCAGGCAGCAATAATTTTGACGATAGATTGCCAGCGATTAACCGAGGCAACACTGGTGCCGCCAAACTTCATCACTATCCATGGCCGTTGAGTTGTTTCCATAATAAATATCCGGCAGGTTTGATAAAATTTGCAATACCGGCGTTAAGCCTGACTTGCAAGATGGAAATGGCCCAAATGGAAACATTAATCAGCTAGATGTGTGACTCAAGTAACTGCTTGCGTTTTAACTATACCACTATAATACAGCGCAGCTTACCGTTCATGTTATCAACAGGCTTTTTAAGATGAAACCTACATTAGCAGCATTTGCCGAGCGTCTGTCTGTTTCAGGTTGGCGGCGTTCCCGTCTTAACGGGTTCACCCCAAAGAGAATTAGAATAGAGCTTTTGGCCGGTTTAACGGTAGCATTGGCTCTGGTTCCAGAGGCAGTGGCTTTTGCTTTTGTGGCTGGTGTTGATCCTTTGGTTGGCCTGTATGCAGCATTTATTGTTGGACTTATTACCGCAATTCTTGGTGGACAGCCGGGCATGATTTCCGGCGCTACTGGCGCACTGGCGGTAGTGATGGTCGCGCTGGTTGCGCTACATGGTGTAGAATATTTGTTTGCGACAGTAGTTCTAATGGGGATTTTGCAATTACTGGCGGGAATATTTCGATTGGGCAAGTTTATTCGTTTGGTACCGCATCCGGTAATGCTGGGGTTTGTTAATGGCTTGGCGATTGTGATTTTTCTAGCGCAAATGTCACAATTTCAGGTCGATGTCGATGGCGTAAGGCAATGGATTGGCGGAACATCTATGATCTTGATGTTGAGTTTGGTCGCCATGACCATGGCTATTATCTGGTTAATGCCAAAAATTACCAAAGTTATTCCGGCTCCGCTTGCTGGAATTGGTATTGTTGCGTTGTTTGTAATTGGTTTTGGACTAGATGTGCCACGGGTAGGGGACATGGCCAGCATTGGTGGTGGGCTGCCATCATTTCATATTCCAATGGTTCCTTTCAATATGCAAACTCTGGAAATAATTTTTCCTTATGCCTTGATTTTGGCGGCAATCGGTTTGATCGAGAGTCTGTTAACCTTGAACCTCGTTGGAGAAATGACGGACAAACATAATGGTGGTTCTTCCAAAGAATGTCTGGCGCAAGGTGTAGCCAATACTGTCACCGGTTTTTTTGGTGGCATGGGTGGCTGCGCGATGATCGGTCAAACAGTGATCAATGTGAAATCTGGCGGTAGAACAAGGCTCTCGGCCTTGGCTGCTGCTTTATTTTTGCTAGCGTTTATTCTCTTTGGTTATCGGTTGATCGAGCAAATACCGTTGGCGGCTCTGGTCGGGGTTATGTTCATGGTAGTGATTGGCACATTTGCTTGGCACAGTTTTACTATAATGCGCAAAATTCCGTTACATGATGCTTTTGTGATAATCTTGGTGACGTTTGTCACGGTTTGGCATGATTTGGCTAGTGCGGTTGTTGTCGGGGTGATCGTTTCTGCTTTGTCTTACGCCTGGAGCAATGCGCGGCGCATTCATGCTCATATTGATGAAAGCAAAGACGGGGTAAAAGTTTATAAAATCGAAGGGCCGCTATTTTTTGGATCAGCCGAAGGTTTTGCTGAAATTTTCCACCCCAAAGAGGACCCTGATCTGGTGGTGGTTGATTTTATCAATAGCCGTGTAGTTGACCAATCGGCCCTGCAAGCAATCGAGGCAATGGCCAAGAAATACCGCAAAGCCGGAAAAGCTGTGCAATTACGACATTTGTCCCGTGATTGCCACAAACTGCTTAAGCGTGCTGGCCAGTTAATGGTCGATAGTGATGATGACCCTGATTATGGCTTGGCGGTAAATTACGCTGTGCGTCCGAGTTTTGAAGGCAGGAGCAAAAAGAAGGGGTGATTTTGCTGCTCTTTGCTTTTTAGTGGTTGCTCGTTAACTATCGACATCTTCCATTATAAAGCAGTCTAGCATTGGCACTTTTACGTTGGCAATCATTGGAATAAGTGGTTCTGCTTCTGCCGATTTGCCCGCATACCGGAGCATAATTGCGCGGGCAAGTGGCTTGGTTAGTTGGTGAGTTACTGCAGGTGCCTTTGTGAATTGCATCACCGTTTTGGCTTCGAAGCTGGCACATATTGGAATAGGTTTTTTCATTTCCAGACATATCCAACCCGCAAATTGGTGCATAGTTTCTGGGACAGTTGGCCGTAGAATGAGTGGGTGCTGTTGGCTGTCTTGGTTCGTCACCAGCGCACATTCCTGACGTTGTTTGAAAAACCCCGGCTCTTTTAGCTTCACAGGCATTGCCGTAAGTGCGTTCGCCTCCGGTGAATTTACCACATACCGGTTGATAAATATCAGGGCAGGCAGAGCACGCTCCTTGCGAAATAACCATAGACCCTAAAGCCATACACATATTACCAAAGGTCTTTGCTTCACCGCTATCAGTACGTGCGCAAACCGGATTATAGTTTTTTGGGCAGAGGTCATTTGCAAATGTTCCGCTGGAAAGACTTGCAAGCAATACAGTCAAAAAAGCAATCGCTAGTAATTTTCTCATGATTATCCCCTTTTGGCTATAATACACAAAACTACAATGTTTGCAATTTGTGCCTCTGGATCACGGCTCTGGAGTTTCTTCAGGACTTATAGTCGTTGTTGCACTCCAACCTTTTCTAGACAAAGTTCCGGCACTTAACGACGTTATATATAACCAGCCATCACCCGCATCGAGTGCGCCGGTGGTGGTTGGATAAGCCCCGCTTGGGTCTTGAAATTGATTTAGTATATGTCCGTCAAAGCCAAAATTGATCACCATGCCATGATGTAAAGGTGCGGGTTTGAAACGTTCTGGCAGGCGCATGACTATTTTTCTCAAAAATGGCAAGCCAGATAATTTATCTATTGCATCAATGCGCGGGCTGGTTAAGCCCATCCAATATGTACCATCGGCAGAGCGGTTAATGTTATCCGGAAATCCCGGCAGGTTAGTAATGACCTTGTCCACTTGGCCGCCAGTATTTCCGTTTAGCCAAACCCGCCAGATGGAATATGTTCCGGTATCAGCCACAAATACACAAGCATCATTGGGACACATGGCTACGCCATTGGCAAAGTTAAATCCGGTTTTAACCACAGTGGTTTCTTTTGTAGCCGGATCATATAGCAATAACCGGCCATTGCCGGAGTGCTCCATCAAATCAAGTACGCTGGCGGTTAAAGTGTCGCCAATATCCTTGGCCGAAAACCTAGTCGAGGCATCGGAAAAGAAAATCCGCCCATCAGCGGCAATATCCAGATCGTCTGCGTATAGTATTTTGCTACCATCACCGACCTGATCGGTTAGCAGCGTTATTTCGCCGACAGGAGATATCGACAATAATCCGCGAAAAGCATCAGCAACTATCAGATTGCCTATCGCGTCAAATTCCAATCCCAAGGGACGACCATTAGTATCAGCAAAAAGTTCCACATTGCCGTTTGTAGGGTTGATTTTTATAATCACGCCTTGGTGGGTGGCGGCAAAAATATACATGACACCGTCAATGGTTTTGGCAGCCACATCTTCGGGTCCGGTGTAATCGCCTAGATCAATTTGGTTAAGGTTAGTCAATTTGGTGTTGCTGTTAAATTGTCCGGTATAGCCAGTTGATTCTGGTGCCTGCCATGCCTCTGGTTTGATCGCAACCGGCCATAATAAGAGATAGCCTATCAAGCCTAAAATAATCAGTAATAACCCACGTATAACCAGTTTCATCAATCAAGCCTTTCTCAAAGTTATGCCTACTATAATCTATTTGCTGTCAGTATAGAAGGCAATTGATGAATAAAGCTTCTGCTCTATGCGATAAGCCTGCTTGACAATTAGCTGTTTTGGCACTCATTTGCGCCAACAAAACAATCCTTATGAAACAAGAGTAAAACAATGCACGCTTATCGTAGCCACACTTGCGGCGAACTTCGCAATACTGAAATAGATCAACAAGTTCGGCTGTCTGGCTGGATCCATAGGAAACGCGACCATGGCGGATTGTTATTTGTTGATTTACGCGATCACTATGGCTTAACCCAATGCGTAATATTGCCGGAAAATCCGCATTTTGCGACGCTTGAACGTATGCGCATCGAAGGTGTTATTAGCGTTACCGGCAAAGTAGTTGCCAGAAGCCAAGAAACAATAAACAAGAACTTGCCAACAGGTGCGGTTGAACTGCACGTGCAAGAACTTGAAGTGCTTTCCACTGCGCAAGAACTGCCATTGCCGGTATTTGGCGAGCCTAATTACCCTGATGATATTCGGCTTAAATACCGTTATCTGGATTTGCGCCGCGAAACTTTACACAAAAACATTGTTCTTCGTTCCGAGGTGATTGCTAGTATCCGCCGGCGAATGACCGACCAAGGCTTTATGGAGTTTCAAACTCCGATCTTGACCGCATCATCACCAGAAGGCGCGCGGGACTTTTTGGTGCCATCACGGATACATCCGGGTGAGTTTTATGCGCTGCCACAGGCTCCGCAACAATTCAAACAACTGATCATGGTTTCCGGGTTTGATAAATATTTTCAGATCGCGCCATGTTTTCGTGATGAAGATAGTAGAGCAGATCGTAGCCCCGGCGAGTTCTATCAATTGGACGTGGAGATGAGTTTTTGCACTCAAGAGGACGTGTTTAATGCCGTTGAGCCAATGTTGCGTGACGTGTTTACGGAATTTGCTAATGGCCGCAAAGTACCAAACGAGCCTTTTGTACGGATACCGTACAAGCAAGCAATGCTTAAATACGGCACTGATAAACCGGATTTACGGATACCGTTTGAGATATCTGACGTTTCCGAGTTTTTTGTTGAAGACGCGGTGGAGTTTGGCGCATTCAAGAACATCGTTAAAAAAGGTGGTGTGGTGCGGGCAATCCCGGCACCAGAAGTCGCCGATAAACCTCGTTCGTTCTTTGATAAAATGAACTCATGGGCGCAAAAAGAAATGCAGGCTCCGGGCTTGGGCTATATACGGTTTGCTGAAGAAGACGGACAGCTTATCGGTAAAGGCCCGATTGCCAAATTCTTCCCGGCTGACACTCTTGTTCGTATGGCCGCTCATGCCGGTATTGGCGCTGGTGATGCTCTGTTTTTCTCGGCGGGCAAAGCAAATGATGCTGCCAAATTGGCTGGTGCGGCACGAACCAAAATCGGTAATGATCTTGAATTAATTTCCGATGACGAGTTCAGGTTCTGCTGGATCGTTGATTTTCCGATGTTTGAGTGGAATGAAGACGAAAAACGGGTGGATTTTTCACACAATCCGTTCTCGATGCCGCAAGGAGGCATGGAGGCCTTGGAAAACCAAGATCCGTTGGAAATTCTAGCCTTTCAATATGATATAGTTTGTAACGGCACCGAGCTTAGCTCTGGTGCTATTCGTAACCATCGTCCGGAAATTATGCTAAAAGCCTTTGAAATGGCCGGTTATGGGCCAGAAGTGGTCGAAGATAAATTCGGTGGAATGCTAAACGCATTTCGTTATGGCGCACCGCCGCATGGGGGAATTGCTCCGGGAATTGATCGGATTGTTATGTTATTGGCTGGTGTCGAGAACATTCGTGAGGTTATATTGTTTCCAATGAATCAGCAGGCGCGGGATTTGATGATGCAGGCTCCGAATACTGTTGATAATGATCAGCTTCGTGAATTGCATATCCGTGTTGTGGAGCCGCCGAAGAAAGATAGCTAATGAGTGTTCTAAAAAGTCAAATTGACCAAAATGATCCGGAATTTATCGCCAATAAGGCGGTGATGGACAAATTGATTGTTGAGCTAACCGATAAAACGCGAATAGCCGCCAAGGGTGGCTCGGATCGGGCGCGGGAAAAACACATTAGTCGTGGCAAACTTTTGCCCAGAGAGCGGGTCGAAAACTTAATAGATACCGGATCGGCTTTTTTGGAGCTTTCGGCACTGGCAGCAAATGGCGAATATGGCGCCGATATTCACGGGGCTGGTCTGATCTGTGGTATTGGCCGCATCAAAGGGCGTGAGGTGATGATCGTTGCCAATGATGCGACGGTTAAAGGCGGTACGTATTACCCGTTGACGGTGAAAAAGCATTTACGGGCGCAAGAAATTGCCATTGAAAACCACCTTCCATGTATATATTTGGTCGATAGTGGCGGGGCAAATTTACCGCATCAGGCCGAGGTTTTTCCTGATCGTGATCATTTTGGCCGGATATTTTTTAATCAAGCCAACATGTCAGCCAAAGGCATAACCCAGATCGCAGCAGTTATGGGTTCGTGTACTGCTGGCGGGGCTTATGTTCCGGCAATGGCTGACGAGACAGTAATTGTTCGTGGTACTGGAACAATATTTCTGGCCGGGCCGCCATTGGTAAAGGCTGCTACCGGAGAAGTTATTTCCGCCGAAGATTTAGGCGGAGCCGATGTGCATGGGCGCAATTCCGGCGTTGTTGATCATGTGGCTAATGATGATCATCATGCCTTGCAAATCGTTCGAGATATCGTGGGCAATCTTGCGTCGGCGAATAGAGATGAAAATACTAATTCGTATCAAGAGCCAGCTTATGATGTGTCTGAACTAAACGGTATTATTCCGGCAGATGTGCGCGAACCGTATGATGTGCGCGAAGTTATTGCTCGTTTGGTTGATGGTTCCGAATTTGACGAGTTCAAGAAACTATTCGGTATAACTCTTATCACCGGTTTTGCCAGAATTCATGGCCAGCGTGTGGGAATTTTGGCCAATAATGGTGTGTTGTTTTCTGAAAGTGCGCAAAAGGCCGCGCACTTTATCGAACTGTGTTGTCAACGAAATACGCCGTTGGTTTTCTTGCAAAACATTTCCGGTTTTATGGTCGGTGGTAAATACGAAGCTGGCGGAATTGCCAAGCACGGAGCTAAAATGGTGATGGCGGTAGCTTGTGCCAAAGTTCCAAAGTTCACCATTGTTATTGGCGGCTCTTATGGTGCTGGAAATTACGGCATGTGTGGGCGGGCTTATTCTCCGCGTTTGTTGTTTATGTGGCCAAACTCGCGCATTTCGGTAATGGGCGGCGAGCAGGCAGCCAGTGTTTTGGCAACAGTTACTCGTGATGCCAAAGAGCGTCGCGGTGAAGAATGGTCGGCAAAAGAAGAAGAGCAATTTAGACAACCAATTCTTGAAAAATACGAAATCGAAGGTTCGCCATATTATTCAACTGCTCGGCTTTGGGATGATGGAATTATTAAACCAGAAGACACCCGGCGGATATTGGGTTTGTCGATCTCTATGAGCAAAAACGCGCCGGTGGAAGAAACTAAATTTGGCGTGTTTAGAATGTAATTGTTTTTTAGGGGCGTAAGTATGAAAAATAATATTCCATTGGTAAAATATTCTGCATTATTGCTGATGTCTGGATTGTTACTATATTGTTCGGTAAAACCAGTGCCACCGCAACAGCAATTCATGGATAATTTAAGAGAGATTTGCGGCAAGTCATTTGCTGGAAAACTGGTAAGCTCTGATGATGCTGATCATGATATGGCAAAATTGCCAATGGCAATGCAAGTGGCCAGTTGTTCGGATGCTGAGATTCGCATTCCGTTTCATGTGGGCGACAATCATTCTCGAACTTGGGTGATAACCAAAACTACTGAGGGCTTGCGGCTAAAACACCAGCACAATCATAAAGACGGCCATGAGGACAAAGTCAGTCAATATGGTGGTGATACGGCAAATGAGGGCACTGCTTCACGTCAGGAGTTTCCGGTTGATCAGTTCTCCAAAGAGTTATTCATGGCTGAAGGCTTGGACGTTTCAATAACCAATGTTTGGGCGGTGGAAATTACCAAAGATATTTACGCCTATGAGTTGCGCCGTGAAAACCGGTTCTTTCGGGTGGAATTTGATTTGAGCAAACCTGTTGCCGCGCCGCCTGATCCGTGGTGAACAGTTGCAAGTTTTGTGTTTTTAACGGATCAAATTGAATGACCGGATTTCCTTTTGAAATAAGTGCGACTAATGGCAAAGCCCGTACCGGAGTTTTGCGAACTTCTCGTGGCGGTATTCGCACTCCGGCCTTTATGCCTGTTGGAACGGCGGCAACGGTAAAAGCCTTGACCATGGATCAGGTTAAAGGAACCGGTTCAGATATTATTTTGGGCAATACCTATCATCTAATGTTGCGCCCGGGTGCCGAGCGAGTGAAAAGCTTTGGCGGTCTGCACAAATTTTCAACTTGGCAAGGGCCAATATTGACCGATTCCGGTGGCTTTCAGGTGTTTTCACTAAGCCAATTAGCCAAGAAATCCGAACAAGGAGTGGTGTTTCAAAGCCATATTGACGGTTCCAAGCACAATCTAACACCAGAACGCAGCATTGAAATACAGGCTGATCTTCTTGGCGCCGATATATCTATGCAGTTCGATGAATGCACCAAACATCCGGCAACTCATGACGAGGCGAAAACCTCTATGGAGTTGTCTTTACGGTGGGGAGCGCGATCAAAAGCCGCATTTGGCGAGCGCGAAAAACAAAACCTGTTTGGCATAGTTCAAGGTTCTGTGTATCCGGACTTACGCGAACGGTCGGCGCAGGTTTTGGTCGATCAAGGCTTTGACGGCTTTGCCATAGGCGGACTGGCGGTCGGCGAGGGGTTCGAGCAAATGTGTGAGGTTCTCGATTATACACCGGACTTTTTACCACATGACAGGCCGCGTTACCTTATGGGAGTTGGCAGGCCTTTGGACATAATAGAGAGCGTAGCTCGTGGTGTGGATATGTTCGATTGTGTAATGCCAACACGAGCCGGAAGACATGGGCAAGCATGGTGCGATTATGGTTCGTTTAATTTGAAGAACGCCCGTTTTCGCGACGATAAGGAACCCTTGCTGGCCGAGTTGAATTGCCCGGCTTCGCAAGATTATTCACGGGGCTATATTCATCACCTTGTAAAGTGTGGCGAAACCCTTGGTTCAATATTACTTTCATGGCATAATATTGCTTATTATCAGCATTTTATGCAAAAAATACGAAGTGCTATTTCTAATGGTAAATTTGATGAATTGCGCAAAGAAATAGCCGATAAAACGGCTAATGGATTGCCGTGAATTCTGTATTGGGCTGTTACATTTAAGGGGGGTGTTTTAACGTCTGACGCGTCTTTGAGGTTTTTTACTAGGCGAGCGATATTCCGGATCAGATTCCGGTTCTGGCCCTTGTAATACCTTCGGGGAAACCGGCGGCAGGCAGCCGATCCCAAGGGCATAGCCCTTTAAGAACGCTTGCCTTCTACGACCATCACCGAATTGCTGGTTATAGCGTCTTTTAGCGGCATTGGCTCCACTAGCAGCTCTGATAATACCGCTAAATGGAATTAGTCCCGAAGATGTTGATCGAACAACGTCCAGTGTTGTGTCTGATGCAAGTTCAGTTCGTTTTTGCCTTTTGGTAAGCTCAACTACCTCGTCATCGGCATCAAGTTCGTTTAACGCGCCTTTTAATATATAAAGCTCTCTGGCAATAGCGGCACAACTCGGACGGGGTGATGCCTGATATATATAACCCAAGTCTTCTAACGCTTGTGGAGCTATTGGCCGGCGCAGATTAAAGTCATCAAGCGGTGCAGTGGCTGCCGTTGCTAACGACGTTCCGGCGGTTCTGGCTTTTTGTCTGTTGGTCGTGTCTTTATTTATGGGGCGTTGGCCAATTTGTGGTTGATAATTGGGTTTTAGCGATGGGGACACTTGAACCGGCGTACCATAATGTACATCTGCGGCTTTTTTCGAATTGGCGCAGGCTCCAAGAAAAAACACTAATAATGTTAAGCAGACTGTGATTCTCATGAAATTAATGTACATTGATTATTATGAATAGAGAATGACTAATTCTAAAATTTGGTTTTACTGTAAACAAATTCCAAAAATCGAATAAAATTTACATCTAGCCGTTGACCATCGCGCGTTCCCTGATAGGTTCCGCGAACTTAATAGGTAGGGCCCGTAGCTCAGTTGGTAGAGCAACTGACTTTTAATCAGTAGGTCTCCGGTTCGAACCCGGACGGGCTCACCATTTTTCTTCTCCTGTTCTATAGCGATGCTACAGCTCGCTATTTTAGGACGAGGGTTTCGATCAGAACCTAATGTTCTCACCCTCTCACTTCTACCGTTTTTCTTTTCCTTATCCTGATGTGCTGCAAAGCAGCCTTAAAGGACGTGATTACGAACGTGGCTTTCATTTCGACCTCTGTCAGCCAACGCCTAAACAACCGATATCTCTAAAGCACAAAAGCGCGCTAGTGAATGGTTTGCCAATCGCAAAGTGGAATAATCGCAAGTAACCAAAAACAGTGTTATCAATATTTGCAACAGATTGATTTGATTCTGTAATTGATTGGTTTTGGCAAAATGACTTCACAACAAACCGCATTACACAGCCAAATCAGTAAATTGATGCAAAGTTTTTCTGTGGAAATTTTGCCAAAGGACATATACGGCGATAAAATCATTAATTCCAACCTGCCAAAGGGCGCAAAAGTTTATATTGCTCATTTACCGGATACTGATTTTTCCGAAGTAGTCGATGCGGCAATAAGGGTGCAAAAACATGGCAGGCAGGCAGTGCCGCATTTGGCGGTGCGTAAGATTGCTAGTTTGAACAGCTTGCACTCGGATTTGGCTAGGTTACAAACCGCCGGCATTGATCAGACATTGGTCATTGCCGGTGATGCAGCCGTTACCGATCCGGTATTTGAAAATACGATGCAATTTCTGCGAACCGGATTGTTGGAAGAACATGGATTTACCCGTGTAGGGTTGGCTGGTCACCCCGAAGGCTTGGCGTTTTTATCTGCCGATCAATCCATGCAGGTATTGCTGGAAAAGTCAGCTTATGCAGCGAAATCACCAATAGACTTTCATATAAACACGCAATTTACTTTGAACACGCAAATTTTGACCGATTGGGAAAAACAAATACGCGGAGCAGGTGTCGACCTTGAAGTGCATATAGGACTTGCCGGAGCGATCAGCAGTGCAAAATTATTGCAATATGCTTTGCGTTGCGGGGTTGGTGCTTCGGTGAAGCTGGCGGCAAAAAACCCGATAAAAATGTTGCAATTAGTATCAAAAACTAGACCAGAGAAAATCATAATTGAAATTGCTAAATATCAGCTTGAGAACCAAAATAACCAATTCAGGAAAATTCATCTGTTTCCGTTTGGCAGTTTTGCCAAGACTGTGAATTGGGCAATGCGTATATCCAAAGGCGAGTTTTTGCTAAACGAAGAGCAAAGCGATTTTCATCTGTTGTGAGCATTGACCTATGCTCTTTAAGCGGTTCTAGTCAGCTAAAACAAGGTGTGTTTTATGAACCAGAACAATCCGGCACAAAAAACCGGCCGGCCAGCCAGATTCTATGATAACCGGCAAAAATATCTGGCGTTTGTAAATACTTGTAATGAAAAGTGGAAAGTTGCCAATCGTGCGGCAACAGAACTGGCGTTATGTAAGCCTGTTCCGCCGGCCTTTCGTCTTTTTGATGCTGGCATGGGTGATGGAACCGTATTGGCGCATTTAATGCGGGCAATGCACCGTAGGTTTCCAACCATTCCGTTTTTTATCGCCGGTAAGGAAATTAGTCTTGAAGACGTAAGACTGTCGTTGGAAAAACTGCCCGACAGATTTGTCGAACACCCGGCCAGTGTTATGGTGCTAACCAATTTGAATTATGCTGATGCGCCTTGGTTAATGCCTAGCGATCCGGCGCGAGCCGCCGAAATCAATTGGCAAGAAGTTTCACTGGTTGGCACTTCTAGTTTTGAATTTGGTGAGCAATTACGGGATTTGGACGATTTAGTTGTTGATGGCTGGCAGGTGAAAACCAGTGCCAAAACTGGTAATCCAAAGTTTGTGAAACCAACGGTTTTGGTATTATACCGCGCCGACCATCAGTTCGCACTTAGTGATATTTTGCCGCAAAAGGGTGCAACATTTGCTGAATATGATTTAGTTCTGGCGGCGCAGCCATGGCGTGCCAGTACTTCGGCCAAATTCAAGGTCGAAAAAATTCTTGAACCGCTAACCAGATCCTTGCGCCAAGGAGGGCGGTTGCTGGCGGTTCAATCTTATGGAGGTGATCCCGGATTGGAACTGGTGCAGCAGATATGGCCAGATGAAGCGCCTTTTGCGATTGGCCGACACGAATTGGTAAGCGCACTAAAGGCGCAAATGGGCAGTGATGCCATGCATTATTCACTGGACGCATTAGATGATGACAAGTCTTTGTTCGAGTATCGAATGCACACATTGCCCCATGAATTAGCTGCCGCGATTGGTACTTCGACGCTTTATGCCGCTTGGAATGCCGCCGTTTATGTAGCGCAAATTGAAGAAGAACGGGCGGATCAGGTGCTGGCTTCCGGTGATTATATTGAAGCCACAGCAAAAATTCTTAAAAAACATGGTAGCTTGTGGTTTATGGATGAAAGCTTTGTTATTTCAAAGCTATAATTGGCATTTCTAATGTGGTGTGTTTTTTACTTTCTACCGTCAAGTACGATGTGGGCACCAAATTGTTTACGTAGTGCCATTGCCGGCCTTTCCACTACTCGGAAAGATATGATGGCCAGTAAGAGACTGCTTAAAATTGCTAATAAGACGACCAATGGTGTATTTTCTAACATTCTTTGCCAGAAATCCAACATCACAAAATGCCAAAGATATAGAGGATATGACAATCTACCCAACCAAACTAGCGGCCTCCATTCAAGAAAATGAACAACAAAAATCAAACTTCGATTGTAATACAGATTTAAGAATAGAATAAAAAGTGCACCGCCTTGGATAGAATAGCGAACTGTATCCCTAAAGACTGGATCTCGAATTAAAAATGTCGAAAGTAGCAATAAAATAGCACCAATTATTGGGATCCAACCGACTAGCCATTTGTTATTAACAACCGTCCCATAACCATGTAGTAATAAGGTTAAAGTGCATCCCCACACGATGCTATCTATTCTGGCGTCTGTCATGGTGTTAGTGTATATTTCTGCTTGAAAATCTGTTGCAAAAACAATCCAAAATCGCCAAGCAAGTACGAGCGGTAATAAAAGTAATAGTGCACCTAATATGCGTTTCCAATGCAAGTTAAATAATATGATCAAAGCCGGAAAAATAAGGTAGAAATGTTCTTCAACAGCTAAGGACCAAAGAGGGTTCCAAGACATGTAAGTGTCACCTATTCCTTCAGACTGGAACACAAGTAATATATTCATATAATAGAAAATAGCGGCAAAAAATTCAAAAGATGTTGGGCTTCCTAAATCGAATAACCAGAATAAAGCACTTGATCCTAAAACCATAAAAAGCAAGGCTGGGTATAGGCGAGCGAGCCTACGTAGATAAAAGTTCAATAGGTGGAGTTTGTTATTGTATTCTGATTCTGCAATTAAAAGGCGAGTAATAAGGAACCCTGAGATGAAGAAAAAGATGGTTACACCAAAACCGCCTGGAATGATATATTCTAATCCATAATGTGCCGCAATAACAATGAGTACAGAAAACGCTCTTAAACCATCTAAGGCGGGGATGTATCCAAATTTTGCATCTGATGATAACATTGGTGGTATTTTATTTGTCAAACTATTACAATTTGTAAAAATCAAAGAATTTAGAATTCTGTCCACTTTTTAACTAATGTAAGCATATATAGTATTTTATAAATAAACTTTTTACTAAAACACAATCATTTCAAATGATGGTTATGTTGCAAATTTTGACAAAATGAAGACCCGAAGAAAATAATCACTATGTTGTTATCAAATTCTGAGAGTATATCGAACAATAAGCGTTTATCTTTATTGCTGGATAAAGTGGCTGGTTTGGATGTTAACGATCCTGATTGGCCGGTAACGCTTGAGCAGTGGATCAAACAACATCCAGCCAAATGGTGGAGCGGGGTATGGCTTGCCAGTGAAATAAAAGGCGATACCGGGCAAATTTTCTCTCCTGAGCAACCAAGCGATTTCACTTTGAAGGAGAGTTTTGCCGATGCAAAACTCAATATAGCCGAGAACTTACTTGCCAGCGGAGCCGGTACCGATCGAATGTTAACTTGCTGGGCAGAAGATGGGCCAATAGAGCTTATTGGCCGGGTCAAGTTAAAGGAAATTGCCGGCAGGTTTGCTTCTGCTTTTGCTGATTTAGGGCTGCAAGCTGGCGATAAGGTGGTAATTGATCTACCGAATGTTCCGGATAAATTAGGGGCTTTTTTAGGCGCAAGCTGGCTCGGGCTTACCAGTGTATTGCATTTTCCCTGGGATAATCTGGATATGCAAGTGGCAGATAGCTGGGAAGATATGAGACCCAAACTTATTTTGTCGTGTGATGGTTATCGGCGAAATGGCAAATGGATTGATTGCGCCCGTAAAATTACTCGCTTGGCCGAGAAATTTCACAATTCTGCAATGATTGTTCCGGTTCCATGTGCTAGGTCACGTGATGATGTGCAGAATATTGCTGGTGTGCTGGGGTGGGAGAAATTCCAGAGAATTGGTATGGGCGGCGGCCGAACCTATCAACATATCAATTTTAATCAGGAGCTGGTTTGTTTCTACGAGGAAAAAAACCAAACTTGGGAAAGTATTTCAACCGGTGAATGGTTGTTGCACAATTTATCTTTTTGGCGATTACAAACGGATATAGGACTGAATTGTCATAGTCTCTATATCGGCCCACAATCGCATGAAAACTGGCTTAAAGGCGTTTGTGCATTGGCAACTGGTACTGATATTGTATTATATGATGGTGCTGCTGATGCTATGAATGAACAATTATACTGGCGGATAATCGAGCGCGAAAAAGTAAGAATAGTTCGTATTGATGAGAGCTGGTTGATGAAATTGTTTGAAAGCAAGGCAAATCCACATCAAAACCACCAACTGGAAAGTGTGCAAGTCGTGATAGTGGATGGCAAAACCACTGATGATCATATAAGGTTTTTACGCGAAAAATGTTTCGTAAATGTCGAGCAAATTATTCTTGCAGATGATTGTACCTGACAGTTCGCTATATTTACGGTAAGTAATATCAATCCATTGGGGTGCCGAGACGATTCGTGCTTGGCTGAGAATACACCCATCGAACCTGTTCGGGTAATGCCGACGTAGGAATAGGGCAAGATAATGAACAAGCCACCAAAACCATTAGAATTCACACCGCAAACTGTATCCACTGGCGCATTGCCGGCTTCAACGCGGATATATACCTCGCCAGCGATGGCACCGGCGGTAAAAGTACCGCATCGCGAGATTGCCTTGCACGAAACAGCCAAAGAGCCACCGGTTCGGGTTTATGATACTTCGGGGCCGTACACAGATACGGCGCAGAGCATCAATGTTGATGCTGGTCTGGCGCGAAACCGTTTTGATTGGTATGGCGGACGGGGGTTTGAAACCTATCAGGGGCGCGAAGTTACTGCCTTGGATAATGGTGGAGCCAAGGGTAAATATCTGGCGCGGGCTTTTCCAAAAACCTACCAACCTTTACGCAGCAAAGGCGATCAGCCCTGTACGCAATTGGAATTCGCCAGAGCCGGTATCATCACCGAAGAAATGTATTTTGCTGCCGAACGTGAAAACCTTGGCCGCAGAGCAGCGTTAAAAGACGCGCAAAAAACCATTGACCAAGGGCAGAGCTTTGGGGCGCAAATCCCGACCCATATCACCCCTGAATTTGTTCGTTCCGAGATTGCCAGAGGCCGGGCGATCATTCCGGCCAATATCAACCATGCCGAATTAGAGCCAATGATTATTGGTCGTAATTTCTTGACCAAAATCAATGCTAATATCGGCAATTCCGCTCTTGGTTCTTCGGTCGAAGAAGAAGTGGAAAAAATGGTTTGGTCGATCCGTTGGGGTGCGGATACGGTGATGGATTTGTCCACGGGTCGCAATATTCACAATACTCGCGAATGGATTTTGCGTAACTCGCCAGTACCGATTGGAACTGTACCAATTTACCAAGCCCTAGAAAAAGTAAACGGCGTTGCCGAAGACCTAACATGGGAAGTGTTTCGCGATACTTTGATCGAACAGGCCGAACAAGGCGTGGACTATTTCACCATTCATGCCGGGGTGCGCCTCGCCTATATCCATCTAACGGCGGAACGAGTAACTGGAATTGTTTCCAGAGGTGGCTCGATCATGGCCAAATGGTGCCTGCATCACCACAAGGAAAGCTTTTTGTACGAGCATTTCATCGATATTTGCGAGATTTGCCGCAAATATGATGTTAGCTTTTCACTTGGTGATGGGCTTCGTCCCGGCTCGATCGCTGATGCTAATGATCGGGCGCAATTTGCCGAGTTGGAGACCTTGGGCGAGCTGACCCATGTGGCGTGGGATCATGGTTGTCAGGTGATGATCGAGGGGCCAGGGCATGTACCAATGCACAAAATCCGCGAAAACATGACCAAGCAGCTCGAAGTCTGCGGCGAGGCACCATTTTATACATTAGGCCCCTTAACCACTGATATTGCACCGGGTTATGACCATATTACGTCTGCCATCGGTGCGGCGCAAATCGGCTGGTACGGCACGGCTTTGCTTTGTTATGTAACGCCAAAAGAACACCTTGGCCTGCCGGATCGGGACGACGTAAAAGTCGGCGTGGTAACGTATAAGTTGGCAGCCCACGCAGCAGATCTGGCCAAGGGACACCCGGCGGCGCAATTACGCGATGATGCGGTCAGCCGGGCGCGGTTCGAGTTTCGCTGGCAGGATCAGTTTAACTTGTCATTGGATCCAGAAACCGCGCAAAACTATCACGACCAAACTTTGCCAAAAGACGCGCACAAAACTTCGCATTTTTGCTCGATGTGCGGGCCAAAATTTTGCAGCATGAAAATCACCCAAGACGTGCGCGACTATGCCGATGGATTATCGGATAATGAAAAAGCCGACATGGAACGGGGCATGGAAGAAATGAAACACAAATTTCGCGAAAAAGGCGGCGAGATTTATTTGGAGACGAAGGAGTAGGGGGTGGCTCGTAGAGAAAAGAAACTCAACCTAACTACCAAGGAAAAACACCAACTCGCAAAAACAATATCCAAACGTTTAATCGGAGAATATTCCGTCATATCTCGCTCTTGGGCAATGTATAAAGCCGGTAACGGTTGGAAAGAAGAAGACAGGAAAAAATTACGAAACAAGCTGAAAGATACCATTGAAAGTCATGGTTACGTGACTGCGCTTGATGCTTTTGCTGGGAAAACAGCACTTGGTGTATACACAATGATAGACAAAGGCGTGGATGCTTATTCGCTAAACAAGCTTAAGTCTTGCCTGAATTGCTGTGAAGTTCGCAAAATGTTTGCCAAAGATGCCGAAAGCTGGCCGCCAATTCCCGACATAGAGGATGAAACCTATCGGCAGGAAAGAAAGGATAGAAGTAATGAGTTGGTTTTACAGAAAATCGAAAATTTAATCAGTGGAATTTCTAAGTTCTTAAAAAATGATATTGCTAAGCAATTAAAAAAAACACGAAACGGAGTTTTGGCACATAATCTTGATATTAGCCCTGATCAGATCGAGTACGTCCAAATAGATGATGCTTTTAAAAAAATCGGTGAATTAGTTGCTGCAGCGGAACTTGTAACTGAAGGCACCTTTTGGAATATTGATAACGAGTTTAAGAAACATTTGGAGGGTGCCAATGTATTTTGGGATACATTTGAACGGGGTTTAGATAAAACTTCCAAATAAGTCCTCCTCACCCCAGCCCTCTCCCACAAGGAGAGGGAGTCATATTCGTGGTGTTGGCATAATTATAACTAATATTTGCACTGCGCCTCCTCTCCCAATGGGAGAAGATAAAGGTGAGGGGTAACATCTTGCAATATAACAACCAGTCACCGCCAGACGGGAGAGGGAGTCCACCGCCGGACGGGGTTTGAACCCCGTTCGAAACGTTTTCAATTTTTGCTGCACAAGTAAATTGGTAACTTGAAACCAACAGACGGGGTTCAAACCACGTCCGGCAATTTAGGAATTCACATTACCGTATTGCACCAATTGCCGTCATTGCGGACTTGATCCGCAATCCAGCCTTGCAGGTATTGCCGGTAGAAACAGTGGGAAAATTATCAACCACTCTTGATGCGTTTACTATTGGTGGCTGGACTCCGGGTCTAGCCCGGAGTGACGGTTTGTTGATGTTTGACTAGTTTATCTAAATTGCTTTCCTCAACCCAACCCTCTCCCGAGCCGGGCGAGGGAGTCATGTTCGTGATGTTATAGAATTATGTCAAACCCCAGAATGCGCCCATTCTCCCGTGGGAGACGGTCGGGATGAGGGGTGATCCGCTCTATTATTTACCGACGCAAATTGATTTCGTCTAAAATGATCAACCGGTTTTTTGGATTTTACCAAGAAACTCGCACATGCTTTCTTGCATCATTCGTAAGGCTTCGCCTTGTTCCACCAGTTCTTTTGATGACGAGATGATTTGCTTGGTTGCATCTTGCGTATCTTGGGTGCTGCCTTGCACCAAAGTAATGCCGGAGCTTATATCCGTGGTGCCAAGGGCTGCTTCTTGAACATTGCGGGCAATTTCCTGGGTGGCGGAGCTTTGCTGGTCAATGGCTGCGGCGATTGATCCGGAAATTGCGCTTACCTGTGAAATTGTCTCCGAAATGTTTTCATTAGCCTGAACCGCTTTGTTGGTTGCCTGTTGTATGTCATCAATCTGTTTCGCTATTTCCTCGGTGGCTTTTTCAGTTTGCGCCGCCAGCATTTTTACCTCGGATGCAACTACCGCAAAACCTTTGCCGGCTTCACCGGCTCTGGCTGATTCAATAGTAGCATTTAGAGCTAGTAAATTGGTTTGCCCGGAGATGTCCGTGATTAATTGAATCACTTCGGAAATTTTGTTCGAGGATTCTGATAGCAATCCAATTTGCTGTCCCATTTCTTGTGCTTTGGTTACGGCATCGCTGGAAATGCTTGCAGATTCAGCTACTTGCCGGCTTATTTCGCCAATGGAACTGGTTAACTCTTCGGTGGCTCCGGCAACGCCTTCCATGTTGACCGATGCTTCTTCTGCACCAGCGGCAACAGTAGTTGATTGATCACTGGCCGAAGAAGATGCCTGTTCCAACATTCCTGACGCGCTATTTAGTACTGCAACTGATGAAGATATTGATTCAACCACATCTCGCATCTGTCCTTCACATGAGTTTCCCATTTTCATAAAATCTTCGTTGGTTTTTTCGACTGAATATATCGCATTATTGATGGTTTGGGCAGCACGCAAATAATCTCCAACCATACCTTTTTCCAAAATATGTCGATAATGCTTATTTTGGCTGAGGTGTAAAAGTGCCGATTGTGACTCGCGGATATAGGCATCAGTGCGATCAATCATCCGGTTTATAGCGTGCATAAGCTCGCCAGTTTCACCAGTTTCGGTAATATTTAGTATTCTTTGTTCAAAATCCCCATTTGCAACAGCCTTGCAAACCTCAAGTGCTCTGGAAATTGATTTTTTGTCCCGTGTGTTAAACATTTGCAGTATCCCGTATTCAAGTGCTGAAGTTTTGGTTTCCCGTGTGCAGTTAAGCAGCCTTTTCCTTATTATTCTGTGGTGTTAGTATCCATTCATTGTAGCCAAGACCTAGCTTGGCCAAATGATCGTTCAGCATTTTTGTTGATCGAATAAGTCCGTCTTTTCTATTGCTGCAACTATCTTCTGCTACTTTAAGTTCTTGATATAGTGGGGTGAATACGGTTCTGACGATTTCCGGATCAGCAACTCTGCGATTAGAGTGATAGCTGATTATTTTGCCAGATTCGTCAAAGCTCGGGGTTACATGGGCGCAAACCCAATAGTGATCGCCGTTTTTGCAACGGTTAACCACATAGGCAAAAATTTCTTCGCCACTTTGAATGCTTTGCCATAAAAGGTGGAACACACACCGTGGCATATCCGGATGCCGGATCATGCTATGTGGTTGTCCAAGGCACTCGCTTTCCGTGTATCCTGATATACTCAGGAATATATCATTACAATAAACGATTTTGCCTTTTAAGTCGGTTTTGCTGACTATAATATCATCATAATCAAAAAACCGTTCAACACCTGTAAGGCGGGTTTCCCGTGTCATTTTATTTTTCCCGTGTAACCCGAAACATAAATTTGCAATCTAATTACACAACCATTAGGCGGTGTGTATCTTAGAGAATGGTTAATGTGCACAAATAAAGTGTACTTTAGGATATGCTAACTTTCAGGTTTAGTTAAGCGGCTTAATGATTATTCTCGCAAATAAGCTTGGCGATGGCGTGTTTCTTTTTACCGATGCTGAGCTTACATTGATTATCATCATCAAAATCAGTTTCACTAAGTAATGCTTGCGGGCTGGCTACAGCTTTATCATTGATTTTTAATGCTTTTGCTTTGATGTGCCGCTTACCTTCACCATTCGAGGTAATTAGTTTAGCGGCGTTAAATGCTTCTAAAACAAGGTATCCATCTTGCAACTCTCGAGTAGAAATTTTCACAATAGGTAGCTCACTACCTAAACGGCCTTCTGCAAAAACTTTTAACGCAGTTTCTTCAGCAGTTCTGGCTACACTTTTGCCGTGCAACAAGCTGGTGCAGGCATTCGCCAATGCTATTTTAGCAAAATTTACCTTATTTCCTTCAAGTGATTCTAGTTGCGCAATCTCCTCTAGCGGCAAATCGGTAAATAGGCGCAAAAATTTTCCAACATCTGCGTCTTCGGTATTGCGCCAAAATTGCCAGTAATCATAAGCCGAAAGCATGTCTGCATTTAGCCATATTGCACCATCGGCTGTTTTGCCCATTTTGGTTCCGGAAGCTGTTGTGATCAGAGGGGACGTGAAAACATGGGTGTTATTGCCATTGACCCGTCGTATCAGGTCTTTGCCATTTACCATATTGCCCCATTGGTCACGGCCGCCAAGTTGCAAGTTACAACCATAACGTTGGTTTAATTCCAAAAAGTCATACGATTGTAGCAGCAAATAGTTGAATTCCAAAAACGTCATTTCATTTTCATCAGCGATCCGTCGTTTTACGCTTTCCATCTTGATCATCTTGTTGATGGTAAAGTGCCGGCCAACGGTTCGTAAAAACGGGATCAGTTGTAAGTTGTCCAGCCAGTCTGCATTATTGACTATGATGGCATCGCTTTCACCATCGCCGAATTTCAGAAACTTCTCGAATACAGTTTTGATCGAATTCATATTGTCGTTTATTCTGGCATCATCAAGCAAGGGGCGTGATTTATCCTTGTCTGACGGATCGCCAATTTTGGTAGTGCCACCACCCATCAAGACAATCGGCTTGTGTCCGGCTTGTTGTAGGCGCCGCAAAAGCATAATTTGCACTAATGATCCCACATGCAATGAGCTTGCTGTACAATCAAAGCCAATGTAACCAATTAGTGGCTTGGTGCCATTTGCGGCTTTATCCAGATCGGCTAGATCTGTTGACTGGTACAGATATCCGCGCTCGATCAGCGAGGTAAGGAGTTGTGATGTATGATCGCTCATTGCGAGGTGCCTTTTAACAAGTATATAACCTTGTCACTAACACCAACTGGATAGCCACGAAA
>JAESTZ010000097.1 GCA_016763315.1 Robiginitomaculum sp.
CCGATACGATGATTGAGCAGCTACAGAGCAAAGGGATTCTTAGCTGTTATTTGACTTTACATGTTGGGGCAGGCACTTTCTTGCCGGTAAATGTAGACGATACCAAAGCTCACATCATGCACCATGAATGGCGTGAAATATCCCAAAGCAGTGCCGACATGATCAATCAGGCTAGAGCTGAAGGTCGTAGAATTATTGCAGTTGGTACTACCTCGTTACGTTCGCTGGAAAGCGCGGCCAATGAGAGCGGTGAAGTTATTGCCCAAAGTGGCGAAACAGATATTTTCATAACACCGGGGTATTCGTTCAAAGTAGTTGATGGCTTGCTGACTAACTTTCATTTGCCGCGATCAACGCTTTTTATGTTGGTTAGTGCATTTTGTGGTTTAGAAAAAATGCTTCATGCTTATGATCATGCTATAGACAGTGGATACCGGTTTTATTCTTATGGTGATGCCTGTTTATTGTGGCGTAACAATCGATAATTCCAGCAACACTAATATCTGTATTGGAGAACGACGATGAGTGATTTTCAGACAATACAATTACAGGCAAGCCCGGGCGGGGTGGCCAGTATTTTATTGAACCAACCGCAAACGCATAATGCTTTTACCGCGCTGATGATCGAAGAATTATCAAGTGCGATCGAAACGGTACGTACTTCTAATTGCCGGGTAATGTTACTGCGCGGAGCGGGAAAGAGTTTTTCCGCCGGCGCTGATCTTAACTGGATGAAAGCGGCTGCTCATTACAGCAAGGCAGAAAACGAAGCCGATGCGTTGAAGTTGGCCAAGATGTTGCAATCATTGGCAGAACTGCCAATATTGACTATTGCCTGTGTGCATGGTGCTTGCATGGGTGGCGGTGCTGGGCTGGTTGCAGCTTGTGATGTTGCTGTGGCAAAAAAAGGCACAAATTTTAGATTTTCCGAGGTGCGCCTTGGGTTAACGCCGGCAACTATTTCTCCGTTCGTGGTTCGGGCAATCGGTGCGCGCTGGGCCAAAGCTTTGTTTATTACTGGCGAGGGTTTTGACGCAAGTTTTGCCGAGAAAATGGGGTTGGTACAATATGCGGTGGCTGATGAAAATGAAATGGAACAAACAGTCGAGTATCTGACAAAGCTGGCCTTTCATACTGCGCCCGGTGCAGTGGCTGCGGCCAAGGAATTGGTGTCTGGTGTTAGCAATCAACCGATCAATGATGAGCTGATGCACAAAACTGCCAAACATATCGCCGCCCGCCGGGCATCAGATGAGGGCAAAGAGGGATTGCAGGCTTTTTTAAGCAAGCGCAAACCGAACTGGGTTGATTAAGCTTTTTTCTTTGAAAAACCTTGAAAAGTGGCAATAAAAAAACCATCAGCAATATTTTTAAGTTTCTCCTGTGGATAATTGGGTGAAAGGCGCATCAGAACAATTTTGCCCTTGGTGAAATTATACCTGTTAATCATCAACAAAAACCATGTTTCATTGGTGTTGCTTACGTATTCACAATGTCAAATAGCCGCAAGGTGGTTATTTATAACCACTTACATAACCATTATAGCAAGTGGGTGGGTTGCGAGCATGGTTGAGACTTATCCCTGCAAGCTAAAGGTCAACAAGGGTCAATGAGGGTTACGTAAGGGCTGTTTGAGAGCAAATATATTAGCTTTGTTTGCCAATATAGGGTCAGGTAAGGGTTAGGGTAAATGCTCCGTGACCCTTGTTATGCACCCTTATCTTTTGTCTCGCGGCGAAGTGTACTGGAGCAATGCTAACAAAAGTGGGAACCGGTTTTGTGGCAAAGCATTATTGCGACCTCTCAAACTCACACCCCCGACGGGCGGCGAATGGTCGTCGAGGCGCGGTCGCACCTAGTTAATTGTTTTGTCTTGAGGCGATAGAACTCCCTCTCCCATCTAGGAGAGGGCTGGGGTGAGGGTGAGCGATAGTCAAAGTTTGAAGACGGTAAAACTGGATCACCCGAACAAGTCGGGTGATGACGGACATTTGAATTACGTGGTTACGTGATCACCGTCATCCGTTCCTATTGCCAGACGGGGTTTGAACCCCGTCTGTTGGTTTCAATTGACCAAATTTCTTTCGTAGCGAAAATTAAAACATTTCGAACGGGGTTCAAACCCCGTCCGGCGATTTAGGTAGACAAGCAAGATTTGTTTATTGTACCGAAACAATGTCTTTGTAAGGATAATCCATATAGTGAGGACTATCTAGGGATGTTACCTTATTTCGATGGCTAAAGTGTTCCAGAAGATGTCAAACAGTTTATACTAATATGCAGTTAAAAGTGTGTTAGATCGCTGATCCGTGAGTAGCCGCCACCAGTGTGCCTTTGTGCAATGCAGGTAATCAGACATTGGCTACATATTCGAGTGATCCAAGTGGCAATGCTTGCCTGTAGCTGACAAATTGATTGATTACTCCAATCACAATGAGCGTGACGAGCCGGAACAAGTATAAGGTTTTCACATCAAGGAATGTTGGTGATTCATAGATAATTGCTTTTCTTTTTGGCTCAAATCTATTTCGTATCAAGTTTACTGGTGTTTTTGAAAGATGCATTTTCCTGATTGAGTTTTTATTCAAACACTGGCAGTGTTATATTAGAGAGCGCTCATAAAAGGGTGCTGATAGCTGGGGAGTGGGTGTTGAGCAAAAATCCATTTGCAACGATCAAGCAAAAGGTCAATCTGTCGCCAGAAGTGGCCGACGAGGTTAAAACCACGACCTGTTATATGTGTGCTTGTCGTTGCGGCATCAAAGTGCATCTCAAAGAAGGAAAAGTTCGTTATATCGAGGGCAATCCTGATCATCCGGTAAACAAGGGTGTGCTGTGTGCCAAGGGTTCTGCCGGTATTATGACCCAGTATTCTCCGGCCAAATTAACCAAGCCATTATTGCGTGTTGGCGAACGCGGGGAAGGCAAGTTCAAAGAAATAGAATGGGACGAGGCTTTGGCTTTGGCCGAAAAATGGCTTGGTGATGCAAAAGCAAAAGATCCGTCGCGATTGGCGTTCTTTACCGGACGCGATCAAAGTCAGTCACTAACCGGTTGGTGGGCAAAACAATTTGGCACTAGGAATTTTGCCGCGCATGGCGGGTTTTGTTCGGTAAATATGGCGGCTGGTGGTATTTATACTGTTGGCGGTGCGTTTTGGGAATTTGGCGAACCGGATTGGGATTTAACCAAATATTTCATGATGTTCGGAGTGGCCGAAGATCATGACAGCAATCCGATAAAGATCGGTTTGGGCAAGTTGAAAACCAGAGGTGACGCCAAATTTGTGGCGGTTAATCCATCGCGCAATGGCTATAATTCCATTGCAGATGAATGGATCGGTATTCGCCCGGGTACTGATGGTTTGTTTATTTTTGCTTTGATCCATGAATTGCTCAAAGCTGAAAAAGTCGATTTCAAATATCTGGCGCGTTATTCCAATGCTCCATGGCTAATTATTCAAAACCCCGGCGGGGAAGATGACG
>JAESTZ010000098.1 GCA_016763315.1 Robiginitomaculum sp.
AACTTATCCAAAAACCGGTAACCACTTTTTGGGTTGATACGTTTTAGTGTCCATCAACTTATCCAAAAACCGGTAACCACTTTTTGGGTTGATGGAGTATACTGTAATGATTTATCTGCACACGGTCAAAAAATTAGCTATATTCAAAATTCAGTTCCGTAACAAAAGAGCAAATAGATGATCAAGATCAGTTCCAATTTCGATAGTGGTAATATTGAAGTAATATCAGCCACTAACCCGAAAGAAATTCGTCTTAATATCCGCAAAGACCACAATTCGGAATTTTATCAATGGTTTCATTTTCGACTTTCCGGAGCCAAGGGAAATGCTTGCTCGCTAGTTATCGAGAATGCCAAAGGCGCGGCTTATGCTGACGGTTGGGAAAACTATCAAGTTGTTGCCTCTTATGATCGCGAATATTGGTTTCGGGTGGATACGGACTATCAGGGACAAAAGTTGCAATTTGAACTTACACCGGAATATGACACAGTCTGGTTTGCATATTTTGCCCCGTTCTCTCACGAACGCCATCAAAGCCTGATCGGGGAAGTTCAAGGAGCGCAGCGGGTCAATTTGATCAACCTTGGCTCTACTTTGGACGGTAGGGATTTAGATTTGCTGCACTTTGTAGGTAATGGCGATGGTTCCCGCAAAAAGATTTGGTGTATTGCCCGCCAACATCCGGGCGAGAGCATGGCCGAGTGGTGGATGGAGGGTTTTCTTGCGCGTCTGGTTGATGAGACCGATCCGGTGGTGCGAGAAATATTCAAACATGCTGATATATATGTGGTACCTAATATGAATCCAGATGGTTCGGTTCGTGGACATTTGCGCACTAATGCAAGTGGTGCCAATTTGAACCGCGAATGGCAAAACCCGACAATACAGCGCTCTCCAGAAGTATATCTGGTACGCGAAAAAATGCAGGCGACAGGCGTTGATTTTTGCCTCGATGTGCATGGTGATGAAGCCTTGCCATACAATTTTATTGCCGGCGCAGAGGGAACGCCAAGTTGGAATGATAGACGGGCAGAGCAATTAAATTCGTTCAAAGAAACATACGCAAAAATAAGCCCAGATTTTCAAACTAAAATCGGTTATCCGGTTTCGCCGCCGGGTACAGCAAATCTGTCAATGTGTACTAATTGGGTGGCCGAGGAATTTAACTGCTTGTCGATGACGCTGGAAATGCCTTTCAAAGACACAGTCGAAAGCCCGGACGATGAGCAAGGCTGGTCGCCAGAGCGTTGCCGGCATCTTGGTTCGGCAATGGTTGATACTATTTGGGCAAAATTTCAAGACTTTTAGGGGTTTGTATTGCTGGCAAACTCCGGTAGCTTGTTCTTTATAGATAAAAATAATTACGAAATAGGGGAATGAAATGCAAGTGACAACACAATTACTGGCGCCGATGATGGTGCTTATCGGTTGGACATTATTGATACTGATCTGGATGTACGCCAAACGTATTCCGGCAATGAAAAAAGCAAATATCCAGCCGGATGATAGTTTGACCAAAGACCTAAGCACTGCTTTGCCGTTAGATGCCAGACAAGTAGCTGCCAATTATAATCACTTAATGGAACAGCCGACAATTTTTTATGCCGCGGTTCTTGGAATTACCGTTATGGGTCATGTGGATCAGGTGGCAATTTACAGTGCCTGGAGCTATGTGGGTTTGCGGGTATTGCATTCTTTGGTGCAAAACACCTACCATACAGTAATGCACAGGTTTTTGCTGTTCATGTTATCTTCGGTGGTTCTTGGGGTGATGGTGGTTCGTGAACTGCTGAAATTATTTGTTTGAGTTTTGCCGGTTGGTTTAGTTGTAAAACTGGACAGATAATTACCATTATTCGTGGTGCCTTATTGTCCGCGACTTGAAGTTTGCGTAAATGCCGCAACACAAGGGCTTGTGGTTTGTGATTGTTTCAGCCACACCATGTTGATAATTTTTTGATAAATTGATTCCCATACCAAGAGATATGTTATGAAATTGAAGCCAGATACTCCCGGATTATTAACTCCCTCAGTAGGTTACAAGCCGTTTCGCTATCCGTGGGCGTTTGATTTTTGGCAAAAGCAGCAACAGGTTCACTGGATTCCAGAAGAAATTCCATTAGGTGAAGATTGTAATGACTGGGCAAATAAATTGTCCGACAAAGAACGTAATTTGCTAACCCAGATATTCAGATTTTTCACTCAGGGCGATATCGAGGTCAACAATAATTATATGGAGCATTATTGCCGCATCTTTAAACCTACTGAGGTGAAAATGATGATGGCCGCGTTTTCGAATATGGAAACGGTACATATTGCAGCTTATGCATTATTGCTGGAAACTATTGGCATGCCGGATAGCGAGTTTAGCGCATTTATGGAATATGAAAGCATGGCGGCCAAGCACAATTACATGGCCGAGTTTGGAACCGATACCAATGAAGACATTGCCAGATCCTTGGCAATGTTTGGCGGTTTCACGGAAGGTTTACAACTATTTGCCAGCTTTGCCATGTTGATGAATTTTCCACGTTTTAACAAAATGAAGGGCATGGGACAGATTGTTTCATGGTCAGTGCGCGATGAAAGTCTGCACTGTGAGGGCATGATTAAAATGTATCATGTGTTTGCCCGTGAAACTGGCTGTGTTACCCCGTCGGTGGCCGATGATATTGTGGATTGTTGTAAAACTGTGGTTGGTCTTGAGGATCAATTTATTGATCTTGCCTTTGAAATGGGCGGTGTCGAGGGTATGGAACCGGACGATATCAAACAATATATCCGTTATATTGCCGATTGGCGGCTTGGTCAGCTGAAATTACCGAAAGTTTATGGCGTATCCGAGCATCCGATTCCGTGGCTGACCGAAATACTAAATGGGGTTGAGCACGCAAATTTCTTTGAAGCACGGGCTACCGAATATTCCAAAGGAGCAACCAAGGGTGAATGGCATGGCGATGCGGGTGTTTGGGATATGTTTGACAAGAAAGCTGGATAGAGCATTGCCAACAAAAGTGGGAGTTCTCTGTCTCGCGGCGAAGTGCTGGCGCACCGCCTACGATGTACGGCGAATGGTCGCCCCAAATCTTTAAACGGGCGCAGTCGCACCTAGTTAGGAATATGCTGAAAAAGCTGGTACCGGTTTTGTGGTGAGCAAATGTGACCACTAAGATATTTTGGGATAAATTGGTGGATCACTAGAAATTGAGTAGAAAAATTTAACACAATATCAAGTCATTTGTCTGCACAGTTACGGCTCAAAGCTGGAATTTTGAATATGCATCAAAAACTTGAACAACAAGTTCGCTTATCAATTCGTGATGGTAAGTTAAACCCTGACATATTAGTGCGGTTGGTGGATACAGGTTATCGTGAAAACGACAGTCGTTCCCATATACTGCTTGATCGTTTGGACGACGGGGTTCTGGTGCTGAATGAAGCCGGTGCCATAATTGATGTTAATCCGGCTGCTCGTAAATTATTGGCCATACCGCAAGGGCCGTTAGATGCTTTTGAACTTGACCGGTTTATTCCCGAGTTAGCGATTGATGAAAGTTTGAAACATGCACAAGGTGCTGTTTTGGCAGAACAAAAGAATGTAAGAGTTCGTACTTTATCTGCTGGCACCATAAATTGTGATGTCAATTTATTTGTACTGAAAATTGGTGAAAATGGAAAGCGGGTTTGCATTTTAAGAGCAGAAACGACTGTAATTAAAGTGAAAGCAATAGACGCGCAAAAAACTGATGCTGCAGAAGTGTTCGAAGCTCAGGAAAAATACTTGGCGATGATGAGCCACGAGTTGCGCACACCAATGAATGCGGTTTTGGGTATGGCAAAATACCTGGCAGAAACCGATATGAGTGAGGATCAACTGGAAAGTGTCAAAACCATAATTGATGCCGGCGATGTGATGATGTCGTTGTTAAATGACCTTTTGGACAAGTCAAAACTCGATGCCGGAAAACTATCATTGGAAAATATCAATGTTGATTTGCGGCACATGTTACGAAAAATGGTTCGGTTATGGCGACCAACTATAGAAAAACAAGGATTGGCATTTTCACTGGAAATAGATGATGCGGTACCATCGGCAATTCGTGGAGATTCAGTTCGCATCCGGCAAATACTATCAAACTTGTTGTCGAATGCGGCCAAGTTTACCAAATCCGGCTCTGTGACACTTGCTGTAAACGCAAAGCCGATTGTAAACGGCGCGGTAGAAATTGATTTCTCGGTTCGTGATACCGGGGTAGGTATGAGTGAAGAGGTGCAGAAGAAACTGTTTAGTGCTTATGCTCAAGCCAATAGCAGCACCTCGCGTGAGTTTGGCGGTACCGGGCTTGGGCTTTCTATATCGAAACAATTGGCGCAAATGATGGGCGGTGACTTGGTTGTTGAGTCGAAAGAAAACCTTGGTTCAATTTTCCATTTCGTGACTAGTTTTGAAACAAGTAACAAGTTGCAAAACAAACAAATCAAAGAAGTTGATAGTGCAATCGAAGATACTATTGCCGAGCGGGATAGCACAGTGTCCGGGGCAAAAACTTCTGCTCCGGCAAAGCCGATCTCGAAACAACCGGATGATGATAGTCTACGGATATTGGCAGTAGAAGACAATCCGATAAACCAAAGGGTTCTGGCGGCCTTTTTGCGACCTATCGGGGGCGATGTAATTTGGGCTGGTGACGGGCAAGAGGCGATAGACCTGCTTGATGGCAGTTATTTCGATGTGGTGCTGATGGATATTCAAATGCCGGTAATGGACGGGCTTACTGCGGCCAGAACCCTGCGAGCCAGTGACAGCATTAATGTTGGCGTACCAATAATTGCCATGACCGCAAATGCCATGCTTGGGGATCGGGAAACCTGCCTTGAGGCAGGAATGGACGATTATGTCTCAAAGCCGATAGATCCAAAGACCTTGTATAAATCAATAGCTAAGCTGGTTGATGAATATCGTGCGGTAAAACAAGATATCCAGCAAGTTGGTGGGTGAGCTAAGTGCTGTTTTAAGTAAAGGTACCGGTGCTCAGTTAAATTTTTCCACTCGACAAGTCTGGTAACAGCGGTCATTTTATATTCTACATATCGATAAATATGAAAATAAGGGAAGTATTATGACCGATACGCCGGACCGAGTAACTATTTTGGCTAAAAGCTTTACCGAAGCTGCCATGGAATTCCACCGCTCTAAAATGGCCGAGCGCGGCTATCGTATGGAGGGGCGCATTGAGCCGCATTTATTCCAGATCGTTGATGGTATGCAGCCGGCCAAGGATTTATTTGATGGTGAGCCGCATTTCGCCGTTACTTTTGTTCGCAAAAGTACCTAAATGAGCAAAAATCAAGCAAATATTGAGGCAGCAAAGATTGTAGACCAATTAGCTGATTTATACCGGCAGGCAACGTCACGCTTGCAAAAGGCACTAGCAGCTTATTTGAAAGATGGTTCTATTCCGGAAATGCAGGCTAGAAAGTCCGGGGTTTTTACTTATCCGGAATTGCGAATTACTTATGAACCAGATGGCAAGCCAGCAGTATTTTCCAGAGCTTTTGGCAAGTTTTCCGAACCGGGTGTTTATGTTACCACAATTACCGAGCCGGAACTGTTTCGTTCTTATCTTGAAGAGCAACTGACATTACTGCTTAGCGATTATCAGATTGATATTGAAGTTGGTGTGTCGGCTGTTGAAATTCCATATTCATATGTCTTGGACGGTTCAGATGACTTGAATATGGAAAATGCTGATCCACGCGAACTGGCCAGAGTATTTCCTTATGCTGATTTAGTGAGCATTGGCGATGAAATTGCCGATGGTGATTTTGTATCAAGCGATGGCACCCGGCCATTAGCTTTGTTTGATGGACCAAGAACTGATCTGTCATTGCATCGTTTGTATCATTACTGCGGCACCCCGTACGAACACGTTCAACCGTTTATATTATTTACCAATTATCACCGGTATGTGGACGAGTTTATCAGCTGGGGTTTGAAGCAGTTACAAGAGGGTGACGAGTTTATCGAGCTTTCAGTTTCTGGTTTTGTCACTGTTGATAAAAACACTAAAAATGCCCGGAAAAAAATTAATGATGCTCCGTGGCGTAAATATCAAATGCCAGCCTATCATTTAATAGCCAAAGACGGACGTGGAATTACATTGGTCAATATTGGTGTTGGTCCAACAAATGCTAAAACTATCACCGATCATTTGGCGGTTTTACGGCCGCAATGCTGGTTGATGATCGGGCATTGTGGTGGTTTGCGACAGTCTCAAAGACTTGGTGATTATGTGCTGGCGCATGCTTATCATCGCAATGACCATGTTCTTGATGATGTTGTGCCGCTGGACATTCCAATACCGGCATTGGCCGAAATACAGGTAGCACTTGCCGAGGCCACGGCTAATGTTTCCGGCGAAGGAATGGATAAAATTAAAAGCCGCCTGCGTACCGGAACTGTTGTCTCAAAAGACGATAGGAATTGGGAGTTTCGCTATACTCACGAAACCAAGATGATCAATCGCTCTAGAGCGATTGCTGTTGATATGGAAAGTGCGACCATTGCTGCCAATGGTTTTCGGTTTAGAGTACCTTATGGAACTTTATTATGTGTTTCGGATAAGCCGTTACATGGTGAGATAAAATTGCCCGGCTCGGCCAATTTGTTTTATCAAAAGTCGGTACGAGAACACATGTTAATTGGTTTTGAAACTATAAGAATTTTGAAAAACGACGTGGCTTACCGGCTACATAGCCGTAAATTACGTGCCTTTGAAGAGCCACCATTTCGATGAGCAGTGGTAGGGTTTTTGCAAATACTGATGTAAATAACTTTCGTGATTATGGCGGCTGGAGAACTTCCTGTGGCAAACAAGTAGTTACTGGCCGGTTGTTACGTTCTGGCCATTGGGCTGATGCAAAAGGTGAAGCCCATGACTTATTGCGGGAGTTGGGGGTGCAAGTTGTTGTGGATCTGCGGCGCCTGGCCGAGCGGCATTTACAACCAAATATATTTCCTAAAGACTTGTTTTTAGAACAGCTAGCAGCCGATGGCGGTAATATGAAAGACCCGCCGCACATTCAATTCCTTCGAGAAGGCAATTTAACAAACACCAGCGTCCAGAATTATATGCGCAGCGCTTACCGGCGTATTCCGGTTGAAGAACACCACCAACAATTATTTCGCCAGACAATATTACGGTTAGGCCAAGGAAAAACCGAATTGCTCCATTGTGCAGCAGGCAAGGATAGAACCGGAATATTGGCAGCGCTTATTTTGGGTCTATTAGGTGTTGGCGAAGAAAACATAATCGAGGATTATATGCTAACCAATAAGGCGGTAGACATTGAAAATAGATTGCCGGCTATTGCAAAAAAAGTTTCTGAAAGTTTAGGCGAAGATATTGCTCCGGAGATTTTATTTCCGATGTTGGGGGTTAAAGAGGACTTATTACACCAATCTGGCAAGATATTGACCGACCCGGAGCTATATGCGCGAAAAAATTTGGAACTTAGTGCTGATGATTTACAACAACTGAAAAACAATCTGATTAGCTAATGTTATGACCGCTATGCGATCTAGGGTCAGGACTCATTAATTTGTGTGCATTCTGCGCTGGCTAGTTTGCCGATTGAACAGGAGAAAAGTCGCAAGAAATATGAATATTTTTAAGAGATTTCGACGCATTCAGGCGGCAAAATGGCCGCGCCCTTGCGGGTTTGAAATATACGGCGCAAAGCCTCCTTGCATAGGGGTAAACCTGTGCTACGATTGCTTTGCTGGCAGTTTATCCTTATCTTTCAAACAGAATTACTCATAATTAATGAGTCCCGACCCTAAATATGTTCTGGAAATTCCTTGGCGTGACCCGCTGATTGCTTTTGCACCAATAGCGCAAAATCCGTGGTCAATATTATTTCATTCCAGTGGTGATCAGCCTACAGCTAGGTGGTCTATTCTTTGTGCAGAGCCAGAGGAAGTCTTTACTGAAAACGGTGCAGAGGCTTTAAGCGTATTGCCGAGCAACATAAATTTGGATAATCGGCTTGATCATTTTCCATTTGTTGGTGGTTTGGCCGGATTGCTTAGTTATGAATTTGGCTGCAAATTGGAGAATGTCGCCATACCTGCCAAGAGTAATTGGCCTGATATAGGCTTTGGGCAATATCCGTGTTGTGCACTATTTGATCACCATCAACACAAGGCTTATATTATTGCCCCTGATCCGGTGCTGTCGCGGCGGTTTTTAAGTCAACTTGGCACTGTTGGCGACAGAGCAAAAAGCAAACTTATAAGCAATTTTAGCAGTAATCGTTCTGATCATCAGGTCGCCGAAACAGTTAGTCAAGTCATCGACTACATTCATCAAGGAGATATATTTCAAGCTAATATAAGCCGCGAATTTACTGCTGAATTAGACGGTGATGCTAATATTCATGCATTGTTCGAGCAGTTGATTGCTATTAGTCAGGCTCCGTTTTGTGTAAGTTTCAGGCTAGGTGATGACAAAACGGTGTTATCGAACTCACCAGAAAGATTTTTGTGTCTTACGCCAAACGGCAAGGTCGAAGCTAATCCGGTAAAAGGGACAAGGCCGAGAGGTAAAACTAAAACATTAGATACGGCATTGATAAAAGAGCTACTCGGTAGTGCCAAAGATCGAGCTGAAAACCTGATGATTGTTGATCTGATGCGAAATGATTTATCGCGAGTTTGCGAAGCTGGTTCAGTAAAGGTGCCAGAATTATTTGAGGTTCAATCATTCGCCAATGTCCATCATTTAGTATCGACCGTTTGTGGTAAGTTGACGCCAAATGCTACAGCTACAAATTTATTGCAGGCGACGTTTCCGCCCGGTTCAATAACTGGAGCACCAAAAATTCGAGCCATGCAAATAATTAGCGAACTGGAAAATAGCGTTCGTGGGCCGTATTGTGGTGCGCTCGGGTTTATATCTGATCATGGGGCAATGGACTTTAATGTTCTGATTAGAACATTAGTAATGCAACGTAATTCCAAGAATAACTGGGATATAGTTTTTCGCGCTGGCGGCGGCATAGTTGCTGATTCTGAGCCAATGGCCGAAGCAGGTGAAATGAACGATAAAGCAAGTATTTTTCGTCAGCTGGCTGAAAGTGCGCAAGATGGCTAAAGAGATTGTCTGGATAAATGGTACTTTTCGTGAGGCTGGCAAAACCGCTTGGCCGTTAAGTGACCGTGGCTTGTCATTGGGTGATGGTTTGTTTGAAACTATTTGCTTACGAAATGGCAGTCCCGAATTCTTTGCCGCCCATTGGCAACGCTTAATAAATTCATCAATAGAGTTATTGTTTGACGATATTGGCAATGGTGAAGCAGCTCTGTCTGCTTTGCATGAGCTAGCTATTCGTAACAAAATTAAAAACGGCAGCGCAAGGATATTATTAAGTCGTGGTGTTGGGCCGCGTGGTATTAATATTCCAAACCCGACACAAGCAAATTTATTGTTACGAGTTTTTCCAGAACCGGCAGATACCAACCAACCGCTACATTTGGCTTTATCAACGATACGGCGGGTTCAGGGCAATCCCAGCTCAGTCCATAAAACACTAAGCCATATAGACATGGTTATGTCGCGAAGGTTTCTGGTGTCAGGAGCAAAAGGCAATGAGAGCCTGTTGCTGGATAATGAGGGACATCTTAGTTGCGCAGGAACCGCGAATTTATTCTGGATTACCGGTGATAATATTTATACGCCTTCTATTTCGTGTGCGGTGCTGGCGGGAATAACCAGAGCCAGATTATTAGAAAAATTTGGAAATATTAAAACCGGTGAGTATTTTCAAGATAGCTTACGAAAAGCTGATGCGGTTTTTATAACCAATGCGCTTATCGGTGTTAAGGCGGTTAAACAGGTTGATTTAGGTGATAATAAAGTATTGACGTTTGCAAGATCGAACTCGCAATTAAAGAAAGTAATTGATTTTATTGCAAGTGTTTAAGGTCCGGTGACAGAAGCAGAACGGCGTGGCCGTAAATAAAATGTATCGTCAAGCTGAATGTTGGTGTTAACGAAACTGCCGATTAGACTGTCATAATCATAGGTTACTTGCGCCATTATTACACTGGTGTTGTTTTGTAATATGCCGTCCGGAGTAGAGACGCTAGATCCTGGCGATAATGCCGTCATGCCTTTGCCTTGTGACCATGCAACCGTGGCGTCACCGTCTTCGTCCATTATTACACTGGTAACTCGCATTTTTAGCGGCGCTGAACTATAGGGCTGTAATATTGTCGAAGCGGCAATAAAGATATCTTCCATCTCGTCAGCAGTTATTACATCATCTTGAGCAACCAGATCAGCTATGGTGCTGGTAAGCTGTGTTACTTTACGATCAGCGGTCAGCAGTAAGTTAACCTCTATTGAGCCGAGCAAAAACGCCACCATTACCGGAGCAATCAGAGCAAATTCTATTGCCGATACGCCACGTTCTTCGGCGGCGAATGTTCTTGCGGCCTGTTTTATTTTAGAGAATATCCGGAGCATTTTCAAACCTCGCCAAACGGTTCGTTACGAAAAGCAGCCGTTGCTATCAATAATCTACGCCTGTCACTCAAATTAGCAAAAATTGCTGCTATCATCGGTGTTTGCAATTGCCATGTATAAAATACTCTAACTACAACAATATCGCCAGCCTCTCCGGGATTATACAAAAAAGAAGCATTGTTAAGTTCGTCATCTTCTATTGGGTTAGTGATATTGACATCACCAAAATCAGCATAGGTTCTTACGTCGATAGTCACATTTCCATTACAAGGAATAAGCGTGTTCATTTCAGCGCACACTGCGTTCAAGAAATCCTCGGATGATTGGCCGGCTTGTTGTGATTCACCGGTTCTAATTGTTCTGGCAACTTCCATTGTTGCGTGTTCCATGGTGACGGTAACAAAAAACACCATGATAATTTCCAACATGGCAAACAGCAAAAAGAAGAACGGTGCGGCTATCAAGGCAAATTCAACAGCTGTCGCGCCATTACGGGCACGTACGAAGCGGCCTAAAAGCCGGGAAACTCTTTTCTGGGCAAATTGACTAGCCATAGTCTTTTCTAAACCTTTGGTGGAAACCGTAGTTATTAAGACTAATAGAGCAGATATTATTTAACCCTCTACCAAAGGGTAGGGTTAATCAGCGGTAAAGTTTGTATGATGCTAACTAGGCCTTACCCTAGATTATTCGCTGGCAGCAGCAGTGCCCTCATCGGCTTTTTCTTTGCGCTGGGTCATTATACGGTCGAAAGCCTCTGTATCATCACCGATACCCGGAACCGGCTCACAACCATCACCGCATAAATAGCTGCGTTGATATCCGCCGCGATGTAAGGTTAGTCGATTATCGGCTGGCAATACTTGTAAGCTGCGATTTATTATTGTTTTGCCTTCATTATCTATGGCAATGAAATTTGTTGATCCAAAAGTTTTTCCGGTGATGAACAGCATTTGCCCATCATGTACTGTAGCATCGGCAATTGCAGGATTACCTATTATTACCGAAGCTGCTGGTCGTGATAGCCGTAAAATTTTTGCATGGTCAACGGCTACTTGAAATGGCTCGGCTATGGCGGGAGCAGCTAAGATAGATAATATAAAGCCGAGTATTATTGTTTTAATGGTCATTGTTAAATTCTCTTAAAATCGCTGTTCGCGCCAAACTGGAGCTTCTTAAAATACCTACTGAAAAGTAAATTAGCTCTAAAGATTTTGTTATGATCGATTTAAGATAAAATTTACCACGCTTCATAACCTAGCTTTAAGTGGCTCTGGCTATATTGATCACAGGTTCGGTGCAAGCGGGATCGTAATGATCCTGGCGAACCATTTCGCTAGCAATAAATGGAGAATAATAATGAAAAAGTTTGCTACACGTTTTATGAATGATGAGTCTGGTGCAACTGCCATCGAGT
>JAESTZ010000099.1 GCA_016763315.1 Robiginitomaculum sp.
ACCAACCCACTTGTTATAATGGTGTTGCAAGTGGCTTTAATGCGCCAGAGCATTTTCGATTCAAATTGAACTGAAATTGACTCTAACCTCTTGTTTTGTCGCAATCCTTTGCCGCAAAACCGGTACCCACTTTTGCTGAGTATTGCTCTAGCTTGCTGCTCTTTGACATTGTTAATATACTCTAAACCCTATGAAATATAGTTTTTTGTTAGAATCGGCACAAAAGATTTCGCCAGAAACAAACTTTCCTGCCGAAACTTTTTAAGCTTTATCCACCGTGGAAAGCCGTATGAAGATGAAAATGATTTTTTATTCGGAAAAATTAAAGCAAATTACAGCTGATCTAACCTTTATGGCGGCTTTGCAAAATGCTTATTACATCGGCAATATCTAGCCCCTTGGCGCGCAAGACAATTAGCAAATGATACAAGAGATCAGCCGCCTCCTCGGTTAAATTATTCAAATCATTACCAACGGCGGCCAGAGCCACTTCGACACCTTCTTCGCCAACTTTTTGCGCCGCGCGCTCTATAGAGCCTTGTAATAATTTTGCCGTATAACTGCTATTGGGATCAGCATCAGCACGCGCGGCTATAATTTGCTCTAATTGCGCCAGCCACGCAGCTCCGAAAAGCTGGGTGTTGGCAAAACACGAAACACTACCAAGGTGACAAATAGAGCCTACAGGCTCCGCCAGCACCAAAAAACTATCATTGTCACAATCCAGCTCGATGCTTTGCAATTTCAAGATATTACCGCTGGTTTCGCCCTTTTGCCAAAGCTGCTTACGCGAACGACTATAAAACGACACCAATTCGGTTTTAAGAGTAGCCAGCAAAGCTTCCTCGTTCATATAGCCAAGCATAAGAACTTTTGCAGTTATGGCATCTTGAACAATAGCTGGAATTAAACCATCGCCCTTTTGCCAATCGGCATTTTGTAAGTTACTCGGTAAAGTCATTGGCGTACCTCGATATTTTGCGAACACAAATATGATTTAAGCTCGGTAATGGAAATAGTGTTGTAATGAAAAACGCTGGCCGCCAGTGCACCATCGACATTACTTTGACAAAACACATCAGCAAAATCCTGTAATTTGCCAGCTCCGCCAGAGGCAATTAACGGCACTTTGCACAATTCGCGCATAACAGCCAACTGGCGAATATCATACCCGGACTTGCGCCCGTCCTCGCCCATACAATTAAGAACGATTTCACCAGCACCGCGTTTTTGCACCTCGACAATCCAGTCGATAGTTTTCCAATTAGTAGTAATAGTTTTATCAGGATCGCCGGTTAGTGCCTTAACAAGCCAATCTTGTCCATTCCAATAGCTATCAATGCCAACTACAACACACTGTCGGCCAAAACGATTACTTAGCTGATTGATCAGATCAGGATTGCTCAAAGCCGGTGAATTGATCGAAATTTTGTCTGCTCCAGCGGCCAATATTACCGCAGCATCGGCAATACTTCTAATGCCGCCAGCAACGCAAAAAGGTATATCCAGCACTGCGGCAACCTTATCAATCCAACTGATGTCAACTTTTCGCCCCTCAGGACTAGCCGTAATGTCATAAAACACCAACTCATCGGCACCGGCATCACGATAACGCTGCGCCATATCAACACATTCGCCGACAATTTCATGATTGGCAAAACGTATTCCCTTGACCACTTTGCCGCCCATTACATCAAGACAAGGAATTATTCTTCGCGCCAACATGACAATGCTTCCTCCAAAGAAAAATTCTTCTCGTACAATGCCTTGCCGATTATAACTCCCTGGGTACCAACTCTTTTAACCGCCCTGATGTCGCTAATATTACCAATTCCCCCCGAAGCCAGCAGGTTGATTTTTGGATATTTTGACTTAATTAGCGAATAAAGCCCGGCATTGGCTCCGCCTAATACTCCATCGCGATCAATATCGGTTACCAGCAAATTACTGGCCTTGTCGCCGTAATAATCCAAAACCTGCCACAAATCAGTCGTCGCCTTATCTTGCCAGCCGCGTATTGCCGGTATCGGTAGGTTATTCTCGAGCCGAACGTCGATTGCTAAAACTATTTGTTGTGAACCGAATTGTTCAAGCCAAGCAAGTACAGTTTCAGGCGCAGTTACCGCTAATGAGCCAATGATAACCCGCGACACCCCGCCATCAAGCAGACAACCTATGTCTTTCGTTTTGCGGACACCGCCGCCGGCTTGCACCACAAGGTCAGTATTGGTTGCAATATTAGTTATAAGTTCTTGCTGACGCAGTGAGCCTGCTTTTGCTCCATCAAGATCAACTATATGCAAAGATGTTGCTCCAGCAGCCGCAAATTGCTTTGCGCATGCCAAAGGATCAGAATTGTAATTGGTTCTTTGCTGAAAATCACCTTGGTGCAAACGAACACATTGCCCGTCCATAAGATCAATCGCTGGCCAGATCATTTACTTCACCTTCAAAAAATTTTGTAAAATTCTCGCCCCTACCATACCGGAAAGCTCCGGGTGAAACTGACAGCCATAACTATTCCCACGACGAATAATCGCAGAAAAGTCCATGCCGTAATTGCTAATAGCTAAAGTATCTGCGCTACGCTTTGCAGCAAAAGAGTGAACAAAATAAACATAATCTTGTTGCTTTATACCAGTTAACAACGGATCTTTCCTAAGCAGGTTTAAGGTATTCCAGCCCATGTGTGGTATCGGCAATGATTGCGTAGGCAAGGCTTCAACTTCACCGCCAACCAAGCCAAGGCAAGCGGTATCACCCTCGTTGCTGTGTTCAAATAACATCTGCATTCCCAAGCAAATACCCAATAATGGCCGCTGATATTCAGTTAGCATTTCTGCCAAACCACTATCATCTAAAGCTTTCATACCGGCACTAGCGGAGCCGACACCGGGCAAGACCAACCGGTTGGCAGTTCGCAATTTATCAGGGTCACAGCTAATCACAGCTGTTACGCCCAATCTAGCAAATGCAAAACGCACCGATGCCAAGTTTGCACAACCGGTATCAACCAGCATGATTTCAGGCGAGCAGCACATCACAACGAACCCTTGCTAGAAGGAATGACCCGCCCCTGACGGTTTAAAGCCGGACGCAATGCACGGCCAAAACCTTTGAATATTGCTTCAATAATATGGTGAGTATTCTTGCCCTCAGCCTCTATATGTATAGCTGCTTTTAATTGCTGCGACAGGGTTTCAAAGAAATGCGACACCATTTGCGAAGAAAACTCACTGACACCTGCTTCGGGAATCTCTGCTGTAAAGCGAAATGCCGCCCTTCCAGATAAATCAATCGCTACTCGCGCTTGTGCCTCGTCCATTGGCAAAGTAAATCCGTATCTACCAATGCCGGCTCGATCACCCAATGCCTCGAACAAAGCTTGCCCCAATACAATGGCACAATCTTCAACCGTGTGGTGATCATCTATGTGCAGATCACCTTTGGCATTAAGCACTAGCGAAAAACCGCCATGGCGGGCAATTTGCTCTAGCATGTGGTCGAAAAAGCCAATACCGGTATCTATTTGCACCGGCTCGACTTCTTCAAGATCAACCATAACACTGATCTGTGTTTCTTTGGTTTGCCGACTGATCACTGCGCTGCGCACACTATCAATGGCTTCAGGTGCAACTGCAAATGCTGCCAACAAAACATTATTCTGTTCTTGACTACCTACACTAATTCGCACCATGCCCGCATCAAGATTAGAAAAGTCACGAAGCTGGATTGAACACTGTTGCAGCCGCCGGTTAATATCGGTGTCATGGCGCAATTTCACCAATAAGAAGTTTGCTTCTGACGGCCATATCTGTTCAATAAACTCCGATCTGACAAGAGCTGCAAAGACCCTCTCTCGCTCAGACTTTAATCTCGCAATCCTCTCGGCAAAAATGGCCATATTAACCGAAGATAAAGCACGCTTTACCTCATCAATTACAGGTGTAGCCAACGGATATGGTGGCAATACTTTTCGCAGCAATTCTATAATTGGAGCATTAGCCAAAACTGTGCCCAATCGGGCTGCTGCTAACGAATACGCCTTTGACAATGTCCGCAAAATCACCAGATTTTCTGTGGCGGATATATCAGCACTTAAACTTGGTTTATACGCAAATTCTACATAAGCTTCATCAACTATAATTAACTGCCTAGGACAAGCAGCAGCTATTTTCAGAATTTCCTCACGCTGGATAACACTGCCAGTCGGATTATTCGGGCTGCACAGAAAAATCAATTTCACCGGATTGGATTTTGCCGCGTCAATTATAGCATTAACCGGCAGTTCAAACTCTTTGCCCAGCGGCACATTTATAATATTCGCGCCTTGAATCTTGGCTGCCACCGCATAAAAACCAAAAGTTGGTGGAGTGATGATAACTGCATCCTTGCCTGCACCACAAGTAGCCCTAAGCAGCAGGTCAATACCCTCGTCCGCACCTCTACATAACAATATTTTATCAGATGAAACTCCGTACAGTGCCGCCATTCTGCTTACCAAAGCCTCAGGTTGTTGCGCAGGATAGCGGTTTAACAAAACCTGAGATCCGGGCGCAGACCATGGGCTTTCATTGGCATCTAATTGCAACACATTCTCCAACGCAGCACCACGGGCGGCATACGGATTAAGCTTAGCAATTTCTTCTCTGGCAATTACCTTGATTAGCTTACTCATCATCAAGTCTCCAATCGTACAGAAATAGCTTTGGCGTGCGCATCTAAGCCTTCTAGATGTGCCATTTTTTGTAATGTCGGGGCTATTGAAGACAATGCGTCTTTCGAAGCTTTTTGCACAGTTATGAACTTCATAAAACTCTCCACACCAAGACCGCTATATGATCGCGCCGCACCATTGGTCGGTAAAACATGATTGGTGCCACTAGCATAATCGCCCAACGCTTCTGGTGTATTGGCACCAACGAATATCGAACCTGCATTTTGCACACCCTTCACCAATTCATCTGCATTTGCAGTGTTGATAATAAGGTGTTCTGGTGCATATCTATTGCAAATATCCAGCATTTGCTCATAGCTATTTACCACTATTAATCTGGAGTTTTTCAAAGAAGCATTGGCGACTTCCTGTCTGGATAGGGTTTTTAGCTGCGCCTGCAAATCGCTTTTCACTTCATTGATAACTTTCATATTCAATGCCAATAGAACGACCTGTGATTGCGGATCGTGCTCGGCTTGACTAAGCAGATCAGCCGCCACCCATGCGGAATTTGCCGATCCATCAGCTAATACCATAACTTCGCTAGGACCCGCAGGTAGATCAATTGCCGGCCCGCCAGACATTTGCGCTACTTGCATTTTAGCGCCATTAACCCAGTCATTGCCTGGGCCAAAAATTTTATTCACTTTCGGAATTGTTTTTGTTCCAAAGGCCATAGCGGCGATGGCTTGCGCACCACCAACACAATACACTTCTTTTACTCCACAAATCTTTGCTGCGGCCAGAATTATCGGTGCCACCTTGCCATTTTTCGCTGGTGGACTGGTTAATATTATCTGCCTGACCTTGGCCAGTTTTGCTGGAATAGCGGCCATAAGTAACGAAGAAAACAATGGCGCACTGCCACCGGGCACATAAATACCAACACTATCCAAAGGCCGAACCAGCCGCTTGCAAACCAATCCTGGCTCTATCTCCACCTCAGTATCAAGCGGTATTTGGACACGGTGAAATTTTTCAATATTATAGTAGGCACGACGCAACGCAGCTTTAATATCATTAGCAAGCTCTTGCCATGCAGCATCTATTTCATCAGCACTAACCAATAGTTTTTCGGCCTGAACCCCGTCAAATTGCTTGGTGAAAGCAATTATACCAGCATCACCATTTTGCTTAACCGTTGCAATTATTTTAGCCACATCAGCGCTTACGTCCATGGATTCTACATTTGGACGCTGTAAAGCCACCGCTTGTTCTACCAAGCTCAATTCACTCCAATTCAAGATTTTCATGATCAGCCCATCATTTTTTCTATTGGCAAAACCAAAATTGATTGCGCACCACAGGCTTCTAGCTGCTCTAATGTATCCCAGAATATCGTCTCGCGACAAACTGCATGTATGGCTATTTTGTCACTTGATCCGGCAAGCGGTAAAATGGTTGGCGCATCCGCCCCAGGTAGGATCGCTGTAATTTCCTCAATAGCAGTTTTAGGGGCATTTAGCATAATGTATTTGGTTGATTGCGAAGCTAAAACCCCATCAACGCGCCTTAACAAACGCGCTAACAAAACCTGCTTTTCTTCGCTCCAGCTCACCGTTGATTGCACAAGCAATGCTTGGCTTTTCATGACAGTGGCAAAGTCAACCAAACCATTGGCCGCCAAAGTTGCACCAGAAGAAACCAGATCACAAATAACATCAGCCAATCCCAATGCCGGAGCAATTTCAACCGCGCCAGCCAGCGAAACTATATCGGCTTTGATATTTTTATTTTCCAAGAATTTTCTTAATATTTCTGGATATGAGGTTGCAATTTTAACCCCGTCAAGATCGCTAAGTTGAGCTATATTTCCATCTTTTGGGGAAGCTATTCTTAACGTGCACCTAGAAAACCCCAACTTGCGCACTGTAAGCAGCTCAGCAGCATCTCCACCTTGTAATGCATATTCACTTAGAACATTTTCACCAGCAATACCAAGATCACATACTCCCTTGGTAACCAATGATGGAATATCATCGTCCCGCACAAATAACAGCTCTATTGGCAAGCCCTGCACCCGACAGCTCAATGCACCTGGATTGCGAAAAAAAGCTAGCCCAGCTTGCTTTAACAACCGCAAGCTATCATCAGCCAAACGGCCTTTTTTCTGTACGGCAATTCGTAAAATTTCGGTCATGACGAAGCTCGCAACCGGTCAAGAGCCAACCGGTAACCTTGATGCGGCTCTTCATTCAAGAACCTAGCCACCCGACCTACCGTAGTTGTGCTGGCGCCGGTTTTTTCACTAATGTCCCGATACGACATTTCACCAGCATCAAGCAATTGAGCCACCTGCCACCTAGCTTTCAAGGCTCGCAATTCCGCCGGAGTGCAAAGGTCAACCAAGAACCTCTCTAACTCTTTGGCAGTTTTGAATGACGAAAACGCAGCAAGCAAAGAATTGTCCTGCCTGCCATTTTGGCGTGTAGTATCTTTTCTGGCGGAGACCGATTTGTCATAGGTAGTTTTGGGCATGTTGCACCTGCGCTGTTATTATGTATTAACAAGCTAATACACTAACACATTAAGGTGCGCAAGCCTAAAATTTACCGACAACCAGCATTTATAATTGTTTTGAGGATATATAAGTCCTGTTTTAACAAAATCAGCCAAACAACCAATTTAAAGCATCTAAAACAATGGTTAAGACACATTTGAACTAGTTCTTTTTAACAGGTATTAATACAATTTCTACGCCGCCCGCTGGATCGTAAGAAAGAATAATTATAATTTTCAACAATCTTACAAAGCACAGATAAAGACAAAAACTGGCTCGTGGTTAGACTTTAGACCTCGACAATATTATGAACGCCAAGCCGGATACCGATAAATTACAATATATTTAATATTCACTCCGATTTATTCTGATACAGTTATTTCAAGAATAATCTAACATGACTATTGAAGGGGGCTTCATTGACCAAATTTTCTACGTCCAATTTCCGCACATTTTTATCTACATCCACAGCATTAGCCTTAATCAGCGCCGCTGGCTTGGCTTGGGCGCAAGATGCTCCCATTGTTCAACCCGGCGCTCCGGGCGAGCAAGCGCGATCACTTAATGCCGAAGAAGCCATCCAAATAGTCAGCACCCGTTATTCGCAAAATGATGCGACATTTATGCGGGACATGATCCCGCACCATAATCAAGCCGTGCAAATGGCCGAACTGGTAGCCGAGCGCACAAACCATGAGGAAGTGATTGATATTGCGGGTCGCATTACTGTCTCGCAGGCCGATGAGATCAATTTCATGGAAACTTGGCTACGGGAACGAGAAGAGGATGTGCCAAAAGTTGATGCACATGATGCGATGCACACCTCCCACTCGATGGCAGGCATGGCAACACCACAACAAATGGCCGAACTAGCACAGGTTGAGGGTGTAGACTTTGATAAAATGTTCCTAACCTTGATGATTACCCACCATGAGGGCGCGGTAACTATGGTCAAAGAATTACTCAAAAAACGCGGTTCTGCCTATGACCCGGTATTGTTTGATTTTGTCAATGACGTCACCAATGACCAAAATGCCGAAATTAAACGCATGCACGAACTATTGCTCGAGCTGTCTACCGATCCAAGAGCTGGCCTAGCCGCAGGGTTTGACGATGCAGGGCAAGCTATCCTCAATCTTACGCTGGTCGCCTCACTTCCAAAACCGGCCGGTTTTTTTGATCCGGAAAACCCTGCCGGATTACCTCCAATTAAACCACCTAAAAAAACCGATAAAGATGACGAAGATAAAGCCGCGGCCGATGACAAAACCACCGAAGAAGTAGAGGCTAAAGTTGAAGACGAAGCTGCCAGCGACAAACAAGATGCTGATAAGGAAAAGAAGAAAAGGAAAACTCAATGGGGAAAACGCGCCCCATTATTAAGCTTCTCCAACACCGATATGGCGTTCTTTGGCAATAAAATGGTTGTTGGCAATTATCACGGTTTTAATGCATATGAATTGCAAGAAGATGGTGTGCCAAAGCTGTTAAGCTCAGTAGTTTGCCCCGGTGGACAAGGCGATGTTTCGATTGTTGGCGATTTATTGATTATGTCCGTTGAACAAACACGCGGACGAGTTGATTGCGGCCTGCAAGGTATTGACGAAGATGTCAGCGAGGAACGTTTTCGCGGGCTTCGTATTTTTGACATTAGCGACCTTACCAACCCAATACAGGTAGGACAGGTTCAAACTTGTCGTGGCTCACATACTCACTCTATCGTTTCCGGCCCGGGTGAAGATGGTAAAATTATCGTCTATAATTCCGGTACTTCGCGGGTACGCAAAGAAGAAGAACTTGCTGGCTGTATTGGTAATGTTGCCGGTGACGAACGTACCGCATTGTTTCGTATTGATGTCATTGAAATTCCGGTTGATGACCCCTCAAAAGCACGCATTATCGACAGCCCGGCGGTCTTTGCCGATGAAGAAACCGGTCAAATGGCTGGCTTATGGCGCGGCGGCGATCATGGCGATGAAACCCAAAGAACCAATCAAACCAATCAATGCCATGACATTACAGTATTTCCAGAGGCAAACATTGCCGCTGGAGCCTGTTCTGGAAATGGAATTATTTTTGACATTTCTGACCCCAGAAAGCCAAAGCGTATCGATGCTGTATTGGATACAGGCTTTGCCTATTGGCATTCGGCAACTTTCAACAATGATGGCACAAAGGTTATTTTCACCGACGAATGGGGCGGTGGTGGTCGGCCACGTTGTCGCACATACGACCCCAAAGAATGGGGCGCAAATGCTATTTATGACATTGCCGATGGTAAACTTACCTTCAAAAGCTATTTTAAATTACCCGCACCGCAAACCGATAAAGAAAACTGCGTTGCTCATAATGGCTCTGTAATTCCAGTACCAGGGCGCGACATTTTTGCGCAAGCCTGGTACCAAGGCGGCTTATCGGTAATGGACTTCACAGACTCAAGCAATCCGGTTGAGATCGCTTATTTTGATCGCGGCCCGATCCATGAAGAACGAATGGTAACCGGCGGATACTGGTCAACATATTGGTATAATGGTAAAATTTACGGTACCGAAATTGTACGCGGACTCGATGTGTTTTCCTTGTCTCCAAGTGAGTTCCTAAGCGAAAATGAAATTGCGGCAGCCAACATCGCCGATCAACGCGACAGGTTCAATCCGCAACAACAATTTGCCATCACCTGGCCGCACGAGCCGGTAATTGCACGGGCGTATATAGATCAGCTTCAACGCTCCAAGGGATTAGCCAGAGCTATGGTCATTAAATTAAACGCCGCATTAGATGCTTCGGACTCACGCCTAAAAGAAGGCAAAAGCGATGCAGCTTTGGCTAGAAAACTAAGAGTGCTGGCCACAGACTTGGCGCGGACATCAAAAAGAACAAAAAATGATGCTGCAAAAAGCCGACAAGAAGCCTTAAGTGCGACATTAAATGGAATAGCCAAGAGACTACGCTAGTTTCAAAATCCAAGACCTAAGACCTGCCGCGCAAACACACTTGCGCGGCAGAGTTTTGCCAACAAAAATGCAATACAAGATATAACGAATTTCAAACATCATCAATGCTCGCAAATTCCTGTCATTACACCCAAAATAAGGTGTCGCACAGCTTTGCCGTAGTTATTCTAGCGTACACGGATCATCAAGCCGTTTTACTCTGATGCGTCTTGTTTGCTAGCTTCTTTTAGGTATGTATCAAGAAATTGCACATACGCATCCGATGCCGTGATCCGATTGGCTCGGGAACGAAACCCGTGCCCCTCATCGGGAAACAGGACGTACTCCACCGGCACATTGTTTTCTCTTAGTGCCGCAACCATTTCGTCGCTTTCAACTTGCAGTACACGCGGATCATTTGCACCTTGAACAATCAATACAGGCTTGGTTACATTTTTGGCGTGAAACAGTGGCGAGATTTGTCGGTGTCGTTCCCCGTCAGTTTCAGGATCACCCATTTCACTATAGAGGGATTCTTTGAACGACTCCCACCAAGGAGGAATGCTGGTTAACGTTCTTTCCCAATTGGTAACGCCGAAAATATTAATCCCGACATCGAAAACCTCTGGTTCAAAGGCCAAGGCCGCCATCACCATAAAGCCGCCATACGAGCCGCCAATAATACCGATGCGTTCATGATCAACCCAATCGAGGCTTTCTAGGTATTTACGTCCATAAACAATATCCTGAAGATCAACATCGCCATGTTTCTTGTCGTCCATATGAAAGAAAGTTTTACCATAACCGGAGGATCCACGATTATTTGCGCCTAAAATCGCATAACCATTATTAGCCAGATGTTGAATTGCCGCCGAATAACCGGTTCGTGTCTGACCGCCAGGGCCGCCATGAACCCAAACCAGCGCTGGTACGGGGTTGTCTTTACTGGCACCTAAGGGTTTGTATAGGATGCTAGGGATTTCCAGCCCGTCAAAGCTTTTGTATCGAACGACTTTGCTGTTCACAAGATGTGCCGCATTAATCTCCGGATTAAGAGCCTTGGTATGTTGGGCAAAACTTTGGTTTTGTAAATTCACGGTAAAAACATTAGATGGAGAAGTGGGCGCATTGATCAAAAACGCGATATATGTTTCATCACGCGTAAAACGCACACTGCGAAGATTTCCTTGCGGCAAGGTCGTGGGTAATGTGACTTGCTCACCTGATATACGATCGATAATTGTTACTTCAGTCGATGCATCCACATTGGCACCGTGAACCCGATAGCGACCGGATGGCGAATAGAACAGATAGGAAATATCCCAGTCATCTTCCACAAGCTTGGCTTTTTCATTGGATACCAGATCATAGCTCCAGGCTTGCCTGAATTCACCGTACTGGTTTGTGCCATAAACAAGCTTGTCGTTTTCTGGGGTGAAACCGTAAACCGAATAAGAGATGTTTCCTTCATGTTTTGTAATATTTTGCGGCGCGGCATCTGAGCCAAAAGCAATGAGGTAAATGTTATTATCGGCAGATGTCCGAGATTTGATACCAGCGGCTTTTGTTCCATCGCGCGAAATGACAAAGCTACCGAGCCCAAGATCGTTTTCAAAGATCAATGTCCGTTCAAAGTTCGAAGCGTCGTAGCGATAAAGGTCAAAGAACCGGCTGTCCCGCTCATTGGTTTGCAGGATAAACGCCGTTCCGTCGTCAACCCATGCGACAAAAGCCGCTTTTAGTTTCTCGCCCGGTGTTAAATCTCTCGCTCCCGTTTTTGCTCCGGCAACATATACATGGTTAAGCTCATCACCACCGTTATCGGACGTATAAAGATATCTCTCGCCATCGGGGAAATAGTTAATAGCATAAACAGCGTTTGTCGTGGAATTGGTTAATGCTGTGCGCTGATTAGTTTTAAGGTTAAGTGCGTAGACATTGTAAACTCCACTCTCATCTGAAGTAATCAACAAATGCTCTTTATTCGGTGAAAAAGCATACCCGGTACCACTTATTAGAAAATCAGTAGTCTCGTAGAAAACTTCGGCAGAATAAGTAGGCGGCGTTTTCGTGTTGGGATCAGCTACAGCAGGCGGTAGCAAAAAAACCGAAGCAAGCAAGGCGGTAGCCACCGCTTGGAAACGAAATGAATTGTTCATAAAATAATCCCTTGTCCGATGATGTGAAATCTTTAATGTTTATAATTCCAAGGAAATTATCACACAGTAACGCAACCCACAACTCCTGCCATAATCTCAAAGATATATGCGAAGACTAATGCATTGGCCAACAACCTACGCACAACATTAAATAAAATAGTCAAAAGACTACACTAAATTAAACGATCAGAAAATATTAGTGTATAAAGTTATAAACTAACTCCATTGGCTGGACATTTTCCCTAGCCCCAAGGAAAGTCGGGCAATTTTAGGCCAAGCTTCAATTTAAAAACTTACAATGCCATACCATGTCCTCTAAAGAGTAACAAAAAACGCACATTTCAACTTACCGGATTGAGGAATTTTTAGATTTCTGTTGTTTTACTGCAAGAACACCCCCAAAGGATATAAATGACAAATTTTCCAAATGTGCGCTCGGCGTTGGCTGCTACGCTAACCGACCGTGGCTATGAGACTCTTACCCCGGTTCAAGAGGAGGTTATCGCGCCTAATTTAGAAACTGCTGACCTGTTGGTTTCGGCACAGACAGGTTCTGGTAAAACCGTTGCCTTTGGCTTGGCACTTGCCCCGACCTTACTTGGTGAAGACGAGAGTTTTGCACAAACCAAGGCTCCTCTGGCTGTCGTGATCACACCAACACGAGAGCTGGCTATGCAGGTAAAGCGGGAGCTTGAATGGCTGTATAAAGAAGCCAAGGCTAGGCTCGCCACATGTGTCGGCGGCATGGATATGCGCGATGAGCGCAAAACCTTGGCGCGCGGCGCGCATATCGTCGTTGGAACACCCGGGCGACTTTGCGACCATATCAAACGTGGATCCCTTGACATGAGCACGCTTAAGGCAGTTGTCTTGGACGAAGCCGATGAAATGTTAAAGATGGGGTTTCGCGAAGAGCTAGAGTTAATACTCACTTCTGCGCCAGAAGATCGCCGGACATTAATGTTTTCAGCGACAGTACCAAAAACTATCATTGGCATGACCAAAAAATATCAAAAAAATGCCGTGCGCATAAATACGGCATCTGAAGCAAAACAGCATCTGGATATAAAATACCGCGCATTGAAGGTAGCAAGAGCCGACGAAGAAAACGCCATTATCAATGTATTGCGTTACTACGATGCCAAAAACGCCATTGTCTTTTGCGATACCCGTATTGCGGTCAATCGCATGACCAGCAGATTTAATAATCGTGGATTTTCAGTTGTCTCGCTTTCTGGAGAATTAAGCCAAAACGAACGTAGTCATGCTTTGCAGTCGCTTCGCGATGGCCGTGCAAAAGTCTGTATTGCCACAGACGTTGCTTCGCGAGGTCTTGATTTACCCGACCTTGAATTGGTTATCCACGCCAGCATTCCAAAAAACGCCGAAGTACTCTTGCACCGAAGCGGACGTACTGGCCGCGCTGGGCGCAAAGGGGTTAGTGTTCTCATCGTGCCGCAAGCCGGACGCAGGCGCGTTGAGCGCCTGTTCAATACCGCCAAGATAAAAGCCGAATGGGCAGAACCACCTTCTGCCGACGATGTGCTTAATCGTGATAATGAGCGTTTATTAGCCGAGCTTGCCTTAAGCCCACCACCTGCCGAAAACGAGAGTGAAATAGTCGAAAGACTGGTTAAAATCCAAAGCCATGAACAGATTGCAACAGCATATCTGCGCCAATACCGCGCCACACATACTGCTCCCGAAGAATTGATGAAGGCAGGCAGCTATGAGCAGAACGACAGACCAGATAGAGATTCAAGCTCTGGCTCCCGTAAATCGCGTGGACGCAATGACTTTGAAAATAGCGTCTGGTTCTCGCTTAATCTTGGACGCAAACAAAAAGCAGAGCCGCGCTGGATTTTACCGATGTTATGTAAATCAGGAGGGTTAAACAAAAAAGACATTGGCGCCATTAAAATCAGCGAAAGCAAAACTTTTGTTGAAATCGCTCAAGCTGGCGCTGAAGGCTTTGTCCAAGCTATTGGTCCAGAAGGTAAAATTGAAAAAGCAATCACCGCCATACGCCTAGATGGTCAACCGGATTTTAGCGCACCAGATTCAAAACCTCAATATAAACCCCGCGATAAATCCACCTATAAAAAGAAATCGACTAAACAATCTGATGACTTTGAGCATGAGTTCAGCCAAGATATTGCCCCCGAATTTAACCCTGATGTACCAAAGCAGAGCGATAAGAAACCACACAAAAAGAAGCTAGCGCGAGCCGCCGCTTTAATGAAGAAAAATACAAAAGAAAAACCCAAGAGCAAATCCAGGCACAAATCCAGAGTCGCGCCTAAAGGCAAACTAACTGCGGGTACTGGTGCAAAATTTGTACGGAAAAATCGCAAAAATTAGAAGAAATTCAAATTAGGAGCATTCCAAGCGCACACGATATTTGCGCCTAACGTCTCTAATCCATATCGATTTTGCCGCGGCGCTGTTTCTTGATCGCTCCGCGTTTGGTTTTACTATCGAGGCGGCGTTTTTTTGAACTAAAACTTGGCTTGGTTGCGATACGTTTTTTGGGAACAAGAGCAGCTTTTCGAATAACTTCAAACAGCCGGTCATGGGCATCTTTGCGGTTCATTTCCTGCGTGCGATGACGATCAGCAAAAATCACAAACACTCCGTCTTTTGTTAAACGGCTGTCGTTTAGATTCAGGATTTTCTTCCGCACCCGTTCGGGTAGGTTCACTGATTGCGCGACATCAAAACGAAGTTGCACCGCACTTGCCGTCTTATTTACGTTTTGCCCGCCGGGACCGCTGGAGCGTACAAAACTTTCCTGTAGTTCGTCAGCAGACAATGCAATAGAATTTGTAACCTTAATTAACGCCATCGAATAAGCCTTACAAGAATTCTGAGCCAAAGATACACACAGATTGCTTTGTTGTACGTTAAATTAGCCTAGCGTAACAATAACGGCAAGTTTAACGGACTCATTCCTGTAACTTCTTGCGGGGTTCGGCTGATCATGATGCGCTCTTCAGGTAATCACAATATACTTAGATGCCGCCAATCCGACCTTGCTTTAACTCTTGGCATATCGCGCATGTCCATTAGCGCAGCTCTGAAACAGTTAGTACAACTTGACTTAATTGAAACTGGATACGGTGAAATTACGGTTCCTGACTTTGCCAAACTATCCAAATGGGTAGCAAAATGCAGTAATCCGCCCAGTTAAATTAGCTCTTCTGTTTTGCAATATTCGAACAAGAACCTGCAAAGATGACGCCGCCACCCTAAAGCCCGGCCACCCGAAGCTCGAAGAGCGTAAGGCGGTGCAAGTGAGAACTGTAAGATCGAACCGAAACCCAAATACTCAAGAGCTAAGCTTTAGCATTGCGTTAGGACAAGAAAAATAGTGGAGGTGAGAGGTCTTTCCTCGAACCGAAACAAGGACGCGAGCGCGTCCCGGCGATTACTAGCCGCCTCGTCGAAGGCGCATTTTCGCGCCGCGAGACAAATAATGGTAGTACGCACAGTCATCGACGAACCGGTCTCACACTGATTTTCCTAAAAGGGGAGCAGGGAGTTATATTGTGAAAGCAGAGAAAATATTTTCAAGAAAAGGGAACAACAAACTTTTTAAAGTTAGCAAAGGTGGCCTTTCGTCAAAAAGACAAAGAACCAGTTGGGTATTTGCCCTCGCCAAAGCAAAAAGACGAGCCAAACACAAAGAAGAAAAGGCCTTGCAGTTACAGCAAGCCTTTCAGGGTGAGCAAAAACGCAAACAGCTTAAAAACTTTCTGTACGCGCTATAGGCTTGGCGCAAGCTGGCATTGTCATGTATGAACTTTGTTACGTTAACTCACTATTTTCACAGCTATAGTATTAGGGGATAGATGAAAACGTTCATTTATCCCCGTCACCGCTTTCACCCTGATGTCATTCGTCGCGCGGTTTGACTGTATTTCCGGAATTTTCTTTTATTTACCGAGCTCTGTGGGATCGGCCGGAGCGGTTTTCAGATCCAAAGGTTGATAGGTTTTTAACTGGTTCAGAACCTCTTCTAGGCCGCGTTCTAATTGCATATCTCTGCCTTGATTATAGGCCGCAGGGTCAAGCTCTACCCGAATATCCGGTGCCACACCTTCGTTTTCTATGGTCCAATTGCCATCGGGATCAAAGAAGCGAAAATACGGTACGGTCAAAAACCCACCGTCAATAAGACGCGGGTTGGCAGAAATGCCAATCAAGCCGCCCCAGGTACGGGTGCCGATGAGTTTGCCGATCCCTGTATGACGAAAGGCGTAGGGCATATAATCGCCACCCGAACCGGCATCTTGGTCAATCAACATGACTTTTGGTCCATAAACTGCACCACCCGGCGTGTTAAAAACTTTACCGGCTCGGTCTTTCCAGCCCGACAGATAAACCCGGCGCAACACGTCAATAATGTAGTTTGCGGCTTGGCCGCCGCCATTGGCACGCTCGTCAAAGATCATCGCTTCGCGATCACTTTGAGCAAACATCATGCGGTTGAAATAAGTAAACCCTCCACCGGCTGTATTGGGCAGATAGACATAACCCACCTTGCCACCAGATTGCTCATCTATCCATTTACGATTGCCTTCAACCCATGCCCAATGGCGCAATTCCCGTTCGGACGCGGTGGGTTTAACAATAATATCACGGGCATCTGCGTCCGCGCCTGTGGTGCTGATGCGCAAGCTGAGCTGGGTATTTGCACGACCTTCCAACATGGCGAAAATATTATCTTTGCCCGTAAGGACGCGACCATTTAGCGCCAAGATGTAATCACCTTCCTTAACCCCAAGTCCCGGAGCGGCCAATGGTGCCATCAGAAACGGGTTCCAGCTTTCGCCCGTGAATATTTTCTTGATCCGGTAGCGGTCGTTTTCAACTCGCAAATCAGCACCCAAGAGGCCGGTATTTGTGCGCCGTTCATTATGTATGTCGCCGCCGCCAGTGCGGTTATGGCCGACCTGCATTTCCGCGATCATTTCCACCAACAGTCTAGTCAGGTCTTCGCGGCGACCAACATGTGAAAGCAATGGCTTATAGCGATCACGTACCGCCTGCCAATCAAGGCCGTGCATATTGGTGGCATAGAAAAAGTCACGCTCCATGCGCCAAACTTCTTCGAATATTTGCTCCCATTCATGACGCGGATCAATGAACGCCCGCAGATCGCCAAGCTTAAGAGGTTCCGGCTTTAATTCCTCGCCGGTTTCGGCAGTGACAATTGCGTTATCAATCTTTTGAATGATTAAATGCTTACCATCGGCACTCATGGAATAGGACCCAATTTCACTGGCCAGCGTTTTAGATTTTAGTTCCTTAAAGTCAAAGCGCTTCAGCTTGTTTGCGACCTGTGGGTTGCTCCCTCGTGGTTCATTGGTGATGCCTGGTTGGGTACGCTCAACATAATAAAGCGCGCCTTTTTCAGAGACGTTCAGCGTGTCATAATTTCGCTCCGGCAGGGGCAAAGCAACAATGCGATCACCCACTCCGTCAAGATCGATTTTGGTGACAATTTTTTCTTCCTCATCATCTTTGCCGTTGTTATTTTTGTTCTTATCTTTCTTTTTTTCTTCCTCATCACCAGTTTTAGGCAAAAGCGGCGATGTATCTTCGGCACTCAACACCAAAGCATAAATTCCGGCGCGATAGGGACGTTCCTGAGAAGACATATCAAGCCCGACTTGCGCTGGGCCAGAATTGGTTGATGCAGTAAAGTACAGCGTTTTACCGTCAGGGCTAAATGTCGGCGAGCCGGTATCACTCATGCCATCAGAGACCTTGGTGGATTGACCACTGCTGAAACTATACACCATCAAATCCGCTAGAAAATTTGGCTGCTCCAAAGTATATGCAAGCCAAGTACCATCCGGCGATAGCGCCGTACCAAAACCGGCACGGCGAGTGTTGGTGGCAATTTTGACCCGCGATCCATTGCTGATCTTAATCGCATACAGGTTCAAATGGTTATCCTGATAGATAATATGCTCTCCCGCGCCGCCCCAATTCAGAAGCGTATAAAAGGCTTTGGCGTTCTTTGAGCCAAGAGCCAGCTTGCGCGAGGTTTTTTCGCCGCGCTGGTCGCGAATAACTAGGCTGTATACGCCATTTTTGTCATCAATATAGGCAATGGTGTCACCGTCCGGTGACCATAAGGCATCAAATTCGCGCACCCCGTCCGTACCGGTAAGATTACGTGTGGAGCCATCTTCGAGAGGCACAGTGAAAACCTCACCGCGCGCCGTAAGTACCGCACGTTTGGCACTTGGCGAAAGACCAATGCGCTCTACTTGTTTGCTTAAGTTTTTCCACTTGGGTCGTAATTGTTCCAGATCAGGGCGGATTGATATGCTGATCTCGCTGACAGTGCCTGCGGTCGTATCCAACTGCTTTAGCCGGCCACCGGCTTCAAATACAATATTGCTGCCGTGAGCGCCGGCCCAGCGCACATCCCACGGGCCTTCATCTGTGTGTTGAGTGATGACCTTGGTTGCCTGGTCATAGCTAAACAGGTTCAGTGATTGGTTATCCCGATCGGAAATAAACCAGACCTGTCCATTCACCCACATCGGATTTAGATCATTGACGCGATCACCCGGTATATACTCCAAAGTCTGGTTTACCGGAGTCAAAATATTGATCGACGGTGATGCCCCGCCGCGATATTGCCGCCACCCTGACGAGCCACCATAAAGTCCGTTATATGCCGGAGCGTTCGGCGTATAGGCTAGCTTTTCCCCGTCCGGCGACCAGCTGCCGTTAAAGAAGCGAGCCTCCATCTGCTTGGTAGGTAAACCACCAGTTAGCTGGACATGATAGATCTGCCCAGATCGTCCGAACTTAGTTTCTCTGTTTGACGAAAATGTCACTGCCATTCCATCCGGTGTCCATCCTGTGACCCGATCCCGGCTCGGATGGAAGGTCAGGCGCTTTGGCTGGCCGCCTGCAACCGACATCACATAGACATCATCATTACCATCAAAACTTGCCGTGAAAGCCAGCATTTTCCCGTCTGGCGAGAATTTAACATTGCCTTCATTCGCCGGGTGCGATGTTAAACGGCGCGGATTGCTTCCATCGGGTTTCGCAATCCAGATATCACCAGCATAGACAAAGGCAATGTGCCTAGCCGATAGATCCGGCTGCCCGAGCATAAAGGTTTGTTCTTGTGCGGTTACAGGAGCAACCATAAGCGTGCCGCCAATGGCAAAACCGGCAATCGTAGATAATATTTTATGCTTGATTATGGTCATAACAGTTTCCCTTTTTTGGTGTTTTACACGTTGGAGCTGGCATTGTCACGTTAGCTTCAGAAAGCGGCAGGTTTTGAACCAGAAGTATTCAAACTGAACCTGGGGTTTTGTCATTCGAGTATGGTACGAAATTGAGGATTGTCGCTCAAGCCCATTTTAATCTAACACAGAATTTTGAACAGTCTCCAGAATTACGGTAATGGGCTTTGTCAAGTTAACGCGGCAGGTTGAGCTTAGTTCTGTTGTTTCTTTCTAGGCGTACGCTGATGACGTTACAATATCCCATTGGTTTTGGGCTTGACGTCTGAAGTTTCGAAGTCAGACCGTGAGATGAGATGGCGTCTGAAGTTGAATAAGGTGTAGATTTGACTGTGGGCTTATAACAATCTTTATGTAGCTTTTATAGATCGAAACTTCTGTGCTTTTCGTTCTCTTCGTAAACTGGAACGACAAACCATTGGAGCGCCCTCTTAATTCACCACTTGAAACGACAAAGCCGGAAACCTCCAAGAAGATAAGGCAAAAACTTTGCAAGGATGGTGAAACACAATTTTGTTTACCATAGCATGAAAATTTAATTGTAACCGTAACTATAAAAGCAATCTTTGACGGCACTGTAACTTATATAACTGACGGCTCTTTCCCTGAAGAACTGGTGAAAGATTTACCGCTTTCATGGGCTGAGCAACGGATATATCTCGGATACTCTCACCCATGACTTACCAAACAAGCGGATACGCTATTGGCGCAAAGAGACGCTTGCCTGAAATCGGCCAACAATCGCCACATCTTCGTCGCGGGCCTATGTCTTTTCTTCATGTTTGACCGGACAAAATCGGGACAAGTGTAACAACGGTGCCCTGAGGGTTTTGAAAATTGTCAAAGCAGTATACTTTTTATCCCTTTATAAGGTATCAAATATTAAGGTGGGTGTTTCATAGATAAATTCAGGGCAAGTTGGTGTGGTTGAAAAAATTAGTTTAAAACAATGGAGGTTGCGGGACCTTGGCAAGGCTGGCTTGTTATTGTTGTTAATATTTCTGGTAGTTAGGTATCAAATTAAGCTCTTGGGGTTTGGTGAATGGGGTGATGAATCCGAGACCATCGTCGCCGCAAAGATGATTGTTTCTGGACAGTCGCTTTATCGTGAGATTTTCAATCATCACGGACCTCTTACATTTTTACCTGGAGTTGTCCTTGAGTTGTTTGGAAGCTTTGGTGTTACGGGACACCGTGTTTCTATCGCGTTTCTTCAAATTCTGGCTCTTGTTTCACTGTATTACTCGCCGCTGTTAAAAGGCTCGCTTATAAGGATAGTTTATACAGTTGGTGCAGCGACTATTATGCTGGTGTATTTGCCTGACAATTTTGGTCATATGTATAAATACCAAGTACTGGCTGGCTTGTTTTTAGTAGTTGTGTTGTCCCAATATACTCTGCCGGCCATTTTGGATCCGGTACCCATACCCTTTGGACGGCAAATTATTGGAAACTTGTTGCTTTCATGCATTGTTTTTTTCTCTATTTCATATTTACCGGTCGTTTTGTTATTGTTTTTTGCCAGCTTACAAAAAAATAAAATTAGAATCGTGACTATTATCTTCGTGACTGGCGGCTTGCTCAATCTAATATTCTTAATATTAATTGGTTCGGTGGCCGGATATTTGGCTTTTCATTTATACCTGAACTTTACGATTTTGCCTAAGTTTACTGGCACGGAAAATCTATGGGTGCTGATAGGGATCGCTTTTAGTACTGCAACAAAAAATCTTGCGTACTTTACTTATTTGCTAATTGGACTTGCCGCGATTCTAAAGTTAGCTAGTTTTGAGAGCAATATCCCTTGGCGGTCGTCCTTAGTGGCATTAGCTTTGGGCAGTCTTTTAATCCGAGGACCTGAGTACCACGCATTACCCTATTTGTACGCCCTAACGTCTCTTCCTTTGGTGTTTTTGTACGGCAAAAAAGTGATCCAGACTAAATGGGTTCCTGCGGCTCTTAGTTTCTTGCTTGTTTGTTTTATAAAACTGTCGTTGTTGATTCCAGCGGATGCTCAAAAATTAATGAGCGGCAAACGGTTTGAAAAAACGGAATTCGGACAGTTGGCAAAATTCTTAACTGACGAGAATGATCTAATAATCGCCTACTCGTTCCGAAGTTTTAGTTATATTGCGGCAAACCGACTGCCAGCTTCTGGCAATTATTTTTATTTGCCTTGGCAAGAAGAGTATAAAAATAATCCAGTGTTAGGAATTGAAATTGACGCTTGTAAGGATATTAAATCCTATCGACCGAAATTGATGGCACTTGATAAGTGGAAAGTGCTGGATCGCTATTCTTGGGCTTCTTATGGTACCTGTATTCAAGATTTTGCGGATCAGAACTATACTCAGTTCCCTGCTCGACCATATTACATTCGAAATGATTTAGCTCCTGAGTTTTTGGGGCTGGATGCTGATGGCTTACCTAAAACCTTACGTCCCAGTGTTGGGTTAACTCCAAAAAACTCTATCCAAATACTCTTTACCCCCAAACACCTAAAATCCAATAACCAGTTAACCAAAATTGGGATTATGTTTGCTACTTACCTTAAAACCAATCAGGGTGAAGCAGAGCTACAATTAATTAACAAGGACGGGTCAACATCCAAGATAAAATTTTCCTTGCCCGCACTTGTTGACAATGGTTATTTCTATTTTGATGTGAAAAATGGACAATATACCACAGGCCAAATTATCTCTCTTTCTGGCGAAGGAATTAGTACTTGGGAGAGCGCTGGGAAAGCAGGGGGCGCAACAACTTGCGTGATGTACCAATATCAAGACGGCACACTGAAGCATACACCTGGTTGCACGATTCCTTAACGCACTGATTACTGGAAGGCAAATATGTCTAAAATAGGAGAAAAAGGGTTAATAGGCTCAACTGGGTTTGTAGGTAAGAACTTATCTCAACAAATTGATTTTTCGCAACATTATCATTCTAAAAACATTAATGAGATACGTGGCCGATCTTTTGATTTGCTGGTATGTGCAGGTGCTCCAGCAACAATGTGGGCAGCAAATAAATCGCCTGAAAAAGATGCAAAAAATCTACGAAATTTGTCTGCAGCCATACAATCAACAAACACCAAAAAGCTGGTGCTTATCTCAACTATGGCAGTGTTTAGTGACGTTTCATCTGGGCCAACAGAAAGTTCTACCGAATATGAAACCAAACAAGCTTATGGTTCCAATCGCCGGGAATTAGAGCTTTTAGCGGCTGAAAGTTGCGAGCAATTGTTGATTGTTCGGCTTCCTGCTTTGTTTGGCTCAGGCCTTAAAAAGAACTTTATATTTGACTTGTTAAATCCAATTCCTTCCTTTCTAAAACCGGATGTTTTTTCTAACTTGAAGTTAAGCCTTCTAACATCTGAGCGTGCGGTTCTCTCTCGACTGTATCTCTTTGATGATAAAACCCAAATGTGGCAATTTGATCGATTGGCTGCCAAGAGTGATCCTAGTTATAACTGTTTATCAGCCGCTTTTCGAGGCGCCGGTATGTTGGCTCGTGAATTTACCCATAGCGACAGCCAGTTCCAATATTATAATATTGATAACTTGTCTGCGGATATTATTGATTGTCTTAGAGTTGGACTTGACACTATAAACATCTGTTCTGAGCCATTACGAGCCACTGATGTGCACCAAGCATTAATTGGTAATACTTACAGGAACGTCGAACCTAAAAAAACTATCGAGAACATGCAAACCGAACACGCCATTGCTCTTGGTAAGTCAGGCTCATTTTTGTACTCACAACAAGAAACACTTTTAGACCTGAAAGCATTCTTTGATCGAGAGCTAATAACATGAAATTAGCGATCAGCAATATTGCCTGGCCTTTTGAGCAGTTTGAACAAGCTTTGCAAATAATGAGCCTGCACAATGTTAAGGGATTAGAAATCGCCCCGGGTTTAATTTTCCCAAATGAGGCTGATCCTTTTTCACCATCAGATCAGGCACAAAGGGATGTGCAGAGCAAGTTATCTGACTTTGGCATCACGATGGTCTCTATGCAATCTTTGTTATATGGGGCTTCTGGCGCTGAAGTCTTTGGTGGTCATGCCGCGCGAAAACAGTTTCAATTGGGCATGGAGCGAGCAATTACCCTATCAGGCCGCCTTGGTATTCCTAATTTAGTATTTGGTTCGCCAAAGGCTAGGGTTATTCCTGATAACATGCCACAAACTCAGGCATTGGAAATTGCTGTAGACGTTATGTCAAGTTTAGGGGATTTTGCCAAAGCAGTGAATACTAAAATCGCAATTGAACCATGTCCAAAAGAATATGGAACCAACTTCTTAAACACTACAAAACAGGCGATAGAGTTCTGCGATGCTGTAAATCATCCAGCAATCACTCTAAATTTTGATCTTGGCGCACTAATAATGAACGATGAATTACAACATTATGAAAACGCCCCACCTCAAGGCCTACACCATATTTCACACATCCATATTAGCGAACCATACCTAGGCCCGGCTCCTCAGGATTGGCGGCGTTTACGTAAGATTACCCAAGAGATCAAAAATCTCGGCTACCAAGACTGGATATCAATCGAAATGTTGGGTAAAAAAGGTTCAGAATTGGATCAGGTGGATATATCTTTGCGGAATGCTATAAAGTCTCTAAAGGGAAGCTAACATGAAATCACAAGTTGAACCCTTAATAGAGGATTTTTTAGTATCTATCTGTTTCGTAGGTGAGTTTTCTTTGAAAAAAGAATTACAGATCATTCACAAAATTTCACAACAATTAGAAACCCGCTTTCAGTATTGGGAAATATTATTTGTCGTCCCGGAAGCTATAAGTAAGAAATTAGAAAAGTCGGCTGATATTATACGCACAATACGGAATTTCAGAATTCTTCTTGTTAATAATGATATTGGTTATTATCAGCGACGTATGATCGGAGCCACAGAGGCTTTGGGTGATGTAACCATTATTACTTCTATAAATGAAGTTGAGCAGACTGACATTTGTGCTTTGGCGGAAAAAACTTTTTCCAGCAACAAAATAATCATCGGCAAACGGAAAAAACGCTTTTTTGAATTTGGCCTAATATACCCATTATTGCGAGCAATATCATCCAACGATGTAAGTCGATCGTACTTGAAAACCATCGCTTTGCCTCGAAGCACCTTAAACCAAGTGTTGACTCGCTCCAGCGCAGCACTGGATTTGCGGTATCCACCCAAAAATACATCTCAGACATATAGCACATTAGTTTTTTCTCCACTAAAGGATAAACGCAAATCAGCATTTTTGGAACGATATCGTTTGTCTGTGGAACTGGTAATGAATGCCACAGATAAATTTTTGCGGGCATATGCAGGTTTCGCAGCATTAGTGATGTTTTCGGCATTATTCTACGGTTTCTATGCAGCTGTAATACAGATATTGGGGAACCCTAAAGAGGGTTGGTTCTCGATGGCCGCAGTCCAATCAGGAACCGTTTTCTTTATAGCGTGCGGAATGATGATTCTTAGTCATAGCATGCGGCGATTGATCAAAAATACCGACCAACCCGAGGCATATGTTTTGGTTGGCGAAATATCAAGTTTGGATTTTTTTCAAAATGCTAATGCCTTTAATGTCGTACACACGGCGCAAAACAGCGAAATTGCAGATGGAAAATGAAGCAAAGCCTGATTTGCTGCGATTAGCAGAAAACTGGTCGATTCCCTCCTTCACCGAAACAATTTTTTTTCCTCCACGAAAGCCATATTTTGTCGTTATCCCTGTAATTAATGAAGGGGAGAGAATTCAAAACCAACTTCGCAAAATGCACAATGCTGGCGTATCAAAATTAGCTGATATTATATTAATCGATGGTGGCTCGACTGATGGTTCTTTGGAGACGAGCTTCTTGCAAAAGGTAGGCGTTTGCGCATTACTGACCAAGACTGGTGAGGGGAAATTATCTGCCCAGCTTCGATGCGCATATGCATGGGCTTTGCAACACCAAGCACAAGGAATAGTAACCATTGATGGCAATGACAAGGATGGGGTTGGACAAATAGCCACATTTATTTCGAAATTGTCTACAGGTTCCGGATACTTGCAATCATCGAGGTTTATCAAAGGCGGGGAGGCGAAAAACACACCGCTTTTGCGGCTCCTAGCTATCCGGTTGTTTCACGCACCCTTACAGTCACTCGCAGCATGGGTTTGGTTAACTGATACCACTCAAGGCTTTCGGGGCTATTCATCTGCATTTTTGCTCGACCCCGGAACACAACCCTTTCGAGATATTTTTAAGAAATATGAGTTGTTGGCTTATCTTACTGTGCGCGCCAGTCAACTTGGCTACCAAGTAGAGGAAATACCAACCTCGCGTATTTACCCTAAACATGAAAAAACCCCTACTAAAATTACGGGTATCATGCCTTTAGTTGATTTAGCGTTGATTGTAGTCAAAGTCTTATTTCGAGTTTATCATCCTAAAAAGCTACCGAGACTCCAAGATAAGACAGACCTGAAACCATGAACGAGGACTATGACATTGCGATCATTGGTGGCGGGTTTTATGGTTGTTGTCTTGCTCAATTTTTAAGCAGCATTTCCCTCAAAACTTGTATTGTTGAGGCTGGTTCAAGCTTGATGAACCGCGCGTCTAGGGTTAACCAAGCCCGTGTTCATACTGGTTTTCATTATCCTAGAAGCTTTGTAACTGCTCTGCGGTCATTGTCGCTACATCAACGATTTACCGAAGATTTCTCAAAAGCAATTATATCTGACTTTGAGATGCTTTACGCGATTCCAAGTCGAGGATCAAAAGTTACGTCCAAACGTTTCTTTCGCACATTTAGCCAGATGGGAGCACCGATTGAACCGGCTAGTCAAAGTCAAAAGAGTTTGTTTGATACCTCCATGATCGACGACGTATTCAAATGCCGTGAATACGCTTTTAACTGGCAATTGCTTCTTGAAATAATGCGAGATAATCTTGAAAATAGTAAGGTAAAAATATTGTTGGGCGAAACCGTAGAGAAGTTAAGCCGCTCAGACAAACAAGTGTGTTTGGAGCTACAAAGTGGTAAACTGCTGCGAGCAAATACTGTATTTAATATGACATATGCCAATATCAATCATTTATTGAAATCAAGCGGGATCAAGCCAGTCGCATTAAAGCATGAATTGACGGAAATAGCTTTAATTAAGCCTCCAGAAGAATTGCAAAATCTAGCGGTTACTGTGATGGACGGGTTTTTTTTTTCAAGCCTTCCATACCCTCCGACAAAACTCCATTCATTTACTCATGTAAGATACACACCTTACAAAAGCTGGGTTGATGCAGCCAATGGGTCATCTCCGTATGAGGTCCTAAATCAACACCGCCAAACGACTAGCTGGCGGCACATGTTGCTTGATGCCAAAAGGTATCTTCCTTGTTTGCACCGCGCGCAATATCAGCAATCCATGTTTGAGGTAAAAACAGTACTAATACAAAATGAACACGATGATGGCCGCCCGATATTGTTTTGTGAGCATTCAGATTTTCCAAATCTTTTCAGCGTTCTAGGGTCGAAAATTGATAATATATATGATTTATTTCAGGCTGTGAGCCAGGCACGTCCTCAATGGAAAGATGCCGAATTTAATTTGCCCGTTGGTAGAGATTGAAACGGTCATGAAGCAAATTCTTAAAAAGCTATTTTATTATAACAAGGTTCGGTATTTTTTTGTAATTTTACTTGGGTTTTGTCTTGATTTCTCCATTGCATTGTTCATGCGGTGGATGTTTGATATGCCCTTGATTACTTCGACCAGTATTGGGTTTTTAGCCGCGTTGGTTTTGAATTATTTTTTGTTTGAGACTTGGGTTTATCAAAACTCTCGCAAAAGTTTATCCATAAAGCGTTTTTTGCTGACCTCACTGGCTGCATTGCTTACTTTGTTGGTAAGATGGGTCGTTTTGCTGACATTAGCCTTTCTGCTAAGCTATGGCCTATTATGGGACGCTCTTATGTTATTGGTAGCGGCTTTTACGTCCATGGTATTAAATTATATAATTATTTCCCGGATTTTCACAAGCGAACCCGCTAATGATATGTCTGACGGCATACAATAGACATAACAAGGCGATTTAACCGGATCACGATTGCAGCGGGTGAACGGTTTACCACTTTCATGGGCTGAGCAACGGATCTACCTTGGATGCTCCCACACATGACTTACCAACCAAGCGGATACGCTATTGGCGCAGAGAGACGAATGCGGAAATAGGCCGATATTCGGTCAGATCCCGCGTCTCTGCGTCTCTTCAGCGGGTCCGAATACCTAGCAAGCCTTTGAAATTGCGCCACTAAATAGAGAGACGTCAGTGTGCCGTAAAACCGGCAGACTAAATGGTGGAGCCAGGCGGAATCGAACCGCCGACCTCTTGCATGCCATGCAAGCGCTCTACCAATTGAGCTATGGCCCCGAACCATTTACCGACAATCTATATCAATCAGCCTGAAGCCTTGAAATGCCAGCTTGGAAACTAGCATAGATCAACAAAGTTCGAGCGGCGGATATGCCACAGCTCTTAACGACAAACAAGAGGGATTTAGTCTTTAAGGTTTATTTATCAACCGTCTCGTCCAAGGAATGCCCATGATCGGTTTTTTCCCAATGAAATGGTTTGTAAAACAATTCAATAGCAGCGCGTAATGCTGCCCAAGTTTGTAGCGGCCAATAAAATATCGAGCTAATAATATTCCAAAAATTTTGCGGTTTTCCAACTGAATAACAACCAGTAAATAATAAAACCCAAGCCACTACAACACCCGTCCCGGCCAATAAAAAATCCGCACCAGACAGCGTTGGTGGCCCACCCAAAGCCCAGTTCAGCAAACATAAACAAAACCCGAGTAATAAAAACCCGTGGCTAAATGCGGAAAACACAGCCAAGCCAAGTACAGAGAAAAACCCGAATGTATGTATCGGTTTACCTCCGGGTAAACCGCCACGTAAATGCACCATCAATGTCTGGATGAAGCCTTTAATCCAGCGTGATCTTTGGCCAACCCATGGCCGAACACGTGCCGTAGCCTCTTCCATAGTTGGCGGCGATATCACCCCGGCTCTCCAGCCCATTTTGGCCAGACGAAATCCGAGATCAGCATCTTCTGTGACATTAAACGGATCCCAACCTCTAGTTTGTTCCAAGGCAGACTTACGAAAATGATTACTGGTTCCACCCAATGGAAAGGCAATACCAAGGCGCACCAAAGCCGGAAGTATCACTTTAAATTGCGCGTCATATTCCAGCGAAAACTGCCGCGTGATCCAGTTATGATCAGCATTGTAATAACCAAGCGGTGCCTGAACACAGGCCATTTTGCCGTCATCATTGGCAAAGGCGTTCACTGCGGCTCGTAATTGCATCGGATCCGGTCGATCTTCGGCATCATAGATTGTAACAAAAGAACCTTTTGCTCTGGCCAAACCGACATTCAAAGCCTTTGGCTTGGTACGCGGGCCAATATCTGGAACAATCAATACTTCCCAATTGCTCTTTAATTCAAGTTTACGCGCCACGGCCAATGTTGCTTCATCATCGACTTCTAGTAATAATTTTATGTCCAATAGCTTTGATGGATAATCCAGCCGGTTAATTGATTTAACCAGTTCTGGCAATATTTTTGCCTCACGATAAACCGGCAATAATAAGGTATAGACAGGCAAATCTTCCGAGGCATAGTTGTCGTCCGGCACGTCAACAACATCAGAATGTGGCCAAAAATGTGCGAGCAGCAAAATCACTCGAAAGCAAATAGCAAACCAGAAAATTGCTACCAATAGACTTTGCAAAAAACGCAACACTGCTTCGGGAGCTATTACGGACGAAAACACAACAGTTACTACCAGCACCAGCAGTACAAGCCATTGTGCAATAGTAATCCCGCTAGCTGCTGAGAAATGCGGCAATTGTTGTGCAAGATCAAACCCTGCGCGATAGGCTTCGCTATCACGCACTCGAATTATCTTCGCGCCTGCTCCCCCCCTTAAATAATCAGCACCTTGCGGACTTACGCCGGATTGTAAATTCGATGCTGACTGTAAACCGGGGGCTTTTTCCCTGTTTACCACACCTGTTCTCCCGATACGGGAACAGTATTACACGATCACGCAAAGGGCGAGTCATTATTACGAAGAAACTCTATATTCCAAGCGAATGTTAACCGGTTCTGACTTGTTGAATAAATTCAGAAACCTCAATTTTCAAAAATTCTGCTTGCTGTGATAATTCACCGGCGGCATTTGTCACCTCTCCGGCAGCAGCACTAGACTCACCCGAAGCCTGATTAACCCCAACAATATTTCGGCTAACCTCTTCTGTACCCGAAGCTGCTTCTTGAACATTTCTAGCTATTTCGTTGGTTGCTGCACCTTGCTCTTCCATAGTTGCCGCTATTACTGACGAGCTTTCATGAATACGTTTAATACGAGCCCCGATCTCCCCCATCGACACCACCGCATCCTTAGTAGCTTTTTGAATTTGACTGACTTGCGAACCAATATCTTCGGTTGCTTTGCTGGTTTGGCTGGCAAGCGCTTTAACTTCCGAAGCCACCACCGCAAAGCCTCGTCCTGCCTCACCGGCCCTGGCACTTTCAATAGTTGCATTTAACGCCAGTAAATTAGTTTGCTCGGCAATATCGGAAATCATTTTCACCACTTCGCCGATACTATCCGCAGTAGCAGCAAGGTTTTCCATATGCATACTGGTTTTTTCCACCTCGTCCACCGCCATGTTAGCAGCATTTGATGCTTCTTGTACCTGACTGGTAATCTCGGAAATAGAGTGTGACATTTCTTCGGCTGCCGAAGCTACTGTTTGCACATTGGTTGAGGCCTCTTCGGAAGCCGCAGAAACAGCCGCCGATAAATTACTGGTATTGTCGGCAATGCCAGTCATCGAACTTGCCGTTGCCTGTAGTTCGGTAGCCGCAGCAGAGACATTTTCAACAATTCCGCCAACATTGGCATCGAACTCATCGGCAAGCTTGACCATCATTTCCTTGCGTTGTTTTTCGGTTTCGAGTTTTTGGTTTTCTTGTTCGTTTGTCAATTTCCTGGCCGTGATCATATGCTCTTTAAAAGTAACATAGGCTTTGGCCACCGCACCAATTTCGTCATCATTATAGACCTTAACATCAACGGTTAAATCATCAGCATTTAGTGCATCTAATCCGGCAACGATTTCTTTAAGCGGCAAGGTTATGCTTTGGCGAATAAGATATACCGCAAAAATAGAGCCAAGCAGCAAGCTAACTCCAGAAATAGCCATTAACAATTTCATTGCAAAAGCTTCGTGTTTTACTGCTGTTACAGCTGCATGTTCAGAAAACCCCTCTACTTCTAGCAATAATTTTTGCAATTCCATGTTCAAACCGGCTTGTAGATGTTCGGTCTCGACTAACTGCTGCAATGCCTTGTCTATATTTCCCGAGCGGATCACGTCAAAAGACTGCAATGCCAGACGGTCAAATTCTTTATGCTCTAATGCCAGCTTCTGCATGCTTTTCAATATACCTTGAAATTCGTGCTTACTATCTTCATTAGTTGCCAATTTGATGGCCTGTTCTGTTAAAACGATTGTATCAACAAATTCTTTTTCGACCTTTCCTGCTAATTGTTTGAACTTTGCAGAAGATTGTTCAAAGACTTGGCTGGCATCAGCGGTGCTACCAACAGCCACCGCTCCGCGAAAAGTTCGTTCCAACTCCACAGCCTGTTCCAACTGATGCGCAGTTATAGCGGCAATAGCAATCGTCAAAGGCAAATCACGTTCGGCAATTTCCTCGATCTCGGCACCGATTTTACTAATCTGTAATAAAGCAACTACCGCACTTAATAAAACCAGTGACAAACAAAAACCGACAAGGATAAAAACCTTGGTTCCAAGCTTCATTGATTTACCTAATTTGATTGCACTAACAGACATAATTAAATACTCCATTTGTCTTAAACAATTGTCGGGAGTGAGGCTTCACTAGCGGCATTTTATGAGTTACTTTAATTAGTTATTGCTATGACGATATGCTTTATAGAGTGTTAAATTACTAATTTAGCTACTTCTGATATACATGCGGGGAATTACTCGCCTCATACATAAACACAAATCACCAGCACCCTTGACGAAACAGCTTTCATATTCCAAGCCCTAAGGTCTGTGGACAACTATGAAAGTGTCAAGACGGGAGTAATTTTGTGCGGGTTCTAAACATGCAAACTGATACATATTCACCAGTCTTAAAAGTCTTGGAAAACCAACGAGCCAATGTTTACCTCACGGGACGGGCTGGAACAGGCAAAACTTCGCTGATCCGCCAATTTGTTGCCCGCAATCACGATACCAGTGTGGTTGTTGCACCAACCGGTATTGCCGCTCTTAATGCTGGTGGCCAGACAATCCACTCGTTTTTCAGACTGCCACCAAGGTTGATTGAATTAAAAGACGTAAAACGATTACGCCATGCCAAAGCAATGCAGGAAATGCAAACCCTGATCATTGACGAAGTATCAATGGTACGCTCCGATATGATGGCCGCAATAGACAAATCCTTACGACTTAACCGGCAAATAAATGAACCATTTGGCGGCGTGCAAATGGTTCTGGTCGGTGATCCCTATCAATTACCACCGGTTATCGAGCGCGGAACAGAAAGCTATCTACAAGAGACTTATGGTGGCAGTTACTTTTTCTCTGGCCCATCATTTCGCGAAGGTAACTTTCGTCTGATCGAGTTGTTAAAAGTATTTCGCCAATCCGATCCAGTGTTTCTTGACTTGCTAGGCGGGATCAGACGTGGGGATCTCGATCAACATCAAGCAGAAACCCTTCATGATTGTGTCGCCAGAACCACCCCGGCAGAAGCATCCAGAACCCACATAGTTCTTACTTCGACCAATAAAGCAGCATTCGAGATCAACCATCAACGCTTGAGAGAACTACCAGCAAAAAGCCATACTTACTCCGGCACATTAAGCGGTGAGTTTGATGAAAAACTGTTTCCAACCGAAAAGGCACTGACCTTAAAACCCGGCGCCAGAGTGATGATGTTAAAAAATGATCCCGACAAACGCTGGGTCAATGGAACACTGGCAATCGTTGAACAAACCAACAGTGAAAAACTGGCGATCAATATCAAAGGCAAAATTCATCAAATAATGCCGGCGGTTTGGGAGAGATTCAAATATGGGTATGATGAAAGCAGTAAAAAACTAACCAAGAAAGTCATAGGCGCCTTCAAGCAATACCCCTTGCGGCTGGCTTGGGCGATGACCATTCACAAGTCACAAGGTCAAACGCTGGACAAGGTATATGTCGATCTGCGCCGTGGTCTATTTGCCCACGGTCAGGCCTATGTAGCCCTTAGCCGGTGTCGCACATTAGAGGGTTTGCAATTATCACGACCATTGACTCCACGCGACCTGAACATTGATCGAAGAGCTTTGGCCTTAGGGCGTTTAAGCGAAGTAAAAGAATTCGAGCATTGCAAAATGGCGGTGCTTGAAAACGATAACTGATATCAAGCCAGTTTCACCACTTAGCCCCTCCGTCGGCTTGCCGCTTTTCTCCCCCGCAAGCGAGAGGAGGAAAACAACAGTCCTCAAGTAGCGAAGCGATAGGACATTAAAAAAACGAGGCTTGGTTGTTGCACACCCTCCGAACTCATCCGCGTCCACCTCCCCCATAAAAGGGGAGGACAAACAGAAACTTTAGAAGTAACGAAGCAAAAGGTACTTGCTGATCCCACCACGTCCGTCATGCCGGACTTGATCCGGTATCCAGCCTTGCCAGGTTGCGGTAGGGAAAATGGTGCGGAATTACCACTACTCTTTGCTTTGATATTATATGGCTGGACTCCGGGTCGGTGCCCGGAGTGACGGAGTTTGACAAGGGTCATTCACCCTTCACGCATACCCCTTAATTAGCTCTCATTGGCAAAGAAGTTACGTTGAGCGATGGTTAATTGGCAAACATTGCACCCTTATTGGCACTTGTTTGCAATCAAGGTGCGGGGATAAGTCTCAACTATGCTCACTCCTACCCTATTTGCTATAATGGTGTTGCAGCAAGTCATAAACTACCTGTTTGCGGCTGTTTGACATTGTGAACACGTGAATTAACTCAATAAAACATGAGTTTTACTGATAGTTTCATAAAGCTTTTGGTGCAACAATAGTTTTTGTTCGTCGAGATTTTTGAGTTTTATCCACGGGAAAAAGCTATTAGGGCTTTTTATTTTCACTAAATTTTGCAAAATTTGTGATTAAATCAAAATCAGCCCTTAAACGGGTCGCGCACTAAAATAACATCTTCGCGTTCCGGTGAAGTTGACAATAAATCAACTGGCGCGCCTATCAGTTCTTCCAGACGGCGCACATATTTAACTGCCTGCGCCGGCAAATCGACCCAAGAGCGCGCGCCACGAGTTGTTGCGTTCCAGCCCTCAAAGGTCTCGTAAACCGGCTTTACCGCTGCTTGTTCGCGGATCCCTGCCGGAAGTCGATGAATGCGTTTTCCGCCCAAAGTGTAGGCAACGCATACTTTAAGTTCGGCAAACCCGTCCAATACGTCTAATTTGGTCAGGGCGATTCCAGAAATACCGCCAATAGTTATCGCTTGTTTGACCATTACCGCATCAAACCAGCCACAACGGCGTTCTCTACCGGTTACTGTTCCAAACTCTGCACCGCGCTCGCCAAGCCTTTGGCCAACATCATCGTCAAGCTCGGTTGGAAATGGACCGGAGCCAACTCTGGTGGTATAGGCTTTGGTAATTCCAAGCACATAATTCAAACGATGCGGGCCAATACCGGTACCACCGGCGGCTTGACCGGCAATGGTGTTTGACGAGGTAACAAACGGCCAAGTGCCATGATCAACATCAAGCATTGCTCCTTGCGCACCTTCGAATAAAATCTTCTGGTCGGCTCGAACTGCATTGTCCAAATGCTTCCATACCGCACCGGCAAATGGCAAGATTTGTGGAGCCATCGCCAACAGTGCGTCTGTCAATTCTTCGGCGACGACTTCTTCTAATTCGTAACCACGGCGCAAAGCATTATGATGTTGTAATAAGCTTTGAACTCTTTGTAACAAAATTTCAGGATCAGCCAGATCAATCACCCGAATGGCTCTTCTGGCGGCCTTGTCTTCATACGCTGGACCAATACCGCGCTTGGTGGTACCGATCTTTGCCTTACCTGCCGCCTGTTCTCTGGCGACATCAAGGTCACAATGCAACGGTAATATCAAACTGGCATTTTCAGCAATTATCAGGTTTTCAGGGTTAACTTTAATTCCTTGCTCACCAATACGGGCGATTTCAGCCAGTAATGCAGACGGATCAATGACCACGCCATTACCGATTACTGAAAGCTTACCACCACGCACAACCCCGGAAGGCAATAGTGATAACTTATAAACCTCGCCATCAACCACCAGCGTATGTCCGGCATTATGTCCGCCTTGAAAACGGGCTACGACATCGGCTCTCGTCGACAGCCAGTCAACGATCTTACCCTTACCCTCATCGCCCCATTGTGAGCCGACAACAACTACATTGGCCATTTTTACCTCTGCCTAGTTTCCAAACTTTCGCGAAAAGCGAATGCCAATATTATCAAGACCTTCATTTCGACCTTGCGCCAGTATTTGTCCATGTGACAAATGCTCGAATACAATGCTTGCATCCCATTGATCATTTACATGAAAACCCAGCCCAAGCACCGAACGAAACAGCAGATCCGAGCCTAATATTACCCGCGTTGCATCAAGACGAATACGAACCGGATCGCCGGGATCGGTTGGCAAGTTAGAAATACCGTCATGATAAACAACGCCAAAATCAAACTCGGCAAAATACCTGTTCCCAATGTCGGTTTGCCATGCCAGCCCTGCCCCGCCAAAACTAGTCTCGCCATGAGTGTTAACCGAAAGATTAACAAACGGCCGTGGTGACCATGCCCATTGCAAGAAATCTGGCGAAGCAAAAACTATTTCACCGGCAATATTAACTCCGTCTTCTTTGCCACCGGCACCATTTCCGGTGACATTTACGTCGTGATCTAAAACACCAAGGCGGATTTCCTCAACCTGTGCCAATGCTGCGCCACTAAAGGAGCTAAGCAAAAGACCGCCAATAAGTAATGAAACCTGAATTATTCTTGTCATATACATGTACCTTTAGATTCGATATATCCAACAGCATAAACCCTGAACATATAATTGCCACCACCAAGACTTAAAATTTCAATGCAAATGCTTTTCGCACATGAGATAGGGATTTTACCGCCTCTAATGCCTGAATACTTATCGGCGCATCAATACCTATCAATGATACAGCACGGGATCCTCCATCGGCTCTGCCAAGGTTAAACGTTGCTATATTCACATGATTTGCACCAAGTAATTTACCCAAAGCGCCAATATGTCCGGGCTTATCCTCATTGGTTACATAAAGCATGTTTTCACAAAAAGGAGCATCTAACGACACATCATCAATTTGCATCACCCTGGGAACTCCGGCAAACAAAGTTCCAGCAAAAACCCGCAAACCATTTTCGTCTTCAAGTCGTATCTCGATAATCGAATCAACGTCACCTTTTTGCTCCTCCGACGTCTCTGCCAATTGTATGCCACGCTCGGCTGCCATAACCGGAGCAGAAACTAAATTTACATCCGACAAAATCGGCTTTAACGCTCCAGCCAAAGCCACAGACGATAATGGTTTTACATTAAGGCTGGCCACCGCACCTTGATATACAATTTCAAAGCGTTGCAAACCCGACGACATGGTTTGCCCAGCCAGCAGACCAAGCTTCTCTGCTAGTGCCAGAAACGGCTTTAAGCGCGGAGCATCTTCTGCCGAGACACTAGGAGCATTCAAAGCGTTCGCTACTGCGCCAGTAATAAGGAAATCACTCATTTGCCGGGCAACTTGCACCGCAACATTCTCTTGCGCCTCGTGGGTTGAAGCCCCCAAATGCGGAGTTCCAACAAAATTTGGCAACGTGAACAATGGATTATCAATTACCGGCTCTTTGGCAAACACATCCAATGCTGCAGCCCGCACATGACCACTTACCAAACCGGCATAAAGAGCGGTTTCATCAATTAAGCCACCTCTGGCGCAATTTACAATCATCACCCCGGCTTTAGTCTGGTTCAAAGCGTCGGCCGACAGTATATTTCTGGTTTGATCAGTGATCGGAGTGTGTAAGCTAATTACATCTGACTTTGTTAGAAGCTCCGGTAAATCGACTTTTCTAACACCAATTTCAATCGCTCTCTCATTGGTAAGATACGGATCATACGCCAACACATTCATCTTTAGACCCAAGGCACGCTCAGCCACCAAAGCGCCAATATTACCACAACCTATTAGCCCCAATGTTTTACCAAACAGCTCGGTTCCAACAAACTTTGGTTTCTCCCATTTGCCTTCACGGGTTGAGCGATCCGCCGCAGGAATATTACGCGCACAGGCAAACATCATGGCAATCGCATGCTCTGCCGTGGTGACAGCATTGCCAAAAGGTGTGTTCATTACCACGATCCCTTTGGCACTAGCTGCCGGAATATCGATATTATCAACACCGATCCCGGCTCGGCCAATGACTTTCAAGTTTTTTGCAGCAGCAATCAACTTTTCATCCGGACGAGTTCGCGAACGAACTACCAGACCATCATATTCACCAATTATTTCAAGCAATTCAGCACGGGACATATCTGTTTTAACATCAGTCTCTACGCCATTTTCGGCAAACACCTGCAATGCCGCAGGCGATAATTTATCAGCAATCAATACTTTTGGCATTTCTGCCTCCATCTATATTTTATCAAAAGGAATTTTGGTTAGTTTTCTTTGCGATCCATCAACTTATCCAAAACCGGTACCCACTTTTTGGATCGATGGACTGTATGCGCCCAAAGCCTTATCGTAAGCCCAGTCCAACCAAGTAGTTAGAAGCTGAAGATCGCTTTTCTCGATCGTGGCTCCACACCAGATGCGAAGCCCCGGCGGGGCATCACGATAGCCACCAATGTCAAATGCCGCAGCTTCTTGTTCCAACAAAGCGGTCATTCGCTTCACCAGAGCACTTTGCTCGACAACTGGTAATGATCGAATTTTTGGATCAGCAAACTGCAAACAAACTCCGGTATTTGAGCGCGTTTTCGGATCAGCAGCTAGAAAACCCACCCAAGGGGTTTTGGAAACCCAGCTTTCCATCACTGCCAAATTATCATCACACCGTTGGTGCAAAGCCTCCAGTCCACCAAGACCTAAACCCCAATTCAAAGTATCAATATAGTCCTCGACACATAACATGCTTGGCGTATTGATGGTCGAACCGGTGAAAAAACTTTCATTTATCTTTCCATTTTTGGTCAAACGGAAAATCTTTGGAACCGGCCAAGTTGGCGCGTAGCTTTCAAGTCTTTGCACAGCACGAGGCGATAAAACAATCATCCCATGCGCGGCCTCACCGCCCATGACCTTTTGCCATGACCAAGTAACCACATCTAACTTGCCCCAATCTAATTTTTGCGCAAATGCAGCAGACGTGGCATCGCAAATCGTTAAACCCGATCGCTCATCACCAATCCAGTCAGCATTTGGCACCCGAACCCCCGAAGTAGTCCCATTCCATGTAAAAATCACATCCGCATCTTCGCGGACACCATCTAAATCTGGTAAACTTCCATAAGGCGCGTCCAACACTCGTACATCTGACAGTTTTAACTGCTGGCAAATATCTGTTTCCCAGCCTTTGCCGAAACTCTCCCATACCAATACGTCCACCGGCTTTGATCCCAGCAGGCTCCAAAGTGCCATTTCCATCGCCCCTGTATCAGAGGCCGGAGCAATACCAATTCGATAATCATCTGGTATTTGCAATAATTGACGCGACAAATCTATCGCTTGTTGTAAGCGTTGTTTGCCAATTTTATGTCTATGGGAACGGCCAAGTGGCGCGTTTTGAAGGTTTGCAAGCGACCAGTTTGGTCGTTTCTTACAAGGACCTGATGAAAACCTAGCATCATCAGGTCGATTTACCGGCATTGGCGCCGGTTTAGCGTGAAGTATCATATTGTCTCCTATCCTCACTGGACAGGTACGCACCGTTGGGGGTGCGAAACCCATAGACATAATAAGAAACTATTTTCAGTTGGCAATACAGTATCTGCATTTCATTGTTTGACAGATGCTCACACAAGTGTCACCGCCATGTTATGAGTGATTTACTAAATACAAATGGAAATGGACGACGACCAACAAGGGCTGATTGGATACGCTATTGTGTATTAATTTTACTTTGGAGTTCTTCATTTACTTTAACTAAAGTCGCAGTTGTTGAATTATCACCGGCTATAGTTACAGCACTTCGTATCTGGATTGCTATTGGCCTTTTATACGGCTGGATGGTTTACCGCAAACATAAGTTACCACCGCTATTACCAAAACCTGATGTACGCTGGTTATGGTTATTGCCAGTAGGGCTTACCGGCTCGTCATTACCGTTTTTGCTTAATGCCTGGGCATTACAATCACTAGATGCCGGATTGGTTAGTATATTGCTAGCAACCATGCCTTTGTCGGTGGCTTTCTTAGCTCATTTCACCATTGCCGGTGATCGTATGACTTTCGCTAAAATATCAGGTCTGTTACTCGGTCTCTTCGGAGTGGTATTATTAATCGGCCCATCGGCATTATCAGGGCTTGGCGGCCCAACTACCATAGCGCAATTCGTAATTCTTGGCTGTGCAGTTATGTTTGCAATAAATAGTGTATTGATCCATTTCATGCCCGAAACTCCGCCGAGTGTCGCGGCTACTGGAATGTTACTGGTTGGCGGTTTGAGCTTATTACCATTTGCTATTTATGACAGCTTCCAGGCGCAAATGCCCTCCTTTGGAATTATGGCTGCAGTATTAATTCTTGGACTTGGTGCAACTGGCATCGGTTCAATTTTTTATATGCAGACCTTGCGCAGTGCCGGCCCTAGTTTTTTAGCAACGGCAAACTATTTTGTACCACCGGTTGCAGTCCTGATAGGCATTGTATTTTTAAAAGAAACTCTCTCAATATTAGCATTTACTGCTTTGGCGGTTATCTTCGCGGGAATAATGGTCGAGCGCAGAAAATAGCTAAAAAATGACTTAACCAATTTCAATTTGCCCATGCATAAAATCAACCGCACCGCCACCAATACGCACCCTGCCCTTATGCAATTCAACATTGACTAAACCACCACGCTTTGAAGCCTGCAAAGCTTGCATTTTGTTGCGATTTAGACGGTTTGCCCAATATGCAGTAATTTGCGCAAAAGCTGCACCAGTTACCGGATCTTCATCAATTCCGACACCGGGGACAAACACCCGCGTTAAAAAATCAAACGCTCCATCACCAGGCGCTGAAATAATTAGTTCTCCCGACTCGGTTAAATTTGCTAATTGCACGCCTTCTTCAATATTCAAATTTCTAACAAAGTCCGAATCGTCAACAACAATGAACGGAAAATCCGCGCCAGCACTGGCAATCACTTTCACCTCTAAAGCTTTCACCAAATCACTGGAAGGTTGCCAAGGGTTTTGTTTTGCCGCTGGTAAATCAACAATAAAGCCTTGCCCATCGCGCTCGACACTTAACAGGCCACTGGCCGTGGTAAATGTTACCTTACCGAGATCAGGATGTAAGTGTCGTAAAACACAAACTCCACTGGCGAAAGTCGCATGGCCACAAAGCGGAACTTCGGTGGTCGGGGTAAACCAGCGTAAATTCCAATGAGATGGATCATTACTTGCAACAATAAATGCGGTTTCCGAAAGATTGTTCTCCATAGCAATGTTTTGCATCAATATTGGATCTAGCGGTTTACTTAACGGAATTACTGCCGCCGGATTGCCGGTAAATTCCCCATTGCTAAAAGCATCTATTTGATAAATATCAAGTTTCATTTGTCTCTCTTAAATAACCAATTATGAGCCAATGGCCCGTGACCACGACCTAGTTTGGGTGCATGAATTATTGCCTTTAATACATATTCCCGCGCCATTCTTACTGCCTCGTCCAATTGTAAATCTTGCGCAAGATAAACAGCTATCGCACTGGACAAGGTGCAGCCAGTGCCATGCGTGTGCATTGTATTAATTCTTGGGCTTTCAAAAACCGCCTCGCCCTGTTCTGATAATAACAGGTCGTAAATTGTATCACCCGCTATATGACCGCCTTTGATCAACACGGATTTTGCACCTAATTGCCGCAATTCTTCGGCCGCTTTGCGCTGGTCTTGTAAATTGTTGACCGGCCTTGAGGCCAATTTACTTGCTTCGGGTGCATTTGGTGTAAGCAAATAAGTTTGCGGTAACAACTCTTCGGTCATCTTGCTAATTGCATCTTCGGACAACAAGCTGGAACCGCCCTTGGCGATCATTACCGGATCCAGAACTATTGGTATCTCCCGACCTCGCAACTCGTCAGACACCGCAGAAACAATATCCGCGTTTCCCAACATGCCGATTTTAATTACATCAACGGCGAAATCATCAAGCACTGATCTTATTTGTGCGCGTACTAAATCAACGTCCAAAAACTGTATTTGCTGCACCCCTTTGGTGTTTTGCGCAGTAATTGCGGTAATTGCACTGGCAGCGTAACCACCCAATACAGTTATTGTTTTGATGTCTGCCTGAACACCAGCACCACCGCCGCTATCTGATCCGGCAATAGTCAACACCACTGGTTGCGGCTGTTTATTCATCTGTTTTTCCTTGAGAATTTACCGCCTTTAATACTCTCAACATTTGCAAGGTTTCTCGCACATCATGAACTCTAACCATTGCCACCCTTTGGTAGTACGCCGCCGCTACCATAGCCAGTGAGCCACCCAGTCGGTCATCTGTGAGCACGGAAGAATCAAGTTCACCGATTAAGCGTTTTCGCGAAGCGCCAAGCATCACTGGGAAATCGGTTTGTTCCTGTAACTTGTCCAGATTAGCCAGTAACTTCAGGTTATCTTGCAAGCTTTTTCCAAAACCTATACCCGGATCTATAATGATGTTATCTTTGGCAACACCGGCTTGCAAAGCAGCATCAATTCGACTTTGCAAGAAATCCGACACATCACAAAACACATCGTCATATACCGGATCATCTTGCATAGTTTTAGGTTGCCCTTGCATATGCATAAGGATCACCGGACAGCCAAGTTCGGCTGCCTTGGCCAATGATGTCGGCTCATAACACAAAGCACTAACATCATTCCAGATATTGGCTCCTGCCGCCATTGCTTGTTCTGCCACTTGTGGCTTCATAGTATCAATCGAGATCGGTATTTCTGATTGTTGCCGGACACCGGCGATCACCGGCACAATTCGTGATAGCTCTTCATCAACAGAAACTCTAATTGCTCCAGGCCTTGTACTCTCACCACCGACATCAACAAGGTCAGCGCCCTGCGCGGCCAAAGTAAGAGCGTGTTTTGTGGCTATTACAGGGTCTGCATATAACCCGCCATCGGAAAAACTATCCGGGGTTACATTTACAATTCCACAAACCAGTGGCCAGCTAGACGAATTGAAATCTTTGTCGTCTAGAATAGCCAAAGATCACGCGCCTTGTGGTTCTGGCCCGTCTTTTTTACCGGCCTTTGGTTTTGGCTTTGGTTTTTTGCCACCTGAAGTTACCGGCACCGCAGCACCGGGGCCTTTTGGTTTTGGAGTTTCTTCCGGATCAGGACGGTTTGGGCGCTTACCTTTGATCAAACCTTCAATTTCTTCGCCAGTTAGAGTCTCAAACTCAATCAACCCTTCGGCGACTGCTTTCCAAGCCTTTTTGTGTTTGGTTAAAATCGCTCGTGCAGCGACTTCACCTTCATCAACAAAACGTTTGGTTTCTTCCTCGATCAATTTTGCCGTTTCAGGTGAAATAGAACTGCTACGCATTAACTGCTGTCCCAAGAACACTTCGCCGCCATCATCGCCATAGGAAATATTCCCTAGTTTTTCCGAGAATCCCCATTTGGTAACCATTGCCTTGGCCAAGCCTGTTGCCACCTGAATATCAGAAGAAGCACCAGACGTAACATTTTTCGCTCCGAATGCTAATTCTTCAGCAACCCGTCCGCCCATCAGTATGGCTAAACGAGATGTCATTTCTTCAAAACTTTGCGAATATTTATCATCTTCTGGCAATTGCATTACCATACCCAAAGCCCGGCCACGGGGAATAATGGTTGCTTTGTGAACAGGATCTGCCGCCGGCACTTTCATCGCCACAACAGCGTGGCCAGCTTCGTGATAGGCAGTCATCCGCTTTTCTTTTTCGCTCATCACCATAGAGCGCCGTTCTGCGCCCATCATTACTTTGTCCTTGGCATCTTCAAAGTCGATCATAGTGACAATGCGTTTTTCGCGCCTTGCCGCCAATAACGCTGCTTCATTACATAGGTTTGCCAGATCAGCTCCGGAAAAACCCGGTGTCCCTCTGGCGATAACCCGAACATCAACATCGGCAGCGGTCGGAATATCCTTGGTGTGAATTTTAAGGATCTTCTCACGACCCAAAATATCCGGGTTTGGCACCGTAACTTGCCGATCAAACCGTCCGGGGCGCAATAAAGCAGTGTCCAATACGTCCGGGCGATTAGTCGCCGCAATCAGGATAATGCCTTCATTAGTTTCAAAACCGTCCATTTCGACCAATAACTGATTCAAAGTCTGTTCGCGCTCATCATTACCGCCACCAAGACCGGCACCACGAGAACGGCCCACCGCATCAATTTCATCAATAAATATAATACACGGAGCATTCTTTTTGGCCTGTTCGAACATGTCGCGAACCCGACTGGCACCAACACCGACAAACATTTCGACAAAGTCAGAACCTGAGATCGAGAAAAACGGAACACCGGCTTCGCCCGCAATCGCCCGTGCCAACAAGGTTTTACCGGTACCAGGAGGGCCAACTAACAATGCACCGCGTGGGATTTTTCCGCCCAAGCGTTGGAATTTGGAAGGGTCTTTTAGAAATTCAACAATTTCTTCTAGTTCTTCTTTGGCTTCGTCAATACCGGCCACATCGCTAAACATCACCTTACCTTGACGTTCGGTAAGCAATTTCGCCTTGGATTTACCAAAGCCCATCGCTCCGCCTTTGCCGCCACCTTGCATTTGGCGCATGTAAAACAACCAAAACCCGATCAGTAATAAAATCGGTAAAAAATTCATCAAAATCGTAAACAGCACACTGCGGCTTTCTTCCTTTACCGTCACATCAACCCCAGCCGCACTTAACTGAGAAACCAAAGCGGTATCCGGAAACGTCGTTGTCGATATAAAAGTTTCGCCATTGGCATAGGTGCCTGACAATTTCATCCCGTTTAGATTAACAGTGGAAACTTGGCCAGCTTCGGCCTCGCGCATCAATGTTGAGAAACTGATCTCATTGGTTATCGGTTTTGTGTTGCTGGTTCCTTGAACCATGGAAAATAGCGAGACCACCAACAAGATGATAATCGCCCATAATAGTAAATTTCGCATGGCCATCGTTTCGCTTCCTTACTCGTTTTTGTATTCAGTGTTCTAAATGGGGATAATTTATCTTCGTGCAATGGCAAAATTCGAACAATTGCATGGTTTTGCCGTAATATTCTATCATCTTATGCGAATATGGTGCCAGTTTCCAACCCTCTTTGCGCACCTGCAAACAAAATGGACTTGGGTGCGGACACCGGCAGCACCTGTTTTTTGCCGTCCGGGGTACACAAAACAGGTAACGTCTTGCGAGCAAAAGCCGGTACCAAGGCAAGGGCCGAGCGTTGAGCCGCACCCATTGAGCCTCCACACACACCCAATGGCATCAGCACGCCTAATTCTGGGGTTCGGATCAGCCAACGGTTGTCAAACCAAACCGGCTCCATAAACGCGGAAATTGGTACCGTCAAAGGCGGCCTTCCATCGCGACCACAAACCGCGCCTGGGTCGCGATACACAAAAACCTGCTGGTCTTTACGGCGCAATACACAGCCATTAACCGCGCAAGCCCGACCGGTTTCGATCACCCGTTGCCAGCGCTCAACCAGCTTCACGCCGCGATGTTTACACCGCTGCGCCCCTGAGACACCGAGTATTACTTGTTCGAAAAGGCGCGCCAAGGTCGTCCCGCAAACTATGCGGGTGATATTGGTGTGCACCCAGGCAAATCCGAACGGACTAAATCCAACATGATCTGTAATGAGCGGCTCCAATTGCACCTGCTCGTCACGGTGCAAATTTTGAAACTGGGCCATTGCCCGTTCTGTGGACTTTAGGCTAAACCCTGCCGCTTGCAGATCAGCTAATTGGTCCCGCAATTGCACTCGCGCATAGCGCCGGTCGGCATTTGCAGGGTCTTCAATCCAACTGATCTGCGCCTGTCGCAACTCTTCACGAAGCTGTGCCCGCGAAGTTTTCAACAAAGGCCGACAAACCCGCAATCCAAACCCTTCGGGCCACAAGGGATAGGGCGCATCAACGCCCATCGCCGCCAACCCATGCGGACCGGAACCCGCCGCGAGCCGTAACAAAAACGTCTCGCTTTGGTCATCACAGGTATGGGCCAACAATAAACGATGGGTATGTAAGGCATGAAGCGCATCAGCCAACAATGAAAACCGAGCGTGACGAGCGCTAGCATGACCGACCAAAGGTGTACCAAGCCATGGTAAAATTTGGACTTGTGCACCTAAGCTGTGAGCCAGTTTAGCCGCCCGCTCGGCTTCGGCATTGGCACCCGGTTTCATCCGATGATTGACGATCAATGCATGAACAGGCCGGGCGTTACGCTTGGCTATTTTGACCAAGCGCGCCAGCAAAGCGGTAGAATCGCCACCGCCGGAAAAACCAATGACAAATGGTTCGCTTTGATCAAAGTCAGCCAAAATACGGGCAAAAAAATCCGCAGGTTCCGCAGTCATGGCTTCGGCTATGGCGAGCAATTCGCGCGGCGGCTTTCAATATCAGCTTTGGTGCGAACGGCGGCGGAGGCTTTTGGGTATTCTTTGGGAAATAATTTCAAGGTCTGGCAGGCTTCGCCTAGATCGCCCATGGCCGCGAACGCTGCGGCTAATTTGACCATGGCATCCGGCGCACGAGTGCCTTTGCGAAACTGCTTTAGTGAAGCAAGGTACTGTTCCGCTGCCAAAACTGGGTTGCCGCGCACCATTTGAATTTCACCCCTCCAGAACAAAGCTTCACCCGCTAGGTCATGTCCGGGGTATTCGCCCAAAAACCCAGTAAGCGATGTATAGGCCTCATCAAAAAACCCACTTTCCAAAAAATAGCGAGCCTCAGCAAAGCGCTGTTCTGCGCCCGCTAGCCCGCCGTCGGTATATGGTTGTGACCCGTTGTCGCTTGGCAGTATTCTTGAACCTATATTCTCGTTTGTGTCTGTGGTTTCATCCACGCCACCGGTAATATACCCACCAACAGCCCGCTTGGCCGATGCGGCTTCATCGCGGGCAGATCTCACATCTGCATTCAATAGATCAAGCTCTTTACGCAAGCCGTCAATATCGCCACGGTGTCGAGCGTTCTCAAAACGCAACCGTTCGTTTTCACCAATTTGCTCGCGCAATTGCCGCTCTAAACCGTCCAAGCGTTGGGACAAACGCACCGCCGCTGGATCGCCGGTTGACATCCGGTCCTCCAACACCATGATCCGGGCCATGGCCGCATCTAAGCGCAAGCCAAGCTCTTTTCTTGATTCAGCCGCAACCGCCGGTGCCAAGGGCACCAACAGCAGACAACCCGTACAAAATATCAAAATTAGAATACGCATACCCATATCCTCTTGTTAAATTTAAGCAAAATTAGGGCAAACTTGGACGTTTTTTACGGCATCCGGAATAATTTTAGCTTGAAGCACCCGAAACAATAGCCGTGTGGGTATTGCGGTTGATCGACCATGCTTCGCCCATTGAGCGCGGATCAATAGGTCGTTCCTTGCCATAAGAGATCGTGGTCATCCGAGACGGATCAACGCCTAAATTGACCAAATACTCTTTGACCGCACTGGCGCGGCGCGCGCCTAGGGCCAAGTTATATTCGCGGGTCCCGCGCTCATCACAGTTCCCGGCCAACAAGGCCCGCGTCCGTGGATAGCTGTTTAACCAAGCCGCTTGTTTCGAGAGCGTAGCCCTAGCTTCGGCACTTAGCGTGTAACTATTATATGCGAAGTAAATTCGATCCCCGGCGCTGGTTGAAAACTCTTCAACCGACCCCGGTTTGGCAACATAAAGCGGTGGAGTTACTTGTGAGCGTACCGAGGTTACTGGGCGTGGTTGCGGCGCCGTAGATGTCGGGGTCACGGTACGAGAGCTTGTAGGTTGTGGATCCGTGGCACAAGCGGCAAGAACAAATGCGGATGCACCGATGAGGCAGAACAATTTGGTTTTCATTTTTAGTTCCTTTTAGCGGTTTGGGAATGGACGGGGTTTGGTAAATCTGTGGTGGGTTTTCTGTAAGGCAATGATAAAACTAGCCTCCAGATGCTATTCAATCAAGGGCGACCATGCGGGATCGGACGAATCTTCGGGCGTTGGCACCCGGCGCAGGTTCGCTCCAGTAAGGTCAATGCTCCAAATTTTTGGGCCGGCCCCCGGTCTGGTTTCACGGGTAAACATCAATACCCGGCCATTTGGCGACCAGGTTGGACCTTCATCAAGATAGGCCGTGGTCAACACTCGCTCACCATCGCCATCTGGTCGCATCACGCCAATATGGAACTGGCCTTTGTTTTGTTTGGTAAATGCAATTAAATCGCCTCTTGGCGACCAAACCGGAGCGGAATACCGGCCATCTCCAAAGGTGATCCGGTGGGTTCCAGAACCATCTACATTCATAATATACAATTGCGAAGAACCACCTCGATCCGAATTAAAGACAATTTTTGATCCGTCCGGTGAAAATGACGGCGAAGTGTCAATCGCTGGCGAATCGGTCAATTGCACCCGGCGACGGGTACGTAAATCCATCAGCCAAATATCACTGTTTCCCGCCCGCACTAGGCTCATAATTACCTTTTTGCCGTCCGGTGAAAACCTGGGCGCGAAAGTCATTCCGGGAAAATCACCCAAAACTTCCTGTCGTCCAGTTTCGATATTGAACAAAAATACCGATGGAACTTGCGTGGCATAGGACAAATAGGTGATCTGTTGCGTCGTTGGTGAAAATCTTGGGGTCAATACCGTATAACTGCCCGGCGTTAAAAACGTTGGATTGGCTCCATCTTGATCCATAATTGCCAAGCGTTTGGTTCGGTTAATCTTGGGCCCAGATTCAGCAATGAACACTACTCTCGTATCAAAGTAACCAGACTCACCGGTTAGTTTTTGATAGATAGAATCTGCGATTTTATGGGCAATACGCCGCCAATTTTCTGGCGTAGTTCCCATTTGCTGACCAAATAAATGGGTTTCAGCAAACACATCCCACAACCGCATATCAACGCGGACCCGGTTCTCATTCTCGATAACCACCCGTCCCGCCAACAAAGCATCGGCTCGGATCACCCGCCAATCGGCAAAGCGTGGTTGGATATCAATATTGGTTTGTTGTTCAATATAGGAAGCTTGGTCTAATACTTTGAACAAGCCAGAGCGTTCCAAATCGGCTCGAATGACATTTGCGATCAATTCGCCAATTTCTCGTTCGGGCGCTGATGAACCGGTAAAGGCAGGAATGGCCAACGGGGTCGGCTCAAGATGACCGCGTGTGATATCGATCTCAAGTTCGGCTTTTGCGGGTACGGCAAAACCGATCATCACCCACATCGTCACCAGACTAAAAAATAAACGAAGTTTCATCGCGTGGAACCTCCCATAATCTCGGCAGCACTAAAGCGCATAATGGTTTCCTTCCAATTGGTGTATTTTTCAGGTGGTAATAAATATGGCTGACATTTGATGACCGCCCGACGCGCGGAGTTGGCAGCCGCTCGCCAAAACGGGTCATTGGACCGGTCGATCTGGCCTTGGTTCAACACCTCTGGCGTTCCTTGTAAGCTTCCATCTGGACTTAGCCTTAGCCGGATCCGTACCATAAGCGCTTCTGGATTGGGAGCATCCATCGGGGCACGCCAACAGCGATACATTTGTGACCGTAATAGATCTATTTCATCGACGGTTAAATTTGTTGCCGCACCAACCGCATTTCGTGGTTGTACCTCGTCGTCTCGCTCAGCGATATTCATGTCAAGCACCCGATTGTCTGCCAATTTACTTTCCAACCGTGCCAGATCAAATGACGGTGGTTTTGGTTTTGGTGCCCGCTTAGGTTTTGGTTTTGGTTTGGGTTTTGGAGCTTCGGCCAGCTTTTCCACTTTGGGTTCGGGAATGTCCTGAACTGACTCAGGCGCCGGTTCGGGTTTTGGTGGTTCAATGGGAGGGCTTATTACCACTGGCGGCTCTGGTGCCAACTGCTGCTCTATAACAGGTTCGGGTTCTGGCTTTTGCACGGGTATCGCCGCCTTAATATCCGTGGTTTCGGCCAAGGTAACCAGTTCAATGGGAATAATTGGCGTTTCATTCAAACGGTCTGGCATTGAAGTTGGCAACACGAAAACCCCCAGCGCAACTACGCTCGAATGCAAAACAATAGAAATGGGGAAACCGGCACGCAAATTGATCTATCTTTCTGGTTGTTTTATGTTATTTCGACTCGGTTACGAGGCCTAAATTCACAAACCCTGCGCCGTGAACTTTGGCCATTACATTCATGACCGAGCCATAATCAACGGCTTTGTCCGCGCGTAAGAAAATACGCTCCTGCACACCGTTTTCAGCGATGGCTGATAATTTTGCCACCAGATCGTTCACCTCAATCTCGGTATCCATCAAATAAACCTTCCCATCAGCCAAAATAGTAATGGTCAAAGGTTCGCTATCAGCATTGAGTACTTTGGCATCAACTTCGGGCAGGTCTACGGGCACCCCAGGGGTCATTAACGGCGCAGTGATCATAAACACGATCAACAACACCAACATAACATCAACCATAGGCGTTACATTAATTTCAGCCCGTGGTTTATATTTTTGGCCACGCCTGCGGCCTGATCCGCTTAACGAGGTCAATGAAATACTCATGGGTTCCTCCCGGTAATACGCCGCGAGAAAATCGCAGAAAGTTCATCGGCAAATCCCTCAAGTCGGGTTGCATAACGTTCCGTATCAGAAGCAAATTTATTATAGAAAATCACCGCTGGGATCGCCGCAAACAAGCCCAATGCCGTGGCAAATAACGCCTCAGCAATTCCAGGAGCGACCACTGCCAAGCTGCTATCATGGGACGCTGCAATGGCCCGAAACGAATTCATAATCCCCCAAACCGTTCCAAATAGCCCAATAAATGGCGAAGCCGAACCAATAGAGGCTAAAACCCCAAGACCACGCTCTGCCCGCGACAATTCGCGCGACACTCGAAGTGCCATCACGCGGTCAAGACGTTCTTTTAGGGTAATGACCTGTAAATCGCTACCGACACCGGCGCGACCTTCTTTCCATTCGCGCATCGCCGAAACGAACACTCTCGCCAACGGGTCGCTTGGTTTGTCACCGATCTGCTCAAACATTTCGTCCAAAGAGCGCCCGGACCAAAATGTCTTCTCAAAACGCTCGGCTTTGCGCCGCAAGCCCATAAATGCAAATTGCCGATCAACAATAATCGCCCACGACCAAACCGAGGCAAACACCAAAACCCCCATCACAAATTTTACCACAATATCGGCGTGTAAAAACATAGCCAGATATGAAAAATCAGTTTGGCCAAGGGCCGGTTGAATCAAGCTAACATCCATGAAAAATTCCTGTCTAAAAATAAGTAAGTGTGTTCTGAAAGAAGAATGTGACCATTTTCAGGTCGGTTTGTCACAAAGAAACAATTTCATCTTTGCAAGCATATCTTTTGGTATTCGTTTTGGCCGACCGTCAAGGTCAATGCACGCAAGTTCAAGCACGGCGCTGACCAAAACCTGATCGGCGCAATCCACCGTCTGTTCGGCCCGCATCCGCGCCCCTGTTGCCTCAAAAAATCGAGTGCGAACCAACAACGCATCATCAATCCGCGCTGGCGCATGAAATGACAACTGCATCCCGCGCACCACAAAGGCCAACGGCGGGTTTTGCAGCAACAGGTCTTGATGCCCCGTACCCGTGGCACGAAGAGCTTCGGTCCGGCCTCGCTCCATAAATTTTAGGTAAGCGGCATGATACACCACGCCGCTAAAGTCCGTGTCTTCATAATAAACCCGCACCGGCAAACCATGTTCATGACCGTTGATTTGGCCCATTTCGGGTAGAGCGTTCATTTACCAACGCCCCCAAATACATCGTCTTTTTGCGGACGCACCGCCAAGCCTAAATGTCCAAATGCCCGCTCTGTTGCAATGCGACCGCGCGGGGTACGTTGAATAAAGCCTTGTTGGATCAAAAACGGCTCGATCACTTCTTCCAACGAATCACGGGCTTCAGACAAAGACGCGGCCAAGGTTTCCAAGCCCACCGGGCCACCGGAAAATTTTTCAATAAGCGCCAGTAAATAACGTCGGTCTTGGGCATCCAAACCCAGCTCATCTACTTCCAATCGGGTCAGCGCACCATCCGCAATTTTGGCATCAATGCTCGCCACACCATCCGCATCTGCAAAATCACGAACCCGGCGCAACAACCGTCCAGCCACCCGCGGCGTGCCGCGCGAACGCCGGGCAATTTCAAGCGCCCCGTCCGCCGATAACGCCACTTGTAATTTAGTCGCAGCCCGTAACACGATTTTGGTCAAATCCTTGGTTTCATAAAACCCAAGCCGCAACGGAATACCAAACCGATCTCGTAACGGCGTTGCCAACAAACCGGCCCGTGTGGTTGCCCCAACCAAGGTAAACGGGGCCAGATCAATTTTGATAGAACGCGCCGATGGGCCTTCACCTATCATCAGGTCCAGCTCATAATCCTCCATCGCCGGATACAATATTTCTTCTACATGCGGACTGAGGCGGTGAATTTCATCAATGAACAACACGTCATTGGGTTCCAAATTAGTCAAAATCGCCGCCAAATCACCGGCCTTAGCAATCACCGGCCCCGACGTTGAACGAAACCCAACGCCCAACTCACGTGCCAAAATTTGCGCCAATGTGGTTTTACCCAAGCCCGGAGGCCCGGACAATAAAACATGGTCCAAAGCTTCACCGCGCCCACCGGCGGCGGTAACAAATACTTGCAAATTGGCCACCAGTTCGGCTTGGCCAACAAATTCGTCAAACCGCCGTGGCCGCAATGCTTTGTCAGCGCCATCGCCGGTTTGTGGCTCACGGTCGATCAATCGTTCATCGTTCATCGGTTTAGCTCTTTTAAGCCGAGCCGGATCAGCTCATCCAAACTAGCCGTCTCGCCCAATTGGTTGGCGGCAACCCGCACCGCACTGGCCGCGTCTGATCCTGCAAAGCCCAAATTGACCAAAGCCGAGATCGCATCCGGAGCCAAAGCAGACCCCGCCAATGCCGCCACT
>JAESTZ010000100.1 GCA_016763315.1 Robiginitomaculum sp.
GCACCGGCCGAGCCGGTAAATCCGCTTAGCCAGCCAAGCCGGTCAGTTGCCGCCGGCAGGTATTCATTTTGATATTCGTCCTCGTGCGGGACAATCATTCCGGTTAGGCCATGTTTGGTTAATTGCTGGCGTAACAGGGGTAAATTGGCGCGACCAATTGCTGGTCCGCCTTTAACTGTGAAATCCTGTATCATTACCGAAATTTAGGCTTATCGAATTGTTCTGGCAACCTGAAAACCCGTATTTTTACATCTATGCAATTATGCATACCAAGGCTGATGTTTTGTCTGTTTTCCTTTTATCGTACATACACCATATCAGCCTCGAGATAACAAAGAACAGACACAGCAACAAAAAGGAGCTTCTCAATGTCTTTCATTAAATCGTTTTTTAAATCCACCTCTAGCCCAGTTGAATTCGTTGTGGCTTCCAATAATAATATTGCAAGTGACAATAATGATCCCCGTAACCCGTATTCTGGCCGGCCGCATTTGACAACTCGTCGGTTGCAACGCCGTGAGCGCAGAGAACAACGTGCTGCTTAATTTTGTAAAACCAGTATTGTCCATTCACCAATAATTTGGCTGCGGATAATTTTCATATTATGTTTTTGATAGGCCGAGGCAACTGCTTCGGCCTGTTCATTTAACAGACCAGCCAATATTAAATAACCATTGGTTGTCAGTAAACTAGATATTCCTTCGGCCATTTCAATCAGTGGCATAGCCAATATATTGGCAAATACCAGATCATGTGAGTTAGTAGGTAATGAGCGATGGTTAACCCCATCGGCAATTACAAATTCTATTTTGTCACCAACAGAGTTATTATTGGCGTTATCTTGTGCTACCGGTATGGTTTCGGGGTCAATATCGGTGGCAATGATATTCGCATTTAAGGTTTTTGCCGCAGCTATTGCCAGAATTCCGGCGCCGCTTCCCAAATCAACCACATTGTCAAAATTCAAACCATCGCCAAGCATTTTATCAAGCTCTAACAAACAGCCAGAAGTGGTTTCATGGTGTCCGGTGCCAAAGGCGATGTTGGCGGGGATACAGATAGATATTTTATCTTTTGCGGAACTAGGTTCATCATGCGAGCCATGCACATAAAATCGTCCGGCTATTACCGGTGTTAAAAATCGTAATGATTCCAACACCCAGTTTTTTGAAGGTAACAGTTCGATCTTGATATTATCTGCCAGATCGTTCCATTCAGCGTAGATAGGCTGTTGATCAACTATAATTTCTAATCGCCAAATTGGTAGATCATCTTCAAATAATGAAAATGATAATGGCGGCTGTAGGTTATCTTGCAGAGAGCTTTCAAGATGTTGCAATTCGGCTTTTGATCCTAATGCTGATATTTGCCATAAATTATCCAAAACCTTTTTCCCTTACTATTTTATGCTGTTGATGCTTGCACAAAAGATGATCAGCCAGAGTTTCAATTACCCGGCATTCATGGTTATCTTGCCTATGCGATCCGTCCAGCATCAAGGTCAATTCTGTTTCCAGATCACGTAAGGCGGCCATGCGTTGTTGCACTTTTTCAAGGTTTTCTTGAACGATTTTATCAGCTATCTCGCAAGGCATTTCTGGTTGATCGGCAAGTTGCAATAAAGTTTCTGTTTGCGCCAATGAAAACCCAAGGCTTCTTGCGTGGCGAATGAACGCCAGCCGATCACGATCGGCAATGCTATAAATCCGGTGGCCACTTGCGTTACGTAATGGTTCGACCAGTAATCCGCGTTTCTCATAATAACGAATGGTTTGCACATTGGTGCCAATTGCTTTGGCGACCTCGCCGATTGAAAATTCTTTCAAAATTTTACTTGCCCCTATAGTTACTATAGGGCGTATAATAGCCAAGAATTAGCAAAAGGAAACTAAAACTATGGGTGCGAATTGTGGACGTGACAGCCATTTTGATGGAACCAGCCGTCAATATAAAAATGCACTGTGGGCAGTAATAGCCATAAATGGCACGATGTTTGTGGTCGAGATGATCGGCGGTGCATTTTCACACTCGATGGCTCTAAAGGCCGATGCGCTAGATTTTTTAGGCGATAGTTTGACTTATGGGTTAAGTTTGGTGGCGATCGGTATGTCGTTAAGGTTTCGGGCAGTGTCGGCAATGATCAAAGGTGTGTCGTTAGCGGTGTTGGGCATTGGTGTTTTAGCTGCATCTTTATGGAGTTTCTTTGTTGATTTGGTGCCTGACGCGCCAACTATGGGTTGGATCGGGTTTTTAGCGTTATTGGCCAATGTAGTTAGCGTTTTGATATTGATCAAATTCAAAGACGGCGATGCCAATGTGCGCTCGGTCTGGCTTTGCTCACGTAATGACGCGATCGGCAATGTAGCGGTTATTATTGCCGCTGGCTTGGTGGCAGCGACCCAAAGCCGTTATCCAGATTTAGTAGTTGCAGTGTTTATGAGCAGCCTGTTTTTGTCGTCCGCATGGCAAATATTACGTCAGGCAAACGGCGAGTTGAAAGCTTTGAAAGTTCAGTAATCTCTAAAGATCATCAGGATTTTTCAAGAAACTAATCATTAGTTTCTTGGTTCCGGCTTTATCAAAACTTACTTCGGCCTTATCGCCATCAATGGAATTGATCCGGCCATAGCCAAACTTGTCATGAAATACCCGTTGGTTAAGCGCAAATTTCCCATCTGCGGATTTGGGTTTGGCTCTAGCTGTGCCTTCAATATAGGGCTTGGCGCTGGATTTTAGTGCTTGAAAGCGTCGCCAGCCGGGAGTGTCGTAATTTGCCCCGGAATCACTGTCTGTATTTGTTCGTGCCTGATGGCCATAATACCCGGTTTCGGCTCTGGCCTCGACGTGTTCCGGCGGTAATTCGTCAACAAATCTTGAAGGCAATACTGCTTGCCAACTGCCGTAAATTTGCCGATTGGCGGCAAAATAAATGATCGCTTGTTGTTTGGCGCGGGTTAGGCCGACATAGGCTAATCTACGTTCTTCTTCTAATGCTTTATTGCCGGTTTCATCTAATGATCGTTGCGATGGAAATGTATTTTCCTCCCAACCGGGCAAGATCACTAATGGAAACTCCAGACCCTTGGCGGCATGTAAAGTCATTAAGCTAATTTGATCGTCCTCATTACCGGTATCGCGTTCGGAAACCAGCGCCACATGCTCAAGATATTCTGGTAAAGTATCAAACTCGCCCATGGCCTGCACCAGCTCTTTTAAGTTTTCTAACCGGCCTTCGGCTTGTGGGCTTTTGTCATTTTGCCACATGGCAGTATAGCCGCTTTCATCTAGCACCAGTTCCGCCAAACGATCATGGTCGGTCATAGTGGCCATTTGTCGCCAGTGTTCAAAATCCTTTAACAGCGTGCGTATGCCGTTTCTAGCTTTGCCGCCAATTTCATCGGTCTCAATAATTCGCCTGGCGGCGGACATAAGTGACATTTCCATAGTCCGGGCAAGGGTTTGTAATTTTTGCACACTGGCCGCACCGATGCCGCGTTTTGGGGTGTTGATAATGCGCTCAAACGCCAGATCATCAGCATCAGACATTACACAGCGCATATAGGCGTGGGCATCTCTGATCTCTAGGCGTTCAAAAAACCTTGGACCCCCGACCACCCGATAGGGCAGGCCAAGCGAAATGAAGCGTTCTTCAAATGCTCGCATTTGCCGTGAGGCGCGAACCAATACTGCACAATCTTCGTAAGAATTGCTTTTGGAATACCAGTTTTCTATTTCTTCAACGGCGGCAATTGCTTCGGCTTCGCCGTCCCAAACTCCGAATACTTTTACCTTTTCACCGCCATCTTCGTCGGTCCATAAAGTTTTGCCAAGTCGGTCTTGATTGGCAGTGATTAACTTGGCAGCGGTGGCTAATATATGAGCGGTCGAGCGATAGTTTTGCTCTAATTTAACTACTTTGGCGCCTGGAAAATCACTTTCAAAGCGCAAGATGTTGTCTACTTCGGCGCCGCGCCAACCGTAAATCGACTGATCATCATCGCCAACCACGCACAAATTATTGCTGCCGCGCGCCAATAGCCGCAACCATAAATATTGGCAAACATTGGTGTCTTGGTATTCGTCAACCAGCAGGTATCTGAATTTACGATGATATTCAGCCAAGACATCGGGGTATTTTATGAAAATTTGCAAAGTGTGTAAAAGCAAATCGCCAAAATCGACGGCATTTAAGGCTTGTAGCCGTTGTTGATATAGCTGGTATACTTGCGCTCCCTTGCCATCGGCAAAACCCCAGCCATCGCTTTGACTTATTTTGTCGGCACCAAGTCCGCGATTTTTCCAGCCATCAATTAAGCTGGCGATATGGCGCGGTGTCCAGCGTTTTACATCTATTTCTAGCGATATAATGATCTGCTTTAGCAATCGCAACTGATCGTCAGTATCCAATATGGTAAAGGCTGATTTTAGGCCAACCAGCTCGGCATGTTTACGTAAAATTTTCGCCGATATTGAGTGAAAAGTGCCAAGCCACGGAATGCCCTCGACCTCGTCGCCGATCAATTTGGCTACTCTTTGCCGCATTTCACGCGCCGCTTTATTGGTAAAGGTAACGCATAATATCTCCCACGGGCGGGCTTTGCCCATAGCCAGTAAATGCGCAAAACGGGTGGTCAATACTCTGGTTTTGCCAGTGCCAGCTCCGGCAAGTATTAGCAATGGCCCGTCTAATGCTTCGACTGCTTCGCGTTGTGGCGCATTTAGCGCGTCCAGATACCCAGTATTGGACATTGGAGGCTTTGGCCTAGCCATATCAGAAATTTTGATGGGCGAATCTTTCATAACCTGTTGTTTCGCAAAAACCAAAACAAAGCAAGAACGAAAACCGTTGTATTGCCCGATCCACTAACCGTCATCACCCTATTTACTCGGGTGATCCAGTTTTTCCGCCATTAGTCTTGCCGCAATTGCAAGTATGGCTTGCGGCCTGCGCCGGAATGACGGCGTTTTTGGTATTTGACCGCAAGACATAACAACAAGTGCAAACAAGGGTCTCGTTCGCACTAATGCATTTCTTTAGTGGTCGCATTTACCAGAAGCATCTGGTGAAAAAGTGTATGCGGTTTTTCACTTAACAGATGCGACAATTAAAAACTTCCACAAAACTTTTTAAGTGGTCGCAATCCTTTGCCGTAAAACCGGTTCCCACTTTTGTTGGCAAATGTAAGTTTATTCTTAGTGGTCGCATTTGCTCACCACAAAACCGCATACACTTTTGTTGGCAAATGCTCGTTGACCCTTAA
>JAESTZ010000101.1 GCA_016763315.1 Robiginitomaculum sp.
GATTATTGCCGCAGCCCAAGTAAAAGCCGGAAAAATCAAGCAAGCCTTGGAAACGGTGAAGGGTATAGAGGATGCAGGCTTTCGTATCTATGCGCTTACGATTATTGCCGCAGCCCAAGTAAAAGCCGGAAAAATCAAGCAAGCCTTGGAAACGGTGAAGGGTATAGAGGATGCAGGCTTTCGTATCTATGCGCTTACGGTTATTGCCGAAGCTATGATTGAAGTTAAGAACAAGTCTTCATCGCCTTGAGGTTCGTGCTAATAAAGCCTTACGAATACCAGCACCATGACCATAGAGCTTTTCAAGATTGCAAGCCGTGGATGATTTGGGTTATGGTATGCCTAAGAACTTTACAGTTAATGGATCTGTAGCATGAACCTCACGACCCTAGCCGCCAAAGCTCCAAAGGCCGAATTGCATTTGCATATCGAAGGCTCGTTCGAGCCGGAATTGATGTTTGCAATGGCCAAGCGCAATGATGTGAAATTGCCATTTGCCAGCGTCGAGGAAGTCTGTGCTGCGTATGATTTTTCCAACTTGCAGGAATTTCTGGATATTTATTATCAAGGCATGAGTGTCTTATTGTACGAGCAGGATTTTTACGATCTGACTTGGGAATATTTGACCAGAGCCGCCAAAGACAATGTCATTCACACCGAGATATTCTTTGATCCGCAAGGCCATACTGAGCGCGGTGTTAAATTCGCTGATGTGGTCGGTGGCATAAGTCGCGCACTTGCTGACGCGAAGCAACAGCTTGGGATTAGCTCTAAACTTATCATGTGTTTTTTGCGGCATTTGCCCGAAGAAGACGCATTGGCCACTTGGGGCGAGGCGCAAGAGTTTTTGTCGCTGATTGATGGTGTTGGCTTGGACAGTTCCGAGCTTGGCCATCCGCCATCAAAGTTCAAAAAAGTATTTGCGCTGGCCAAGGACGCAGGATTGCATCTGGTAGCACACGCTGGCGAAGAGGGGCCGCCGGAATATGTTTGGCAGGCTTTAGACGAGTTGCACATTGATCGCATTGATCATGGTAATCGCGCGTTGGAGGATCAAAAACTGGTTGAGAAACTGGCCGGTTCGGGCATGTGTTTGACCGTTTGTCCGTTGTCGAACCTCAAACTTTGCGTAGTGGGGGACATTACTGAGCACCCGATCCGCAAAATGCTGCAATCTGGTTTGCTGGCGATGATAAATTCCGATGATCCGTCTTATTTTGGTGGTTATGTAAACGATAATTATCAGGCGGTGATTAAGGGACTTGGGTTAAGCCGTGAGGAAGTGGAAACTTTATTACGCAACAGCTTTATTGGCTCGTTCTTGGATAAGAGTGAAAAAGCAGTGGCTTTGGATAAGCTGGATCAGTATTTGGAAAAAACGTGACCTGGTTATTCAGAGCATTACCAGAAGCATATGGTGAGAAAGTGTATGCGGTTTTTCACTTCACCACCAATTGTCATCACCCGATTCATTCGGGTGATCTAGAAACCAAGAACTGGATACCCCGAACAAGTCGGGGTATGACAATGGGAGGAATTGTAATGAATGGTGGAAATCACCAACCGATATTGGTACAGAAAAGAGCAAGGCTGGACTCCGGGTCGGTGCCCGGAGTGACGGTAATGGAAACGAAGCACATTGCCGTGAGGCATGATAATTAAAACTGGTATCCACTTTTACTGGCAAATGCTTCAAATAGTAAAAAGGCGACCCCAAAAGAGCCGCCTTTATCAATATTATGAAGTATCTAATTAGTGTGGTTTGTTCCAATTACGGTATCTACCATCATAGGATAAACATTCTTGGGTGCTTACCCGTTTCGAGTATCCTCGAGAGTCGCGAACGGTACGAGTTACTGTCCGGCATTTATTAGGTCTGGTTTGACCAGAAAGATAAACAAAGCTTTGTGGCTCGTGGGTGACATTATTAGCTCTGTTCACCCGCCTGTTATTGTTGACCCGTCTATTGTGTGGGTCGTTATTATAACTGCTATTGCGGTTATTGTATCTGCGTTGATCCTGGCGATATCTGCGTTGTTCATTACGATATCTTTGCTGTTCTTGACGATAGCGGCGTTGATCTTGAGCACTTCTATATCTGCGCTCGGCACGACGTTCACCACGGTAGGTGCGTTCATTAACTACATAACCACGATTGGATCGGCGATTATCGTAATATCCGTTGTTTTGATAACGGTTATCATAACGAGCATTTTGGCGTTGCCGGTATCGTGGGTTGCAATTATTATTACCATCGGTAATGGCTGCTCCGGCGACACCGCCAATTACTGCGCCAATTACTGCGCCTTCGGTGCGGTCATTGCCGCCGGCAATTTCCGACCCCAATAAGCCACCAAGTAGCCCGCCAATCAGTACCCCTGCGACCTGATCGCCTCCGTTAGAGCGGCAATTATAACGATCATCGGCAATTGAGGCTATCGGTATTGCTGTTGCACCAAGTAAGGCTGCTGCGGCGATTAAAGCGGTTTTCATCTGGGTCTCTCCATCAAACTGACGCTGTTTGTTCCAGCGATGATTAAAGATTACGATTCTCCACCTGAACGGGGTGTGAAGAGTTTGTTGTGGTAAATAATGATTTATAATTAATTGGTTATGTAATTAAATTATTTTATTACTTATCCCAAGCGGCGCCATCGCGTCCGGTTTGTGCCCGATGTTGTAACTTGGCGTCAGCCAATACCAGCGCCAGCATTGCTTCTGCTACCGGAACGGCTCTGATACCGACACAAGGGTCATGGCGGCCTTTGGTGGAAAGGTTTATTTCATTACCGTCACGGGTTATTGATCGTCTTGGTGTAAGTATTGACGATGTTGGTTTTACCGCCATGCGGACAATTATATCTTGGCCAGAGCTAATGCCGCCAAGAACTCCACCGTTATTATTGCTTAAAAAAGCTGGCTTGTTATTTTTTAATACCATTTCATCGGCGTGTTCGGTGCCGGTCATGGCGGCGGCAGCAAAACCGGCGCCGATTTCGACACCTTTTGCGGCAGGAATAGACATTATTGCACCGGCTATCATCGCGTCCAGTTTGCCATAAACCGGTGCGCCCCAACCAATTGGCAGACCAGAGGCAATAATTTCAACGATTGCGCCGACAGAATTACCGCTTTTGCGAGTTTTGTGTAAATACTCTTCCCACTTGATGGCGGTTTTGGCGCAAGGGCAAAACAGATCGTTTTTCTTTACTTCTGCCCAATCCCAATTGCTGCGATCCACAGGCATATTGCCAATCTGAACTAATGCTGCGCCAAGGCTGATTTGATCGCCAAGAATTTGTCTGGCAATAGCACCACCGGCAACCCTAATGGCTGTTTCTCTGGCAGATGAGCGGCCACCGCCACGATAATCGCGAAACCCGTATTTGCCATCATAAGTATAATCAGCATGTCCGGGTCGATAGCTATTGGCTATTTCGCTATAGTCTTTGGATTTGGCATCCTGGTTTTCGATCAGCAGGCTAATCGGGTGGCCGGTGGTTAGTCCTTCGAACACACCGGAAAGTATTTGCACTTGATCCGGTTCTTTTCGTTGGGTTACGTGTTTGGAGGAGCCGGGTCGTCTTGCGTCAAGAAATGGCTGGATTAGCTCTTCGTTTAAAGTAAGCCCCGGAGGGCAGCCATCAACCACCCCGCCAATGGCGAGCCCATGGCTTTCGCCCCAAGTGGTTAGTCTTAGATATTTTCCAAATGTATTATCGCTCATCTTGTGGTTAAAGCCGATCTTGCACCTGATCTCAAGTGCTGCTGCCGCAGTTCTGCAGAATGAATAAAAGCCCGCGAGAATTGTTCGAGTATTATTTTCATGTCCGCATTAGGCTTGGCGGTTAATGTTAGTAGTAAATCTCCGGCGGGAAAATTCGCGTTTTTGGCTAAACCTTTACCTTTGATTAGCAGCGTTTTTCCTGGGCTGGACAAAGGTGGTATGGTGAGTTGTAGCTCCTGTCCAAATAGAACAATATTATGACTGCCGCCTTTGCGCATTTCCCAAAGTGGAATTTCTAAATACATTATCAAATTACGTCCCTGTAGATCGATAGATGGATCGGGACGTAATAATAGCTCGATTACAATATTGCAGTCGTTTTTTCCTTGTTTCTTTAGTTGCAATTTGTGGTCCGGATTGTGACCTTTGGGGATGCAAACTTCCAGTTCCTGACCATTTGGTAAAGTCAGACGACGTGTCGCGCCTTTGACGAGGTCGCTAAGCTCGATAGTTAAAGTTACACTTATCTCTTTGTTCGTGCTGTTATTGTTGTCGTTAACTTTACGATTTCGTGGCGGTCGCGGATTTCTGTTTTCAATATGCCTATTGGTAGTTAAAGCCTCATAGGCTAGTTTTATTTGGTGGAACTTTTCTTCATTACCGGAGTTTTGATCCGGGTGATGTAGCTTTGCCAGTGTTCGATATGCTGTTCGAATAGTCTTTTTATCGGCATTTTTTGCCACACCAAGTATCAAATACGAATCATTCATCAGCGCAGGCTAGTCAAAACCGGTATCAAGGTAGTAAACAAAACAGATGAAAAAAACAAAATCCGATAACATTGCTGCCGGTGATAAAAAATATCACGACGTTGCCGATGATGAGCCGTTGGACTTATTTGGTAGAGAAAATCCATTCACATTGTTTGGTGACTGGTTGGAGCTGGCCAAAAAACGCGAGCTTAATGATGCAAATGCTATGACTTTGGCCAGCGTTGACGATCAAGGTCTGCCCGATGCGCGCATGGTGTTGCTAAAGGGTTTCGATGAAACCGGATTTGTATTTTATACTAATTTGGGTAGCGCTAAGGCAAAACAATTAGCCGGTAATCAAAATGCCGCTTTGGTGTTTCACTGGAAAAGCATTCGTCGGCAAGTACGAGTGCGAGGATTTGTTGAACCTGTAAGTGATGCCGAGGCTGATGTTTATTTTGCCAGTAGAGCAAAAGATAGCAAGATCGGTGCTCATGCTTCAAAGCAGTCTGAGCCGCTTGAAAGTCGCTTTGCATTGGAAAAACGCATAGCGGTCAATGCCGCTAAATTCGCAATGGGGAAAATACCGCGCCCGGCAAATTGGTCGGGATTTCGCATTGTCCCTATACAGATTGAATTTTGGCGAGATCGGCCATTTCGCCTACATGATAGATTGCAGTTTGTGCGAAAAGACGTTAAATCTAATTGGAGCATACAAAGACTATATCCGTAAAAACGGAATAAAAAACGGGAGAAGAAAATGCAAGGAATGATGCAGGACTGGCAGTTAACCACTGATCGGATTTTACGGCACGCAAAAATCAATCACCCAAACCGTCAGGTAATATCCCGTCAGGTTGATGGCTCGATAACCAGAACAACTTATGGCGAGATTTATGATCGCGCCCGTAAGCTGTCATCTGCACTGGTTAAACGCGGCACTAAATTGGGTGATCGCATTGGTACTATGGCGTGGAATAATGCCCGGCACATGGAAACATGGTACGGAATTATGGGCATTGGCGCGGTTTGTCATACGTTGAATCCGCGTTTGCATAGAGATCAGCTGGTTTATATCATCAATCATGCCGGTGATAATATATTTTTTGTTGACCTTAGTTTCGTGCCAATCCTTGAGGCCGTTCAAGATGAGCTAACATCAGTAGAGTATTTTGTGGTGCTGTGCGATGCCGATCAAATGCCGGAAACGTCATTGCGAGGTGCCGTTTGTTACGAGGATCTGCTGGCCGAGGGTGAAGATGATATAACTTGGGGTGATTTTGATGAGAACACCGCTTGTGGTCTTTGTTACACCTCCGGCACCACTGGCAACCCCAAAGGTGTTCTTTACAGTCACCGCTCTAACACCTTGATGGCTATGACTGCAGCCATGCCTGATGCAATGAACATTAATGGCAAGGACACCTGCTTGATGGTGGTTCCTATGTTCCATGCCAATGCTTGGGCGCTGACCTTTACTGCGCCAATGATCGGCATGAATTTGGTAATGCCCGGGCCAATGATGGATGGTAAAAGTATTTATGAATTACTTGATGGCGAGAAATGCACCATATCGGCGGCGGTTCCAACTGTCTGGTTGATGTTATTGAATCATCTTGAAACTACGGGTAATAAACTGCCGCATTTAAACGAAGTACTTATCGGTGGCTCGGCTTGCCCACGGGCAATAATGGAAACATTTGATAAAAAATACGGGGTTAATGTGGTTCATGCCTGGGGCATGACTGAAACCTCGCCGCTTGGTACTGTGTCGCGGATTGAGCCGGAAATTGCTCATCTTCCGTATGAGGAAAAATTATCTTATCGTTTAAAACAAGGGCGTCCGCCATTTATTGTCGAGATGTGCATTGTTGATGATGATAACAAAGAGCTGCCTTGTGATGGCAAAGCCTTTGGTAAGTTGATGGTGCGCGGACCAGCAATTTCCAACGCCTATTTTGGCGGCGAAGGTGGTGAAATTCTTGATGGTGAGCATTGGTTTGATACTGGTGATGTGGCTACAATTGACGAGCTGGGTTATATGCAAATCACTGATCGCTCCAAAGACGTGATTAAATCCGGCGGGGAATGGATATCGTCGATTGATCTGGAGAACGCCGCCATGGGTCATCCGGCGGCGGCGGAATGTGCAGTCATTGGCTTGCCACATCCGAAATGGGACGAGCGGCCTTTACTTATCGTACAGCTTAAAGAAGGAATGGAGGCAACGCCGGACAGTTTCCGTGAGTTTTTGAGCGATAAAATCGCCAAATGGTGGATGCCCGATGACGTGGTGTTTGTTGCCGAGCTTCCGCACGGGCCAACTGGTAAAGTATCAAAGCTTGATCTTCGCGAGCAGTTTAAGGATCATGTTTTGTCGACTATTTAATGTGGTTGGCGAATTATTTGTTTGTTGATGTGTTGCTTAATAGTTTTAACACTTGTTCGGGGTCTGTGGTTTGACCTTGGTAAATTCGCAATAATTGTTCGCAGTCAGGATAAAGCGGTCTTGAGTTTTGTGGATCGAGAAACACTGGCTTACCACCATAGCAGTCAATGACGTTTTCCATTGCTTGGCGAGATAAAGCGTTTTCATTATTTGTTTTCGTTGTGATTATGGTCGGTGTTTCTGATGCTGCGGGTGTATTGACTGTATTAGTTTTGTTGGATTCATCTGGCTTTAGCGCACCTACCATCAAGACATAGGTTGCAATAACCAATGCCAGTGCCAGCAAAAAAGTAATTATAAGCCCTCTCATACTTAAAATGTAACACAAGTATCTGATATATACCATCGATCAAAAAATGGGTCTGGAGCAATCCTCAGTAAAAGTGGGTACCGGTTTTCTGGCAAAGGATTGCGACCACTAATATAAGCAATCCTCAGTAAAAGTGGGGGTTTTGTCTCGCGGCAGTGTGCTTCGCACTTGCCTGCGACGGCGCGGCAAACGATTGCTGAGGCGCAGTCGCACCTAGTTAGTAATGGTTTTGTGGCAATAGGACTCCCTCTCCCTGTTCGGGAGAGGGCTGGGGTGAGGGAAACAATGTTAAAATTTACAACAACAAAACTGGATCACCGGTACAAGACGGTGATGACAATGAAATGTACTGAAAACCGCATACATTTTTTCATGCGACGCTTGGGGATTGCGACCACTAAGATTATTTTTGGATAAGTTGACGGGTAGCAAAGATAAAGTGTGATATAAATTTGTGAACGCTGTTCACTTTGTGAAACAGTTGTTATATAAGATTAGTTCATTTGAGATTCTTATAGGGAGAAATCCATGTCTATTCGCGATATTTATGCCGTTCCCAATGTTGATGCCAGTTGGCACGTTCCGCAGACCTATGACGGGATATTCGATTTCAACTTTGATACCGGTCGCGATACTTTGATGCATCTGTATCAAAAGGGCAAAGACATGCAGTGGGACGCATTAAAGCGCATTGATTGGGATTTGGAGTTGGATCCGGAAAACCCTATGGAAATGCCGCTGGAATCTAATCCGATTTACGGCACTCCGCTTTGGGATAAATTGTCCAAGCAAGACAGAATTGATCTGCTGACCCATGGTCAAGCATGGAATATTTCGCAATTCTTACAAGGCGAGCAGGGCGCGTTAATCTGTGCCTCTAAAATTGTTACTCAAGTTCCGACTATGGACGCAAAGTTTTACGCGGCCACCCAGACTATGGACGAAGCCCGCCACATTGAGGCATACCAGAAGCTTCTTGGTAAGTTCGGTGTCGCCTATCCGATGACCGAACCGTTGCAAGAACTGATCAATGGTGCACTAAGAGACCCGCGCTGGGATATTACTTATCTGGCGATGCAAATTGTTATTGAAGGCTTGGCTCTGGCCGCTTTTGCCACAATTCGTGACGTTTCACAAAACCCGCTGGCGCAACAGGTAAATGCTTATGTGATGCAGGACGAGGCTCGCCATGTAATGTTCGGGCGATTGTCTTTGCGTGATTATTATCCGCAACTTAGCGATGCCGAGCGTGATGAGCGTGAGGAGTTTCTGGTCGAAGCTTGCTATCACATGCGGGATCGTTTTCAGGGTCGGGAGATATATGAACGTCTAGGTCTGCCGGTTGATGAGTGTATCGCTTATGGTGAAAATTCACCAACCATGCAGATGTTTCGTACATTCCTGTTCCAGCGTATTGTACCAGTAGTCAAGGATATTGGTCTTTGGGGGCCGCGTATCCAAAAAGCCTATACCGATATGGGTGTGATCGGCTTTGCCGATCTGGATATCAATGCGCTACATGATCAAGACGATAGCATAGCCAAGGACTTTGATGCCAGACAAGGTTATGTTGATTCAGTGATAGCTGTCGGCAAAGGCGAAAGTACTGCTGCTGAATAAATTTAAGAAATAGAGAATTTAAGAACCCCGGATAGCAGATAAGCTGTCCGGGGTTTTATGTTGTTAAACCTTGGCGACTTCGCGAAAGACTTCTTCGTCCAGTTCGCCTTCCCATTTGGCAACCGCCGTAGCAACGGCGGCATCACCGGTAACATTGGTTAAGGTGCGCATCATATCCAATGGCCGATCAAATGGCAGAATAAAGCCAACCATTAAGGCGGTTTGTTCCGGTGTTACGCCAATAGTTGGCAAGACGACTGCCAGCATAAATAATGAGGCCGATGGAATACTGGCGGTGCCAATAGAGGCCAAAGTTGCTGTAAGAGCTATTATCCCATAATCAGCCCAGCTTAGGTCAATGCCAAACGCATTAGCGGCAAACAGTGCCAACAAGCCCAGATAAAGTGATGTTCCGTCCATATTTATGGTTGCGCCAAGTGGCAAAACTGAACCGGCGATCACGGGTTTGACACCTAGATTATCCTGAACGCAGGTGATAGTTACCGGTAAGGTGCCAGCACTGGTCGAAGTGGAATAGGCAACCACTTGCGCGTCGAGTATCCCGCGAAAAAACCGGATCAGCGGTAAGCGCAATCCAAACTTAATTAAGCCGCCATACATAATTAACATATGGGTCATGCACCCTAAATACAGTGCTAATGCCAGCATTAAAACAGAACTGAATGTCTCAACGCCTTTGACCGCAGTTACCCAGGTAATCAATGCAAATACGCCATAAGGTGCCAGTTCCATCACCCAATGAGTGATCTTGAACATGATCTGTACAGAAGCCTCAAAGAATACTTTTACTGGCTCGGCCTTCTTGCCCACCATGAGGATTGCAATCCCCAGCATAAGTGCAAAAAAGATGATTGCCAGCATATCGCCGCTGGCCAAAGCCTGTAAGGGGTTGGCTGGAATAATATTGATTAACCGTTCGGTCATGGTGGGGACTTCCCCGTCCGGAACTTTTGGTGCTACATCGGTAAAATCAACTCCGGAGCCGGGTTTGAAAAAAGTGCCAAACAGCAATCCGATCGACACTGCAACCAAGGTGGTGAACACATATAATAGAAAAGCTCGCAGTCCAATGGTGCCAAGTTTTGATGGGTGGCCCATAGCGGTAATGCCAGTAACCAACGTGGTAAACACCAATGGCACCACTAACATTTTAATCAATTGCACAAATGCATCGCCAAAGGGTTTGACCCAGGTGGTCACAAAATCGGCTCCAGCATATTTGGTGACACCATCAACCAGATAAGTTCCGCCAAAGCTACGAAATGCTAAGCCGACAATTACCCCTAAAATCAATGCAATCAATACACGTTTCCACAATACTGCTTTGAACCACCAAGCCATACCAATTCCCCAAAATATCTAATGCGTTTTCGCAATTTGAGAACAGATTAGAGCAAGCCTGTATTACGTCAATGGCTGTGATCGCTGCAAATTGATTTACCAGAAAGATATATAATTTGGTGGGGGATAAAATGCACTTCGTCCAACCATTGTTCGTGTTGGTTATAATGGGTTTTATTATAGTTATACGGAGTTGATTTTGACTTTTTATCTCTCGAAACGCTCACAAGAAAGATTGTCCGGCGTTCACCCTGATTTGCAACAAGTGGTACGTTCGGCAATTCTCACCACTGAAGTGGATTTTGCCGTATTGGAAGGCAAACGCTCATTGGCTAAGCAAAAGCAATTGTTTCAAACCGGTGCCAGCAAAACCATGAACTCGCGGCATTTGACAGGCCACGCAGTTGACCTTGGGGCTTGGGTTGGAGGCGAAATACGTTGGGACTGGCCACTTTATCATCAAATTGCCAAGGCAATGAATATTGCTGCTTTTAACCACAAAATAGTTCTTGAGTGGGGCGGAAACTGGAAAAATTTTCCCGATGGCCCGCATTTTCAATTATCGTGGAAGGATTACCCAAAATGAGTTTGCTAAAAGCATTGATCGCACCTGTATCAGAGATTATTCGTGAAATTGTTCCTGATGGTGATAAACGATTTGCCTTGGAACGAGAGATTGAAAAATTACTGATTGAGCAAGAAAAACAGTTTGTTGAAGCTGGTCGCGATGTAGTGGTTGCCGAGGCCAAGGGTGAAAGTTGGTTGCAACGTAATTGGCGGCCTGTTTCCATGTTGGTGTTTGTAGCAGTAATTGCCAATAATTATCTTATAGCACCTTATGTGCAAGCGTTTGGCGGGGTGGCGGTAGTGCTGGAAATTCCGCCGGGCATGTGGGGCTTGTTGACTATGGGCTTGGGTGGCTATGTGGTTGGCAGAACCATAGAGAAAACCGGCTCGCAAATTAGTATTGGCAGTGTTCGGGATAAATAGTGGCGGCATCCTCGATTGCTTTATTTTGCGAACACGGGTTTTATTAGATACTGAAATTTTAAGAACTGGTAATATGCTCAATACAAAATTAGAGAAACAAATACTCGGTTTTTTACCCGAAAAAGGCTCGGTCTCCGGCGGCGAATTGTTTGAAGAATTTGGCAAGCAATATTTTGTGCTGTGGCGGACAACTACTAATAGTGAGAAATTGGCGAACCACCATTATGGCCAGTACTATTTGCGAATAGATGCCAAAATAGAAGGGTTTGCCAGATTAAGTCCGTCTATTTTACGTAACTTTTTGACCTATTCCCGAGTCTCAAGAATCGAAGACATAGAGGCTGCGGTGAAAGAGGGCAAAAGGCATCGGCAGATACATCGGGACATTTCCGAGAAAAAACGTAAAATTGCCCGCAAAATTCTGGATGAAACGCTTGGCAGCGATTTGCTTGGTCGTGTTGGGGTGTTGATCGCTGGTGATGTGTGCAGGGATATGGCGCATGAAGTGCCTCGGCCAGAACGATATTCAGGGGAGATGGTCAAAGGTTCCGATATTGACCTGGTATTGATCATGGCCGCTGAAGATGCTGGCTTGCGAGAAGAACTTGAAAATCGCTTGCTAGAGGCCAAGTCAATTTATTTGCGTCATCCGGATCTGCGCGAGGAAATTGATTTTGTAGTCAATTCCGTAAGCCATTATCAAAATGCAGTTGAGTTTAAAACTCCATCACAAATGATTTCGTGCAAGTCAGCGCTTGAGGGGCAAATGCTTGCTGGTACTAGAGGAATTATTGAAAAAACTACAGCTGTTTTATCAAAAGCTGATATTCCTCTGAAAGTTTTGTCTATGACCGAATTGGCTTTTTCTGAACGGTTACAAGCTGTGGAACTATTGCGAAAAGACCCTGATGCAATTCATGCGACAAAAGAACGACGATTATTTTATTTTTCCGACGAAATATGGGAATTTATGTTTGATGAAGTTTGGGAGTTCATGCAGGACAAGGACTAACCCTAAGCTAAGTTCATGAGCTTGGGACGGTGGAAATTAACTGTAAATTCCCTGTAAACACTCGGCAATGCCTTGGTTATAATGTGGTAAAGTCACGCCAAATTTTTTATATATTAAATTACAATCAAGAACCGAGTTCTGTGGACGCTTTGCCGTTGTCGGATAATCAGAGCTAGCTATGGAAAGTACCTTGGCTGACGGTTGCTTGCACTTGCTTGATTGTTGAAATATTTCCTTGGCAAAACCTGCCCAGCTTACTTGCCCAGTTCCGGCAAGGCAGAAAGTTTCACGGTATTGTTGCTGCGGTTTTTTGTCTATTGCTTGAACGATCTGCATAATTCCTGTCGCAAGGTGTGGGGCATAGGTTGGGCAGCCTATCTGATCACAAACCACCGAAATTTCATCGCGCTCTTTGGCCAGGCGCAGCATGGTTTTTAGAAAATTAGTTCCAAAGGCACTATAAACCCATGCCGTGCGTAATATCAGGTGACTGGCACTACTATTCTTAATGGCTTGTTCACCAGCCAGTTTACTGCGGCCATAAACCGTTTGTGGTTTGGCTTTCTCCGTTTCATTCCATTGGCTTTTCGATGTTCCATCATAGACATAATCAGTGGAAATATGGATCAGAATTATATTTTTCTGTGCGCATAATTTGGCTAGATCGCCTGTACCTTTTTCATTAACGGCAAAAGCTTCTTCAATGTTGGTTTCTGCGCCATCAACATTAGTCCATGCAGCGGTGTTGATAACAATTTTTGGTGACACGTTATGCAAAACAGTTTGCATTTGTTTCAAATTTAACAAATCGAATTTGTTGCGAGTAAAAGCGAAAATTTGATGATCGGTATTGTTTCCGGCAAGTTGCAGAGACTTTCCAACCTGTCCGTTAGCGCCGGTGATTAGAACTTTCATGGCGTGAATTCGGTGTTTAATCCTAACCGCTCGCCTAATTTGCCTTGCGCTGCCAAAGGTTGCCACCAACTGGTGTTATCTAGATACCAGCGGACAGTTTTTTCCATACCGCTGTCGAAATTTTCTTGTGCCTTCCAGCCAAGTTCATTTTCGATACGGCTGGCATCTATCGCATATCGACGGTCATGTCCGGGTCGGTCTTGCACATATTCTACTTGTTCAAAATAACTGGTTTTATTGGGGCGCATTTGATCCAAAAGATCGCAAATCCGCTTAACTACCTGCAAATTAGTCCGTTCATTACGGCCACCGACATTGTATTTTTCTCCGGTTAAACCTTTTTCCATAACCAGTTGCAAAGCCTTGGCATGGTCATCAACATATAACCAATCCCTGATCTGTTTGCCATCACCATAGACCGGTAACGGTCTGTCATGCAAAGCGGACAATATCATCAATGGTATCAGTTTTTCTGGAAACTGGTGTGATCCATAATTGTTCGAGCAATTAGAGATAAGCGCCGGAAACCCATAAGTGCGTTGCCAAGCAATGCAAAGGTGATCAGCGGCAGCTTTACTGGCGGAATAGGGCGAAGAGGGGTCGTAAGCGGTAGTTTCATGAAACAAACCGTCTTTGCCCAAAGAACCGTAGACTTCATCAGTAGAGACGTTGAGAAATCGAAAATTATCGCGGTTACTGGCCGGTAAGGTTTGCCAGTATTTCATACATTCCTCAAGCAAGGCAAATGTTCCGACAATATTGGTTTGAATAAAGTCTGACGCTCCAGTTATCGAGCGATCCACATGGCTTTCTGCAGCTAGGTGGAACACGCCATCTGGTTGGTGTGTTTTCAATATTTGCGCTATTCTATCTCTGTCGCAAATGTTTGCCTGAACAAAGGTGTAATTATTATGATCTGAAATGTCGCTGAGCGACTGTAAATTGGCGGCATAAGTCAGCACATCAACATTGACCACTTTGCTTCCTGTGTTGATCAAGTGCCGACACAAAGACGAACCAATAAAACCGGCTCCGCCGGTTACAAGGTAGGTTTTTGTATGCCCTTGCATCAAAACTCTCCGAATTGGAAAGATGTCGGTATGTCGGCCAGCAGCGGGCTTTTTTCATCTTTTTTCGAGACACTGGCTGTTGAGCCTTTTGGGATATGCCAATCAATGTTCAATGCTGGATCGTTCCATTTTATACCAGCATCATTTTCATGTGAATAAAAGTCCGTGACTTTGTATTGCACTTCTGTATCTGGTTCCAAAGTGCAAAAGCCGTGGGCAAATCCGGCCGGTATCCATAATTGTTGTGCAGTTTTCGCATCAAGAATTACAAAGACATGTTGACCAAAACTTGGGCTACCAACGCGAATATCGACGGCAACGTCAAGGATTTTGCCTTTACTTACCCGTACCAACTTTGCTTGTGCGTGCGGTGGAGTTTGAAAATGGAGGCCGCGGACAGTAAACGCATGGGTGGACAATGAGCGATTATCTTGGACGAAATTACCGGTGATTCCGGATTTTTCCCAAAGTTTTTGGTTCCAGGTTTCTTCAAAAAAACCGCGATCATCAATAAGTTGCTTTGGTGTTACTAATATAATCTCTGGAATGGCTAGTGGGCAAAACTCCATTATTTGACTTTCTCCGAGATGATTCCGGCAAGTTGTGGCTCTTCTAAAGCCAGATTTTGTAAATACCTGCCATAGTCGGATTTGCCTACTTTGGCGGCAGACTTTATTAGCTTCTCAACACCAATATACCCCATTCTATATGCCGTTTCTTCTGGCGAGCCGATGAATGTGCCTTGGCGTATTTCCAGTGTTTTGATAAACTCGCAGGCTTGGGACAGGGTTTCCGGGGTTCCGGTATCCAGCCAAGCATAACCGCGCCCTAATTTCTCAACTTGTAAATTTCCAGCTTCTAGGTATTTGCGGTTCAGATCGGTAATTTCCAACTCGCCACGTTTTGACGGTTGCAGTTCCGATGCGTATTCACAGGCTTTATTGTCATAAAAATAAAGCCCGGTAACTGCCCAATTTGATCTTGGGTGATTTGGTTTTTCTTCTAAAGATATAGCACGATCAGAGGTGTCGAACTCTACCACACCATAGCGTTCTGGATCTCTTACTTGATAGGCAAAGACTCTTGCGCCCTTTGGGTTTTTTGTTGCCGATTGCAATAACTTGCTCAACCCGCTGCCATGGAAGATATTGTCTCCCAGTATCAAAGCTGATGGACTGTCACCAACAAAGTCCGCCCCCAAAGTATAAGCCTGTGCCAAACCTTTTGGTTCCGGCTGTACGGTATAGCTTATCGATATTCCCCAATCGGATCCATCTTTGAGCAGTGTTTGAAACGCGGGTAAGTCGCGTTTGGTGGTGATAATCAATATATCACGAATACCAGCCAACATCAGGGTGTTAAGCGGGTAATAGATCATCGGCTTGTCATAAACCGGCAGTAATTGCTTGGAAGTAACCAGTGTCATGGGGTGTAGGCGAGTGCCTGATCCGCCAGCAAGAATTATTCCCTTCATGCCTGTCTCCGAAGCAAGCTAAAACATTGGTGCATTATATGACAGTTAGTTTAGCTTTCGTCCAGCAAACATATGTTATTAGGCGAAGGATCTTTAACACTCGTCTTTAGGTAGTTGTTCAACAAGATCCTTTACTTTTTGGGCTTGATCGAGCGGTAATATTAATACCGCGTTCTTGGTAGCTATAACTGCCAAGTTGGAAACCCCGATTGCTGCAATGCGAATACCATCGGAGCGAAACAAGCAATTTTCTGTATCAATATGAATTACCGACCCAAAACCCGCGTTTTTTCGTTCGTCTTGTTGACTTAATTCATGAATAGCCGCCCACGAACCAATATCAGACCAACCAGCATCTAATGCAATTACTGCCCCAAGGTTGGTGTTTTCCATTACTGCATTATCAACAGATTCAGATGGGCAAGCAGCAAAGGCTGTTTCATCAAGCAACAGATGATTGTCAACAATACGACTTTGGTTCCATGCGGTGGTGGCTGCTTTGTGAATTTTAGGTCGGTGGTTGAAAATTTCATCGAGCATGGTTTGCGCTTTGAACAGGAACATTCCTGAATTCCATAAATATCGACCATCTTGCAGATAGTTTTTAGCGGTCTCAATATCCGGTTTTTCAACGAATTTATCCAGCTGGCAAACCTGATCAGCAATATTGTTACCGGCAAGCAAATAGCCATAACCTGTTTCCGGACTGGTTGGTTTAGGCCCGAAGGTTACAATATGCCCATTGGCGGCTGTTTCTGCTGCCTTATGGACTATTGATCTAAACTCAACCGGATCAGCGATAACATGATCAGCTGCCAATAATAAAACCAGAGTATCTGCGCCGAATTGCTTTTTAACAGCCATTGCTGCGATAGCCGCGCAAGGTGCAGTATTTCGTGGGCAAGGCTCAGTGATAAGTTGCGCCGGATTTACGCTAATGGCTGATAATTGTTGTTGCACTTGCTCGGTGTGAGCGGCGGCGCAAATAACTATCGGGTTGGTAAAGCCTGCATCTGTTGGTACCCGAATTGCTGTTTCTTGCAATAATGTATTTTGTCCGAACACTGCATGTAATTGTTTTGGCATAGCCTGCCGCGACATTGGCCAAAGACGAGTGCCGGCTCCGCCTGACATTATAACCGGAACAATAATTGGTTTGTTCATGAAGTATTTCCAGAATTAATAGGTAAAAGGTTTTCTTCTGCTTGCGCGGCAGCACTAACCAGATGATAGACAATGCTGGCCGGGACTTTATCGACTAATGGTTGGTTCTTGGAATTGACAGCATCTATCCATAAAGCCGGGTGGGGCAAGTTGATATAGTCTTGGAATATTTGCTGACAAACTTGTTCAATTTGCTGGCTTTGCTCTGGTGCAATTAACAAGGCTTTTAGCCGCTCGGTTTGCACCCAAAGACGAGAACTGTCGGTAATTGGCTCACCATGAATATTACAAGTATCGATCAAAAGTCCATTTGGTTGTAAACCAATGTTTTCACCAAGTTGCAGAAATTTAGCGGCTGCTGAAATGTTGAGCCGGCTGGCGGTAAAACTGTTTCTTCGATGTAATAACCACGCCCATTCCACCATGTGTCCGGGTTCAATCTGGGCTGGAATTTGTGGCTTCCAATTAGTATCAAAGAATTCAAATAACAGGCCGGTTTTCTGGTCAATAAACCGCTCGAATAATAGTAAAGCAACATCATCAGCTCGCTTTAGGTATGCCGTGTCTGCACTGACCTCATACAGAGCTAATAATGCTTCAAACATGTGCATGTGCGGGTTTTGCCGGCGAGGTTGGTCGTGGTTTGGGTTTTCAAACCAGCCGCCATTTTTTGCACCAAGTGCTTCTTCAACAAAGTCTAAGGTGCTTTTAGCCATGGACAGTATTTGTTGATCTTTTGTCGCTTGATAGGCTGTGGATAGAGCTAATATGTGAAATGCGTGGTCGTACAGGTCACGGGTTTGATCAACAGCTTTGCCGTCATCATCAATTTTGGCCAGAAAGCCCGGTTGGTCATTCTTGCCCCATGTGCGATCAAGTAACCAGTCTACGCCATTAAGAACCGTTGCTTTGGCATCAGTCCAGCCAAGTGTATGGGCGTGAGAAAAAGAGTAAATTTGCCGTGAAGCTATTCTAACTCTTCTGTTACAATTTCGATCAGCATTGCCTTGCAAATCTACTTGCTCAAAGAAGCCACCCTTTTTTTGATCAACGCCGTTTTCGAGCCACCACGGCAATATATCGTACCGACACAAGTCACGATATTGCTTCAAAGCATTGTCAGTTTTTGCCGATATTTGTTGTGTTGCGGTCATCATAAAAGCATATCAAACACAAAAAGGTTTATATTTGCCAACAAAAGTAATTTTTAATTTCAGCAACCCTGACCCCAACCCTCTCGCTGATTGGAGAGGGAGTTCTTTTCGTGCGGTTTAAGGATTATGAGAATTTCTGCATTCGCCCCTTACTCCCCGGCGGGGAGAAGGTCGGGATGAGGGGGTAACAACATTGATGATCAACCAAGCCTCGTCACTCCGGTGAAAACCGGAGTCCAGCCATTCCGTTCCAGCACCAAGATAGGTTGGTGAATTTCTCATCATTTAGTCTTTGTACAACCTGCAAGGATGGATCCCGTGTCAAGCACGGGATGACGTGCGGGGTTATGGTGACGAAAATGGTGATGGTAAATACGTGGCTACAATTCCAACGATTGTCATGCTCCGACTTGTTCTGGGCATCCAGAACATGGGAAAACGGGATCACCCGAATAAATCGGGTGATGACGGTTAGTGGTGGGGTTGAACGCACGGCCAAATCTGCGATCCGAAAACGCCACAGTATATTTTTATCTGACCCGGCGCTCGCCCATATCTGCCTGAACCATTTCCTTGATCATACTATCAAGATTTATTTGTGGCTCCCAGCCCAATATTTTTTTGGCTTTACTGGCATCGCCGCGCAAATCATGAACCTCATTGGGTCGATAATATGTTGGATCAACACTGACCAAGATTTCACCGGTTGCGGCATCACGTCCGATCTCATCAGTTCCGGTTCCTGAAAACTCTAACTTAACTCCAGCGTGATGAAAGGCGCGGCAGACAAAATCACGAACTGTTGTGGCGGTTCCGGTTGCCAATACAAAATCGTCAGGTTTTTCTTGTTGTAACATCAGCCACATGCCATGGACAAAATCTTTGGCGTGACCCCAATCGCGCTTGGCGTTCAAATTACCAAGGAACAATTGTTTTTGTCTGCCTTGCTTTATTGCGGCAACTGCCCGGGTGATTTTGCGGGTAACAAAAGTCTCGCCGCGCACCGGGCTTTCATGGTTGAACAAAATACCGTTCGAGGCGTGCATACCATAGGCTTCGCGGTAGTTGATCACTGACCAATAGGCATAAAGTTTGGCCGTTGCATAAGGAGAGCAGGGGCGAAACATGGTCTCTTCGTTTTGCGGCGCTGGTGACCGGCCAAATAATTCTGAAGTGCTAGCCTGATAAAACCTTGTCTTTTCCACCAGCCCTAATAACCGCACAGCTTCCAATAACCGCAAAGTTCCAAGACCGTCTGCATTGGCTGTATATTCCGGACTATCAAAACTGATATGCACATGGCTTTGTGCCGCCAAGTTATATAACTCGTCCGGTTCGGTTTCTTTGAGCAAGCGGATCAAATTGGTGGCGTCGGTCATATCGCCATAATGCAAGAATAGATTTACGTTTTTCTCGTGCCGGTCGCGGTATAAATGTTCAATCCGGTCGGTATTGAATAACGAGGTGCGCCGTCGTAACCCGTGAACGATATAGTTCTTTTCCAATAAATATTCAGCCAAATAAGCTCCGTCTTGGCCGGTAATTCCGGTGATGAAGGCGGTTTTTTGTTTGCCTGACATTTGTTTATCTAGCTTTCTCGAATCGTTGAATGGCCTATAGTCTAATACTTATAGAAGCTACGGTACCAGTTTACTAATTTGCCAACACCATCATTTATGCTGGTTGTCGGTTGGTAGCTGGTTAATTCTTGCAATAATCTAGTATCAGCACAGGTGTTTACCATATCTCCTGCTTGCATTTCTTGCATGTTGATCTGGAACTGTTTGCCGGTGGCTGTTTCGATGGCACGAATAAAGTCCATTAACTGAATTGGGTCTGCATTGCCAATATTGACCACTCGATGTGGTGCGACCGGGCTTAGAGAATCAAAATTTCCAACTGGCTTGTCTTTTATCGGTGGGGCTTGCATTAGTTTTTGTAAGCTAAGTGTAAGGTCATCAACAAAGGTAAAGTCTCTGGTCATTTTTCCATGGTTGAAAACATCAATCGGTCGATCGTTAAATATTGCGTCCAAAAATAAAAAAGGTGCCATGTCTGGCCGACCCCAAGGGCCATAAACGGTGAAAAACCGCATCATTGTAATCGGTAGATTATACAGGCTAGCATAAGAATGAGCCATCAATTCGACAGCTCTTTTCGAGGCCGCATAAATCGTCAAGGGGTGATCGGCGCGATCGGTTTCTTGGGCAGGAAATTTGGTGTTAGCTCCATAAACCGAACTGGTAGAAGCAATCAAAAGGTGTTCGGTTTTGTAGCGTTTGGCGCACTCGATTACGTGAAATGAACCGACAATGTTTGCAGATACATAATCTTGCGGGTGGGTGAGGCTATACCTAACCCCGACCTGCCCAGCCAAATGCACTACATGGGTGGGTTCATGTTTTGCAAACAAGTTATCTAATTGGGTTAAGTCTTCGATGTTCATTAAGTGAAACGAAAAATTTTCACAACTGGTCAAACGATCCAGCCGAGCCTGCTTTAAGGTTGGGTCGTAATAATCGCTCAAATTATCGAGGCCAATTACTGTCTCGCCGGCATCAAGCAAATGTTTGGCCAAAGAGCTACCAATAAAGCCGGCGATTCCAGTGATAAGTGTGGTCATGTATTAGCCTTTGTTTAATTTAGTACTTGGGTAATTATCCAAAATCTTTGTATGGATTACAGCAATTCGCAATTTATTGTGAACGATTTTTTGTAAATCGATGATGTTTTAGTTGTGATAGTGTTATATTGCAGTCTGAACCCTAGTTTGGGCAGGAGAAAATAAATGCGGATCGCAATGGTTGGAACTGGGTATGTTGGTCTGGTATCTGGCGCATGTTTTGCAGATTTTGGCCACCATGTAACTTGTATTGATCTTGATAGTGATAAAATTGCTGATCTTAACAATGGTCAAATGCCTATCTTTGAACCAGGGCTAGAGCAATTAGTTAGCAGTAATGTCAAAGAAGGTCGGCTTGAGTTCACTACTGAGATGAGCGAAGTGGTGGCTTCTGCTGATGCCGTATTTATTGCTGTTGGAACCCCATCAAGGCGTGGTGACGGATTTGCTGATCTTAGTTTCGTTCGCCAAGCAGCAACCGAAATTTCCAAGGCTGTGTCTGGTTTTACAGTGATTATTAACAAGTCAACTGTTCCGGTTGGTACCGGCGATGAGGTTGAAGAAATTATCCGGCGATGTAATCCTTCGGCGGATATAGAGGTGGTATCCAATCCGGAGTTTTTGCGTGAAGGTGCAGCTATTGGTGATTTTAAGCGCCCTGATCGGGTGGTTATTGGCACTGAAGAGCCAAGAGCAATTGCCGTTATGAAGGAAATTTACCGCCCGTTATTTTTGAATGAAACGCCTATTATGTTCACTTCAAGAAGGTCTGCAGAATTAATTAAATATGCAGCAAATGCATTCTTGGCCACCAAAATTACGTTTATTAACGAGATGGCAGATCTGTGTGAAAAAGTTGGTGCTGATGTGCAAGCTGTATCGCGTGGTATTGGTCTTGATAAACGTATTGGTTCCAAATTCCTAAACGCGGGCCCCGGTTACGGCGGATCATGTTTTCCCAAAGATGCTTTGGCTTTGGTGCGTACAGCAAAAGAAGCTGGCTCGCCAGTGAGTATCATTGAGACTGTGGTCAATGCAAATCAGCAGCGTAAAGAGTCTATGGCGCAGCGGGTAATAACTGCTTGTGATGGTGATGTCAGTGGTAAAGTAATCGCGGTTCTTGGTGTTTCGTTTAAACCTAATACCGATGACATGCGAGAAGCGCCATCATTGGATATTATACGTACTCTTATTGAGCGCGATGCAAATATAAGAGTTTATGACCCTGAAGCCATGCAAGAGGCACAGCCTCTATTTCCTAAAGCTGAGTTCTGCGAAGATGCTTATGACTGCGCCAGAGGTGTTGACGTATTAGTTATTATTACCGAGTGGGATCAGTTCAGAGCTTTACAGTGGAACAAGATAGGTGATGTTATGGCTGGTAGAGTTGTTGTTGATTTGCGTAATATTTATAACCCCAAAGTCATGAAAAGCCGCGGTTTCGAATACTTCAGTATTGGCAGGGGCTAGAGATTTTCCGATATGAAATGCGACAAAACTTATTCTAGTCTCTAGTTCTATGCGACTTTCCTTGTAGTTTTTGGTAGGCATCAAGTAATATTTTTTCTTCTTGCGACCAATTTTCTCGTTTGGAAAACTTGTCACAAGCAATAATTTTCTGTTTCTGCACAATTAAGTCAAAGTTACTCAAAGCTTCAAATATTGGTTTACAATAGCGATGATCTTCAACCACCAAGCCAATATCGTTTTCTTCGACAATTTTCTTCATCAGTTTTCGAGGTGAAACCAGAACAGGAACCCCGGCCATCGGGTATTCCCATAATTTGTTCGGTGAGCAGGTATCCTGATTTTCGACTCCGCCTTGATATGGGATCAGACCATAAGATGCATCTGTAATATATGAAAAAAGCTCTGAAAAGTGAACTGGTGGGATTATTACAACCGGAGCAATTTTGCGATTGCATTTTTTTGTAAGCCGCGATTGTAATTGTTGTAGCTCCTGTTTTAAGGCACCGTCACCCATCAACACTACAGTCCAGTCATCAGGTGCATAACGGTAAGCGCCCTGAAGTAATTCCGGCAAACCTCTTTGTCGGGAAAAGCCACCATGAAAAAGAGCTATTTTTTGCTGACGGGGTAAATTACAGGCTTTGTGTAATTTACCACTCTTGGATAACATTTCTATTTGCGGGGCAGAATTACGTATTACTATTGGTTGGGCTGTTTCTGGATACTCTTTTGCGTAGAATTCCAGATGGATTTGGTTGACGACAAATATCATATCAATGAATTTGCCAGCCTTTATATTTAGCTTATTAATGTATCTGGTCGTTGCATCTGAGACACTGGGCATTCCTTGGTAAATTTCTGCGGCATCATAAACTAATGCACAATTAGTTGCTGTTTTTGCGGCAATACCTGCTTGTAGCACCTGATAATCACAAACTTCGATAATTGAGAAATTTAGGTTTCGTAAAGCCCACTTAATATTCCATAAAAGTTTCTGGTGCGACAGCCAATTCACAAGTGTAGGCAATAACTGTTGTTCGCCTGTGAATATAGAGGAGAGCAAATTGTTTATTTTGTGTCGGAATGTCAGAAACACCAAGAATAACACGGCAATCCCCGAAATAGCCGTCACAAACAAAACCGACACAGATAAAATCCAGGAAATAAATGCGATAAAAAGACTTGATGTTATTATTAGCAAGCTGATTGTGAGGATCAGCATTTTCACCCACTTATTGTCTTTATCAAGTGCAATAAAAGAAAAGTGCGCAGGTTGGTTATCTTCCCAATGGCACTCTGGCCCGACAACCGTAACCTTATAGCCATTTTGTGCCAAACTATCCGCCTGTTTACGGATCCGTCCATTGGCTGCTACGTCCATGGAGGTGATGAAAATAACTCTAGTCAAAGAACACCAGATACATAAATAAGACCCCGCACAATCAATCCCGCAAGTTTCTAAGGTTAGTGATAACCGCAAGAGATACCTTATATGTTATCCGACAGTGAGCTGGCAACACTATTATATGGCCTCAAGAGATGTGGAGTTTATATGTCAGAAAATACAAAAAATATTTCTTTTCCTTATCTGGTAGCAGATCAGGCGCAGAAGCACGTTACGGTCAATCAAAGTCTTGGGATTATAGACGATTTGTTACACCTGAGCGTTGAATCTCAATCGCTTAACGCCCCGCCATTAAATCCCGTTGAAGGCCAGCGTTATATTCCAGCGGCGAATTCTCAAAATGAATGGGCTGGAAAAGAACAACAAATTGCAGCTTACAGAGATGGTGCCTGGTTTTTCATACACCGCTAAATGGTTGGCTTGCCTGGTGTAAAGATACTGCGGAGTTATTGCAATTTGATGGCTTTGTTTGGCAATCATTTACAACAAGCATTGATGGTTTGAACCAATTACAGGGTTTGGGTGTTGGTACTGATTACAGTGTTGGTAATCCGGTTTCTATGGTTATTAATAATGCCTTGTTTGCTGCAAAAAACACGCCAGAAGGTGGAACTGGTGATTTGCGATTAACACTGAACAAGCAAACGCAAGCGAACACTCTTTCTTTGTTGTATCAGTCTAACTGGGTCGGAAAGGCTGAAATTGGTCTGGTTGGCAATGATGACTTTGCATTTCGAGTTAGCGCAGACGGTAGTCAATTCAAAACCGCATTGTTACTTGAGCAGTCCAGCGCCAAAGCAATTTTCCCCAATGGAATTGAGGCAGCTTCTATCAATGATGGGCCACTAAACGGCTTTCGCAATGTTATCATTAACGGTAATTTCTCGATAGCGCAAAGAGCAAATAATAGCAGCGCCTCCAATACCCCGTCAGCAATAGACAGGTGGTATTATTTTGGTGGGCAAGCAGATGTATCGAGACAAAATATGCCAACAGGCGAGCTTGGTAACTTTCCGGTAGTACGCCATTTCGCTAGGTTTGACGTGCAAACCAAGACTACATGGCAGGCATTTTGCCAACGTATAGAAAATGTACGGGTGTTTAGCAATATGGCGGCAACTATATCCTTTTTCGTTAGAGCCGCCACAGCAACCAATTTGCATATATACTGTTTTCAGAATTTTGGCATTGGTGGAGACGCTCAAATTACACTACAGCCTTTGTTGAATTACCCGATTTCAACCAGTTGGCAGAAACTTAGCCACACATTTCAAATTCCCGATATAAGCGGCAAAACCATTGGGCAAAACTCATACCTATTACTGGCGTTGTATGCAAACACCTCTACCGCTGTTCAAGATGGTAATATTGATTTTGCAAATGTACAATTTGAACCAGGGCCAATAAGTTCGGAATTTGAAGTGCGCCCAACGGCAATAGAACAACAATTATGTTATAGGTATTATCGCAAAATGGACATTCATGTATCAGCCAATACCTCGCAACTGGCCACAATGAATATGCGCTCTACACCGTCTATTGCTGGTGGTGGTACCGGCTTTTCGCCAATTGGTACGAATGCACAATCACTGATCGCCGCGCAAACTACGGCTGGTGTTCAGAGCCTTGAACTAAACGCGGAGATATAAGGATATGTCGAAACAGCAATTTGTAAAACTGACTGAGTTTCAAAAAGTAACTGATACTAATGGTATCGTGTCGTATATTCCGTCTGATCAGAGAAATCAGGATTACTCACGGTTAACCCAGAACAATTCTTTTGGTATCAGTGGCAAACAAAAAGCATCAATAGATGTACTTGTTCCATATAGCGGGCCACAATAGTTATTGTGATTGGATTTTTTCGAAATACCCAAGTAGCTGTTTGGCCACGGCTTGTGGTGTCGGTGTCGGCGCGACTGGTTTGCCCGTTGAACCTTTTTTAAGGTCAATAAGCAATTCGAGCGCGTTTTGAGTACCATTTACATCAGCTATCCAGCGGGCTTTTCCTACAGTAATTATTGGTTTGGAAAATTGCCGGTATTCCGCATACTTTCCCGGAGGCACATCTGAATAAGGCGAGCCAACTAATAGCAGTCCATCAGCAGCTCTTTGCAAGGCTAGTGCTTCTTCAATTGGGAGTATACCAAGAACTTTCACATTATCCTTTGGCAGCTCCTGGTCAATGAAAGCCAACTCTTGTTCGGTTAATCGTCCGGCGAGATGTAATAATAAACTTGGGTTTTTCTTGCAGGCTTGAACAAAGTCTTCTTTTAGTTGTTCGATTTTTCGATCAAGATCAGATAAGGAGAAAGAGCCTGTATGTACCAGATTTATTCGGTTTTCTGGTAAGTCAATGGTTTGGTCGGGTGGTGATAATGAACAATGAGGAAGCACAAATGCCGGAACTTTTGGAGCAAATAATTTTGTTTCCTCACAAATGTATTTATCTACGGCAACCATAAGGTCTGCGCTTTGGCAGTATTTCTGGGCTATTTGTCGTTCTATCAATCGGCGAATTGGTGATTGCAAAGCTGGTCGAAGCGGGCGTTGTAGCCAAAAATCCCTAAAATCAATCAACCATTTACAATTATAGTGTTCTTTTAATATTCGTCCTGCATGATGAATAGATTCCGGAGGAGAAGTGGTTATGATCCAGTCCGGTTGGAAGGGCAAATTTTCCTTTACCGCGCGAACGACTATTTTGCTCCAACGAATATCTGCATCTGGCCAAAGCAACACTGTTCTGGCAAAGTCACGTAAACTGGGTTTTTGGGCCGGCTGATTGTTTGGAACCGGCATTGGGTGTGGAACAACAAAGCCCTCTATGTCGTCAGGAATACCAGGGGCGAAAACATTTACCGTACAGCCCAAATTCATCAGCTCTTTTGCCAATAGATACGGTCTGCGTGCTCCGCCAGATATGTGTGGAGGAAAATGTCTTGCAATTAACAGGACTTTGAGTTTTTGCTTCATTGCTCTTGGATACACTTTATGTTTTTGTCAAAACTGATCAATATCCGATTTTGTTAAGGCGGTAAATTCTGCAATAGCGAATTTAAGCCTTAACGATGTTATCAGATTGAAACTCAACTAAAGCATTTCTGGTGTCAATTATCAGCGGCATATTCTTGACAGTAATTCATAGTCTACTTGACAATGGTCTGTTGCAATAAGCGCAACATCGAATTTTTTCAAAGCCTCGGCCGTCCAGTCAATAGAACGCATGCCTGCCAATGTAGGATATTCTCGTATCAATGGTGTTACCGGAATAAATGGATCATAATATGATACTTCGGCTCCGCGTTTTTTAAGTATTTCTACGAGCTCTAATGACGGGCTTTCACGCATGTCATCGACATTCTTTTTATATGCCATGCCAATAACCAGAACTTTGGTGTTTTTCATGGCCAAGCCAAGTTTATCATTCATAGCCATTAACATTTGCATGATAACGTGTTCCGGCATTTTTGAATTGATCTCGCCAGCTAGTTCAATAAACCGTGTATTTAGTCCGAATTCCTTGGCCTTCCAAGTTAGATAAAATGGGTCAATCGGGATACAATGTCCGCCAAGTCCCGGACCAGGATAAAACGCCATAAACCCGAATGGTTTAGTGTCAGCTGCTTTTATTACCTCCCAAACGTCAATACCCATTTCCGAATAAACAATTTTCAATTCATTGACTAAAGCAATATTGACGGCGCGAAAAATATTTTCAGTTAATTTTACGGCTTCTGCAGTTTTCAGGTCGCTAACTTCAACTACATCGGAAACTATCGCGCGGTACATAGCACAAGCCATGGCCGATTCAGCTTTGGTGTTGGCGCCAACAATTTTAGGAATCGTAGCTGTTCCAAAATCAGGATTGCCTGGATCTTCACGTTCCGGTGAATAGGCAATTGCAAAATCTCGCCCGGCAGATAACCCTGATGATTCAAGCACCGGCAACATTATTTCTTCTGATGTTCCTGGGTAAGTAGTTGATTCCAATGCGATTAACTGACCCACTTGTAAATGCTTGACTATTACCTTTGTAGTGGCCTCAACGTATGATAAATCAGGATCACGATGTTCATTCAAAGGGGTGGGTACACAAATCAAGATAGCATCAACCACCTCTAGGCCACTAAAATTAGTGGTGGCGGAAAATAGACCTGTAGCATTCATTTCCTGTATTTGTTCAGAGGGAATATGTTTGATATAAGTCTGACCCGCTTGTAATTGGGAAACCTTGCTAGCATCAATATCAAAGCCAACGACGCGAAATCCTGCAGTGATAAATGCTTTTGCTAGCGGTAATCCCACATAGCCCATACCAACAATACCAATTCGCAATTTGCGCTCTTCGGTACGGCGAATAAATGAAAGGCTAATTTCGTCTAGATTCTTGTTTTTTGTACTCACAATTAATTACCCTCAATTAGATGTAAAAATCCTGTATAGCATTGATGATTTTATTTATATCATCTTTTGCTAAATAGGGGTGCATCGGTAAGGAAATTACAGTTTTCGCTTTTTCTTCTGATACAGCTACTCCACCATCTCCAACAGGAAAGTCACTATAAGCGGTCTGCATATGGATTGGTTTTGGATAGTAAACCGCAGTTGGAATGCCCCGATCTTTTAGGTAAGCGCCCAATTCTTCGCGATTTTCGACTTCAATAGTATATTGAGCCCAAACAGAAATTCCGCCGTCAATTACTCGAGGTACTTGTTTTACTATATTGCCCAAACCGGCATTATACGCTCTGGCAATTTCATTACGTTTTTCAATTTCGTCGGCAAAAATTGCTAGTTTTTCAAGCAATATAGCTGCCTGAATTGTATCTAGCCGGCTGTTTACGCCAATGCGGACATTGTCGTATTTGTCAGTGCCTTTGCCATGTACGCGAATTGAATCAATTGCCGCGGCGGTCTCGTCGCAGTCGGTTAATACTGCGCCACCGTCGCCATAACAGCCAAGTGGTTTCGCTGGAAAAAAGCTGGTAGTTGCGGCGTCTGCCCAATGTAATGGGTGCTTACCGTGCAAAGTCGAACCAAAACCCTGTGCGCTATCGGCTATTAGCTTCATACCATATTTCTTGGCTATGGCTGAAATAACTGGATAGTTTGCTGGTTGGCCGAATAGATCAACAGCGATAATTACTTTTGGGGTTAGCTCTCCTGCGGCTATAACCGCTTTTATCGCCGTTTCCAGGTTTTCCGGATCCATATTATAAGTATCTGGTAAAATATCGACAAATACCGGTGTGGCATTGATCCATGGTACAATCTCGCCGGTGGCGACAAATGTGAAACTTGGGCAAAATACAGCGTCACCCTCACCAATTCCCCAAGCCATCATCGGCAAAACCAGTGCATCCGTACCGTTGCCGCAGGCCAATACATGTTTGGCCTTGCCAAATTCAGCTAACTTTGCCTCTAATTCCTTAACTTGCGGACCCATGACATATTTGCCATCAGCCACTGCGTTTAAGACCGCAGAGTTTATTTTATCTTCTATTCTGCTACGTTGCGCCTGCAGATCAATAAACGCCATTCCCATAATTCTATTTCCTTTTCCTAGTGGCCTTGCCACCATAACACTTGATTTATCTAACCTGCTGCGACTAATGCCCGCAACACGCGCAATGCTTCGTCAGCATCTGTTTTAGGTTTATTGCCGTCAATACAACATTGTACAAAATGACGACACTCTTCTTTTAGCGGTTCCGCATTGATGTTAAATTCAACGTATTCAACATCAGCTTTGTTCGGTGTTGGAGTGCCGTCTGTAGTGGATATAGTGTGTCGGTAAAGAGCCAGTTTTTTTCTTGGCTCAGGCTGACTGTCCTCAAAAACTAACATACCAGTTTCCATTACCACCACCAGTTTTTGTTCTTTGAAAGGGTGCAGCCATGAGGCAAAAATGTGAGCTTTGCGACCGGAGGCAAAATTCATATCGACCCGGAACATATCTTCAACACCCTCTGTGACCCAAGCTCCGCCGGATCCGGTAACTGTTGTCGGCTCTTCATCAAGCAGAGCCAGCAGCATGGAGAAGTCATGTGGTGCAAGGCTCCAAAGAGCATTTTCTTCTAAACGGAACTTTCCAGTACTTAGGCGGTTGGAGTAGGCATAGCGAATATTACCGAATTCACCGCTATGAACCAATTGCAACATTTTCTGGAATGCCGGGTGATATTGTAATAAATGACCAACCATTAAAACCCGGCCGTGCTTGACTGAACTGGCCGCCATGGCCTCGCCATCAGGAACTGTCAAAGCCAGCGGCTTTTCGACAAACACATGTTTGCCAGCTTCTATTCCTTGTATTGCCAATGTTTTATGCAACTCGGCTGGTGCTGCAATCGCTAGCGCTTTGATTCGCGGATCTGCCAAAGCTTGCTCCATGCTTATGGCGATAACTCCATGAGTGGTGGCGTGATTTTTGGCAGCCTTTTCATCGGGATCAACGATTGCTCGTAACGCTCCTAGTTGAGCAAAATTACGAGCAAGGTTTTTACCCCAATACCCACAGCCGACAACCGCAACAAATGCATTAGTCATTAGTTATCACCTAATGTATTGAACAGAAAAAGGTATTATGGTCTGATATGCAAAAGTCGCTCATGGATAAGCTCTATCGAAAGCTTTTTATAATGAGAATCAGATTGCATATTTCATAGCATTTGGTTGGAGCTTATAGTTAAATTAATAAAAATTAAAAGCCTCAACCTATTATTCACTATTTTATTTAATGGTTGCTAATGCTTGTGCAAACAGGTTTTCCAGATCTGGCATGTTGGCGCCGGTATTAATGGAAACATTGTTTTCCAGTGTTACTAAGCCGGCACCATTGATCACCTGTACGTGTAGTACTTTATTCGGGTTGATATTATAAAGCTGTCCCGATGCATCGACTACTTTAAAGACATTCATGTTAAATTTCCTAGCTATATTTTGAATATTAAACCAAGCGAGCTGGCTATCACCTTGTGGTTGTTAAGTCTAGTGCTTTTACTTAATTTACCGGGATAATCGACAATATAGAAATGCTAGTGCTTATTACGCTACTATTGGTTGTCACTGTTGGGTCAAACTATGTTGACTGATAAGGAAAAATAAATGATTAAATCATTTGAATGCTAACGCCGAAACTTTAGGAACTATAAAGCCTGCCGCGAGGACTTGCGCTATATGTCCACCTTGAATTTTTGATACATGTCTGTTAGACATAAATAACGCAATAGTGCATTGGAGTGACTGCTTTTAGCTATGTAGTTTATGTTATCCTCATTGCGCAAAAACGTATAATGGTGTTTCAATTGATCGAGGGTAAAAATGCATATAACGTCTAAGATGAAATTTATCGTGTGGCCACTAAAGTTATTCTTTTTAGCGATGCTAATTAGTGCTGCCGCGCGTGCAGACAGCACTACAGATTTTGTTGATAGAATTCTGGTTAGCCCGCAAACTACATCAGTTTCCACAGGTACTGAGTTGCAAGTTCGCTATGGGAAGTTATGGCGTGGAACATTAAAAGACTATCAGTTTCGGCTTCTACAATTGCAAACTAATGACGGTAAAAGAAGCTGGAAAGTAGTGCAACCTTTCCAGAAATACCCATTACCGCCTTTTAAATCGTCCTACATTGGCCCGTCGGCATTGCAGGTAGATATCAAAGGCCCCGGTGAGAAAATACAGATGATCTGGATTGGGAATTATTATTTCCATTCTCCCTCAAAATGGTATCCAAGCCTGCTGCGTGCCTTTCGTATCGGTATGTTTAATGACGATACGCTTGCCGAGCAGTTCACTGATGTTTCCGCAAAGCTTGCATTTGTAACAGCTATTTTTACTGAAGACGAAAGAGCTTGCATGACTTCTTGTTCAGTTGCTGGTTGGTGGGCAAAGAAATGGCGAACAACAATCAAAGAGAGCACGATAGTCTATGACAGTAAGGAGGGGTATTTCGAAGACAAGGGAAAAGGTGTTGGTTTGAACTTGAAAGAATTTTCCCATTACAGCGATATTATTACCACGTTAAAAAAGGCCGGTGTTTATACTAGCAATGGCGAAGTCAATATTGATTTGGTCAGAAGCGTTTTCGCTACTCAAATGTATTATCGTGGCTATATGCCCGGGAGTCCGACAGACGGGTATCTATATTCATTGGACCAGCAGTTAAGCATGTGCAACCTATATTCAGTACAGTTAATTGAGACTTTGGAAAGATACGGACTGGATACAGCTTTTATATCTTATGAAAATGAATTTGGCGGCGCACATGCAATTGCTCAGGTTCAAACTGAAATTGGAACTGTCGTTTTAGATGCAATGCAGGGGAGAATTTATTTAGGTTCTATTCAGGATATGATTGCCGGTAAAGAAGTAGAGGCAATTGATTTGCCTATTTATCATCCAGTGGGAATCGATTTAATTTATGAACTGCCCAGAGCAAAGGCCGTATTTTTGTCGGAACAAATATTACTATTACAAGGACAGGCACGGCATAATGAAGCCATTAAATTAAAATAATTTTTGTATTTTCGCTTGTTTACGCAAAACCAAGTAATGAAGTAAATCGTTCTTGGTCATCTGTGTTTTCAGCGCGACGCAAGGTGCAAACTGCATAATTTTTATCTATAATTTCCAATGTTTTGCTGATTGAGGTTTTATTATCTATTTGGCTGGCGTACTTGCAAGCTCGAAAAATGAAATCTATATAAAATGAATATCGAATAAATTTCTACTTAGGTTTGGTGGTAAATTTATTTATAAAATCTTGTTTGAGGTGGTATGCTTATTAAGAGTTCTTATAGTTTACCGGGGCAGTAATATGATATATAGAGTGAAATAAATGAGCAACATATCTTCTGACGCGCAAATTGGTGAAAATTGTTTTTTATCTAGAACCGCTGTAATTCACGAGAATGTAATTCTCGGGGATAATTGCAAAGTTGACGATTATTGTGTTTTGGGTGATTCTCGACCTCTCAATGGCAACAAGCTGGTAATTGGACAAAATGCTATAATAAGGTCTCATTCTGTAATGTACGGAGGATCAACATTCGGCTCTGATTTGAGTACGGGGCATCATTGTTTAGTTCGGGAAGGCATATCGGCTGGAATTAATTTGCAAATTGGCAGTTACAACTCCTTAGAGGGCGATACTATTATTGGTGATTTTGTCAGATTTCATAGCAGTGTTAATATTGGGCGCGGAAGTCAAATTGGTGACTTAGTTTGGATTTTCCCTAATGTCGTTTTAACTAATGACCCTATTCCTCCCTCCGGATTGCAGCGTGGTGTTACTTTAGGTGATGGGGTGGTTATATGTGCAATGGCGATCATCCTTCCAGGTGCCGTTTTGGGTGTCGGAGCATTTGTTGCAGCATGCGCGAAGGTTGGGGGAGAAATTCCAAAGGGTGCCTTTGTCGTTGGTGAGAAAGGTTTGGTTAGAGGGGACGTGAGGTTGGTAAGGGATTTTACTACTAAAAAACAACACCCTTGGATGAATCATTTTTTTGATTATTATCCTCAAGCCGCGCAAGAGAAAATTCGCGAAATTCGACAAACTCTTGCCGATCATTTTTGTGAGCAAGACGAAAAACGCCGCTCACCTATTGATTAATTTTAACCGGTGTTAAGCTGAATTTTGGTTACTATTGATATTAATTTGCGGCCAAAATTGTATCTGGCACGCTATATTTAGCACCTAACCTGCAGCCGTAAAACATTACAGTTATGAGGTTTGGAGCTTTTTTGGATTTTAGATAAAGTATAAGGGGTTCTGAGGTATATTTATAATGTTTACAGTTATGTATCAGAGGTACACCAATTTGTTTGGTTAGCTTAGCCTTGAGAATTTAAGGGCAAGCTCTTTTCTTTATATCAAGAGTTGACTTTAGTCTTCTGTCATTATTATGTCACGAAGAATCATGATTTCCTAACGGCATGTTATGGTAACAATATTTCTTGGAGGCTTGGTATATTCTATGCGCATAGTAATGATCACTGATGATGTGAATATAGATCGGCGAATATTGCTAGAAGCGAATTCACTTATAGAACAAGGTGAAGAAGTTGTTTTGCTGGCAAGAGAGGATCCGTATGGTGATTTTGATAGATTCCCTGCATTCGAGGTGGTGAATAAGCTAAAAATTATGCGAATTGCTGCAGTTGCAAGCTTACATTTTATTCAAAAAAATGCACCAGTATATCAGCAAAGTTTCGTAAATATATTAAATGTTATGTCAGTCAAAAATCAAAAAAAAATTAATGATTTAGCATATAGTATAGATGTTAAAATTTATGTAGCTCGTGAGAAAAAAAAGAATGCTATCTGCTTCGTGCTACAAAAATATAAATCTATTCAAACTAAAATTTTTCTATTAAAACAATTTATATTACGTGCTTTAGCTGTTGGAACATATAAGATGTCTAGAGTGGCATGTAGGTTTGGTGCGTATTTAAATCGAAACCCAAAGTTGGGCGAATATTTTATTCAACAGGCAAAATATTTCAAGCCAGATGTTTTGCACGTGCATGATTTGCCGCAACTACCTGCGGGCGTATCCGTAAGTAAGGATCTGAATATTCCACTTATTTATGACATGCACGAGATATATCCATTAATAGCAACTCTTACTGAAAAAGAAAAGAAAACGCTGTACCGTATTGAAAAGAAGATGATTAATATCCCAGATGAAATAATTATAGTTAATCCTAATGCCGCTGATTATGTCGCCAAGATGTACAATATTGATAAGCCCACAGTTATACAAAACGCCACTATGCCGCCCCAAGGATTTTCAGCTCACGCTCAACATGATGATCGCATTCGAAAAAAGCTAAAGCTAAAGAAAAAAGACAAAATATTATTATTGCAGGGTTGGATTCATAAGTCTCGCGGCGGCATCGAGGAACTTATAATGTCTTTGAATGATGTTAGCAAAGATATCCATTTGGTTTTGCTTGGTTATGGGGATTTAGAGGAAGCAAGAAATCAGGCTAAGGAATTCGGTGTTGGTGATAGGCTTCACACAATTGATGCGGTTCCTTGGGACGAGTTGTTATGGTGGACAGCCTCTGCGGATGCGGGAATTATTCCATATATTCCCGAAGGGACCCATGTGGAGCTTGCCTCTCCAAATAAGCTTTATGAATTTATTACTGCAGGATTGCCTATTGTTTCAAATGATTTGCCATTCATTAGAACTGTCTTAGAAGAGCATGAGTTTGGTGTTTTAGGTGAGTTTGCTTTAGCTGAAGGATTCGGAATAGCTATCACTGAAATGTTTTCGGATTCCGGTAAAAACCTTGCACGGTTTAAGAGAAATATTTTAAAGTATGGCTATCTTTATGGTTGGGAAAGAGAGCAGGAAATTTTATTTGAGTGTTATAGGAAAATTGGTAAGCCAGTGGGTCTTAGTAATACTGGTGATTTACTTGCTACAGGGAAAGTAGGGAGTTAGTGATTATATACTAAAATGTACTAATAAAAACACTAAACAATTCTTATGGATACTGACGATGCAATCAATAATGCCTTTTACTGACAACTTTAGAGACTTCGCTTCTAAAAGCCAGTGGGTCGACTCTTTGAATATAGACAGTTTAAATAAAGTCTACCTTTCAGCGGATATTGATTGGGCCCCTGATTATGCAGTTGAAGTAATGCTTGCGGAGATTGAAAAAAGAAATTTGAAAATGACGGTTTTTGCTACACATAAGTCGTCATTACTTTTGCAACCACAACCGAATATTGAAATTGGCGTACACCCAGATTATACTCGCACGGTTGAGCAAAAAGATCTTAAATATCAGCTATCATTTTTGTTGGATATTTTTCCTGATGCGCTTGGCGTTAGGAGCCATCGCAATTTTTTTGGTCAAAATACTTGTGATTTTGCCAATGAATTTCAGTTAAAATATGAAGCTAGCAATATACAATGGGGTATGCCATTTCTTTGCCCGCATCGTGATTACAATCAAATGGTTCGCATTCCGTATTTTTGGGAAGATGGTATTCATTGCGATATGAACTTACCATGGACTTTGGATCAATTACCAATCCATTGCGCAGGGTTGAAGGTAATTAACTTTCACCCAATGGCTTTATATTTAAATTCACCTACTGAAAGTCATCGACGTAGTGTTGTCGGTAATTATTCAGATTTAACTATTGCGCCATTTTCTGTATTAGAGAAACAGAGATTCCACGGCACTGGAGCATTTACTTATTTTAAGATGATCCTTGATATGCTCGTAGAACAAAGAGTTAATTGTGATTTAATGTCTGAACTTATTTGATAAGTAACTTTCCATTTGCTGAATGGTTAGTTCGGCGGCATTACCATTGCCGTATTCGGTTATTGTGCTGCGTGGCGTTATGTATTCGTCTTGGGTCCATAAGCGGTTCCAGCCACTATTGATGGTTTCCACCCATTCGGTCTCATCGCGAAGTGTGATACAAGGCTTGCCGTGGAAATAGGCTTCTTTTTGCAAGCCGCCAGAATCTGTTAATATCAATTTTGACTGGCTCATCAGTTTTTGCATGGCAAAATATCCAATTGGTTCTATCAATCGAATATTAGTTAGTTCAGCTTCGCGACCTTTTAATAGCTTCTTAGTTCTTGGGTGTACCGGGAAAATAATTTCTTGTGTTTTGGCTTGGTTACGCAAAAAACTAAGTAATGAAGTAAATCGTTCTTGGTCATCTGTGTTTTCAGCGCGATGCAAGGTGCAGACTGCATAATCTTTATCTTCGATTCCCAATGTTTTGATGATTGAGGTTTCATCATCTATCTGGCTGGCGAATTTGGTGGCATCAAACATTACATCACCAATATGAAAAACACCCTTGTTTATGCCTTCATTCTTCAGATTGTTGATTGCGGTCGAGGTCGGGCACAGCAAGAGCGCGCTAACGTGGTCAGCTAGGATGCGATTAAGTTCTTCTGGCATTTTCTTGTTAAAAGAACGCAATCCAGCTTCGACGTGTACAACGGGAATGTGTAATTTGGATGCGGCCAGTGCGCCAGCAAGCGTCGAGTTGGTGTCGCCATATATCAAAGTAATGTCTGGTTGTTCTTTAAGCATTATTTCTTCGATTTTCTCCAACATCCTTCCAGTCATCGCCCCATGATTACCTCCACCAAGGCTTAATTCGTATTTTGGCTTGCCCATTTTTAGTTGTCGGAAAAAAATTTCTGACATGTTATCATCATAGTGCTGTCCAGTATGGATAACGACCTCTTCAAGCGTCGGGTGGTTTTCTAAAAGACGGCTGATGGTGGCAGCTTTGACGAATTGCGGACGGGCGCCGATTATAGTGATGATTTTAGCCATGTTTCTCTCAATAAATATATGAATTATAATTCAAGACGGAAAATTTAGTCTTTGACAAGATTTTTGTATTTGGACTGTTGGTCGTGAAATTTTTGAAACCAGAGTTCTAGACTGAGCAGACCCCATGTTTTTCTGGAAAATTGCCCGCCTTGATCGAAATTTGCCAAAATATGGTCGGAACGCATAAATGGCCGTGAACGAGCAGCTTCTGTACGAAAGGTATCTTGGACAAAATCGCTAAGATCGGACTGGTACCATTCTTTTAATGGAACAGGAAAACCCATTTTGTCCCGGCGCTCAACAATTGGTTTGGGCAAAATGTCTTTATATGTTGATTTTAATAATTGTTTGAGTTTTCCGCCTTCAAACTTTATTTTATTGGGAACTGTAGCCATAAACTCGACCAAATTGTGATCAAGAAACGGAACTCTAGATTCGATACCATGCGCCATGCTCATTCGATCTTCGATCTGCAGCAATGCTGGCAATAGACGTTTGAAATCAAAATGGGTCATACGATCAAAGTCTTGTCCCTGACCATCAGGAAAGGCCGTTTGGCTATGGAATGCTTCATCAAAGGCATTACGAGCGTGACCTTTATCTAGTACACCCCAGTCGACTTCATCTTGCATATCTGTGGAGCGATCGACAAGGCGAAAATATCGCGAAGGCAAGTCTTCAAATAGGCCTTTGGCAAAGAATTGCCCCATCAATGGCTTGTATTCTTTAAGCACGGTAAGGTTGGGAACAATATCGCCAAATGAAATCGGGAACTTTCCCGTATTCAGCTCTCCATCAAGCGCCCCCAGCAGCAGCCGTTCAAGATATCCGACCATGTATCTGGCATACCCGCCAAATATCTCATCGCCACCTTGCCCCCCCAGAACTACTTTCACATGCTTGCTAGCCAATTGAGAAACCATGTATTGCGGAAAGGATCCCGGGCCGGCAATCGGGTGGTCAAGGTGGTAAATTATTTTATCAATATTTTGGATAAAATCTGCCGAGGAAATATCAATACTATGCATTTGCAAATCAGATTGGTCGGCAACCATTTGCGCAAAATGACTTTCATCATAACCAGGGTGGCAGGTGAATTTACCGTGAAATGTTTGAGTGTTCTGACTATCTTGCTGTTTGGCCATCATCGCCACCAGGCTTGAATCAATACCGCCGGACAAATAACTACCGATAGGCACGTCAGCACGCAAGTGAACGTTTATCGAGTCCGACATCAATTCCCGTATACGCTGTTGGCAACTATCCAAAGTCATTGAATCATCGTGGTCGAATACAACATCCCAATATTTGTGTATTTTACTGTTGCCATTTTGCACACTCATTATGTGTCCAGGCATTAGCTGCCTTACCCCATCAAACATGGTGAGATCTGTCATTGGTTGTTGAAAAGTAATATATTCAGTCAGTGCCAATGGGTTCGTGGTTATTGCCGGAAGGAAAGGTAACAGAGCCTTTATCTCGGAAGCAAATACCAATTGTTCGCCAAGCAAGGCATAATAAAGTGGCTTGATGCCGAACCGGTCTCTGGCCAATAATAGTTTTTTCTTTTTCTCGTCCCACAACGCAAAGGCAAACATCCCCCGTAAGTGATCAACACATTGATCGCCCCACTGTTCATAAGCGGCGAAAATACATTCGGTGTCGGAATTGGTTTGAAAACCCCACTTGTTGGACAGCTGTTCTCTTAACTCAATATAATTGTATATTTCGCCATTAAAAGTCAAACTGGTGCCGTTTTGTGCGTGCATGGGTTGTGCCCCCATGTCCGATAAATCAATGATGGTAAGACGTTGATGGGCAAGACCGACTTCATTGCTAGCATTGGCCCAACGGCCTTCGCCATCGGGGCCTCGATGTTTTATAAGTTCCCCTAGAACGTTGACTTTATGTTCTATGGAGGGGATCGGCTCTCCTAATAAATTAAGTATTCCTGCCATTCCACACATTAAACTTCTCCGTCTTTTTGCAAGCTTGGTTTAACTGTTGGTGTAGTAGTGTCAAGTTCGAGCAGCGAATTGACAATCGTGTGGAAAAAATGCTGATTGTCAGCAATATTAATTTTAGAAAATTATGTAAAGTTAGATATGACAAAATCTAAATATTTTTCACAAACCGGGTTATGGAACAATGAGTTTGATGAGCCAGCATCGGAATTATTGTCATTGGTAGCAGGTGTTTGGGCATCTGATATTGGATCAATTTTGGACGCGGGTTGTGGGAATGGACGCTTATTGGATGGATTGTCAAAAGTTGCAAATGTGACCGGCGTTGATTTGAGTTTTGAAGCTTTGGTAAAATGTGAACACCCTGTTGTAAATTCAAGTCTTGAATCCCTGCCATTTGCTGATCGTAGTTTTGATGCAAGTATTTGTGTCGATGTATTGGAGCATTTAAACGATCGTGAATTAAAACAAACCTGCTCCGAGCTTGCAAGAGTCAGTGATAAACACATTCTTATTGCTTGCCCTAACCACGAGCCATTAGAAACACAATTAACCCAGTGTCAGCATTGCCAAACCAAATTTCACCCGAATGGGCATATCCAGAGCATTGATAAGCAACAAATTCAACAATGGTTTTCCGCTGATTTCGAGTGCCGAGTTTATTCCTATTATGGGAACACTTGGCGTAAAATATCGCCTTTAGGTTCTGCGATTGAGTTGGCATCGGGTATTGATCCGCATTCATTTGCTTTTGCTATGTGTCCAGCCTGCACAAAGATACAGGGTGATAAGCTGCGATCGGATATTGATTTGGACAGCGCACATTTTTTGGCGCCGGCATTATTTGAAAACCCAACACAGCGAGTATGGCAGACAGAAATATTCGTCTGGTTGACGCGAAAAGAATCCCCGCAAAGTATCTTAACACGTCCAACTTATGGCACAATACTTGTGTGTGCGCTGGACGAGCAAGTTTTGAACGAGGGGGTTATGGTCGAAACCCTTGATGCCAGTCGGGTTGCCGCCAATGCCTGTGCCGAGGCCATAGGTCAGTCATTACAGTTTCCGGTTCATGTTTGTAATGCCAACACAAATTGGGGTGAGCTGGTTGAGGATACCCAAGGCGGCGTTTGTCGCCTGTTTGGGGATTTTGGCGGTGCAGATGGTTGGGCTCCGGTGTGTTTTCCGGTGGTGGTTGTGGCGCAAAGAACTACTTTTGTTTTCGGGTTTCGAGATGTTAGTGAGCAAGCGATAACAGTGTTGGTTCGTGACACGTTTCGCGGATATCTGGAGCTTGGTAATTTCGGTGGCACAGCGGATCAGCAATGGAAACAGATAAGTTTTGAATTACCGCAAGACTTTATTGCCACAGGAGAAATCATAATGATTTGTTTTCAATACCGCAATGGAATGCCAAGTACGCCGGTGCCAATTGGTGAAATGTACTTTGCGCCGCTTAACTTTGAAGCCTCATGGGAACTGGCCAGTGATAAGGCGCAGTTGGAATTGGATGTTCAAGATAACTGGTCACACTCCGCTTCCAGAACAATGATACATGCACAGAAACAGCGCATTGCAATAATTGGTAATGCTATGGACAATTCGCAAGCTCCGGTATTTCTTGGCGCCGGCCGTACAGTACCGTTACCTTCTTGGTGGTTTTTGGAAGGCGAAGTAATGAAAAACTCTCGACTAGAAGTCAGCCGTGATAATAAAAGTATCAGAAGCGAAAGCTTGGATTCTTTATCGGTGTTCCAGCGGCATTTAAGGCGAACTGGTAAGTGATTGTTATTTTGAGAAAGTTTATACCTGTTTTGTCGTGCTAATTATGATATTGACTCAATTGTATATTGAGATAATTTTGCTGAGCAATTACTCTAATTTTGATGAATTTTGGAAGACTAAATGTATTATAATAATAGGTCTGATGTGACGCCTCTTATGCACGCCTGCATGACCGGAAATTTAGATGCGGTAATATCTGAGATAAAATCTGGTGGGGATGTCAATGCACGTAACAAAAATGGCACTACCTGCCTGATGTATGCTAAGACGGCTGCGTTTGGCGATGGTGATTTGCGTATTATGGAAATACTTGTACAGCAAGGTGCAAAGATAAACGCAATAGACAATATGGAGAAAAATGCTTTGGATTATGCAATTGAAAATGCTGATAAAGTTATTGGCTTTCTTAAGGGGAATAGCAAATGAAAATATGCCTTCTTACTTACGACCATCCGCATAAAAAGACCGCTCAAGTTTATTTTGGTCTTCGCGAATCTGGGCGGCATGAAATTGATTTTATGATAATGCCTTTCGTAAAACGTAAACCACGCGAAGTACTTGTTGATCATAGACCAGGGTCACTAGAAGGATGCTCTGTGCAAAGCATTTCAATGCGGGATGGAAATAAAGTTCACTTATACCAAGATTGGGAGTCTCAAATTGATAAATATGATTACTTCATAATTGGTGGTTCTAATTTAATAGACCAGGGTTTTGCAAATTCTGGTAAAATACTTAATTGTCACGCAGGTTTAATTCCCGCAACCAGAGGGTTGGATACTTTCCAATGGGACATTTTAAATGGTCTTCGACTTGGTAATACGCTTCATATTATTGACGAACATACGGATGCTGGTGAAATCATTTATCATTGCGAAACACCGGTTTTTCTTGAAGACCATATATTAACCCTTGCAGAGCGACATTATCAAATGGAAATTTGGATGCTGCAAAATTTTGATGATTTGTTGAAAAGACCCAAAGTAAATGAGTATAAAACCAATCCTGCAACAAGGCGTATGAATATCGCTACTGAGGCGATTATGTTAAAGGCGTTTGACGAGTACAAAGCCAAATTTGCTGTTTGAATAAAGATCAAAAAAAATGTGAATGAGTTATTCACTGCATTAAAGCTGTATCATAAAACATCCGTATTGGGAGAGTGCGCTTTCTAATAACAAAATCAGCTATCAACCAGTCTGTAGAAATACTAGATACATTCTCATACGGGCATTTTTTGGTTTCATGTGGTGATATGGCTCTTTATGTGCGTGATGTACGCTAGTCGGCAGAGTTTATACCCGAGGTGGGTATGCAGTTTAATGAAAAAAGCGGTGTTACTTTGCCTATTCTCAAGGTTTAGTTAATTGCATGGTTTAGACTCATTTAAATTTAAAGTTTAGATGGTAGAAAGCTTGGCGAACAGGCCATAGGTGATGAAATGTGTCTATCGATTATTGCATCATCAGTTATCATCAAAACTCGCATTATCTAATCCGTAGGCGGTTATGAGCTGGTTGGTAATTGCAGTTGCACTGTGGTGCTTCAATACATATTTTTGACCGGCTTTGGCCATTTTTAATGTCTTTGTTTTGTTTTTTATCGCACTCTCTAAAACTTCGGTAATATTATCGATATGCGCCGACAATATCGGTGGTTTTTTAGGGTATTTACTAAACAAATCTTCGCGCACATAGGTAATTACCGGGCGAGCCGAAGCCATAGCTTCCGCCGTGAATGTACCATAGGATCCAGCAAGCAATTGGTCAACCACTATGTGCGCTTTTCCAAACTTTTTTAATATTTCAGCATTTGGAATTCCTTCGGCTATTTCTAAGGTGATTTTGTATTTTTTCTTTAGTTGTTTAACGGCCTCAATCAAATAAGACGTGCCTTTCATCTGTCGATGCGAAGGAGCATGAAAAATTCTTATCGGTTTTGATGGGGTTGGCCATACTAAATCGGGAGCTTTCTTTACGATATCTTGTAAATATATCGGATCCATTGGTTGTAAAACTAATTCAGCTTCAGGCATGAACTCTATTAAATCCGGCGTCGAGACGAAGATCCCGTCGGCATATTTTCTGGCAATGTTAACTGCATGGTCTCGATTGGCACTACAGGCAACTGGCCAGCAATTCAAACAACCTGAATAGGGGTAGCTATGCATGACTTTGCTGTCACGTAAGTCACAGCCATGAAAATGGAAAAATACTTTTTTACCAAATAGTTTCAACCATTTAACATCTTTTAAATTTGCTCCAAGCAGCGATTCTCCAAAATGAAAATGAAATAAATCATAATCACGTAAGGCTTGGAGGAATAATTTCTTTCCCTGCTGTTTTCTTTGCGCGTCGCTGTCATTTTTTAGCGGTATATCAACAGGAAAATCAAAACTTCCAGTGCCGTAACATACCGAGGTCGCATCATAACCTGAAGCACGAAGGCCTTTTGCAAACATTGTCGGAGCTCCGGCAATGTTATGCAGGCCTTGAAAAATTTTTGGTTTCTTGCTCAAGTACACCTCCTAGATGTTAGCGGTCATTTAATCATAAATAACTATTTGGCACAGTTGTGTTAGTTGTTATTAGAAAATCTAATTTTTCCAACGGTTTGCGCATTGCTAGAAATATTACCATCAGCATCGAAAAGAAAGACGCCGCCCCAAATATTAATCGCATATTCCTCCGCAATTATCGCTCTTACACTATCTACGGATATAGTACTTTCGGCTCGGTTTGAATTTACGTCGAAATAAGACTCGCTCAATCCAGTCGCTGTCCAAGTGTCATTCTCTTGATTGAAAGTAACGGTATAGGTCTCGTTGCAAAGAAGAGTTCCTAATGGATCGTTTTCTGGCAAATATCCTTCATCATCAAATGGACATGCGTCAAGGATGACTTTCACTTCTTTGCCATCTGCTATCCATTGCATGGCAACATCTTGACCCGGCCACTCGCTTTGAATTGCTATAATAGTAGGCTGTTCAGTCTCAGCTTTGTTGTTGCTAAAGAAGTATGCGCCACTACCAGCTATTACTAATACTGCAAATATAATCAATGCAATGCTAAATGTTTTGTTCTTCATCATTTTATTCCCCGTTAGGTATTATACCGAATGTCTATTGCTGAAGCAGTATTCAACGGTAATTATTGCAGACACTCAACAGCAATTTCCAAGTTACGTAAACCTTCTTCACCAGATACTGGCATTGGTTCATTTTTTTCAAGTGCGCTTAAGAATGCCATAAGTTCAGCCTTTAAAGGTTCATTCCCTGGTACCCACAAATTTCCAACGCGCACGGTTCCGTCGGCTTGATAGTCAAAGTGCTCGGTTACTTGACGTGTAATCAAGTCGGCCGTGTAGAATTTTTCTTGTGTTGCTACTTGAATTGTACGTGATTTGAAAGGAGTCAACCAATTGGTATTCACATGAGCCAGAACATTATTTTCAGTTCTAAACTGTAGTAAGGCAATATCTTCACGATCAGCGCGGATGCTCGATGTTTGTGCCTGTACTTCGACAATATCAGAGCCGCTAAGCCAGCGAATAATATCAATATCGTGAACTGCAAGGTCGATAATGACACCCACATCCGACATGCGCGGTGGAAACGGTCCAACCCGGGTGATACCTATAGAGATAATGTCTTGGCCTTTAAGGGCATCACGTAAAGTTGCAACAGCTGGGTTAAAGCGCTCGATCTGGCCGATCATAACTTTCGTTCCGTGCTCTTTGGCGGCCTTAAGTATTTCCTGCCCGTCTTTAACTGTTAGGGCGATCGGTTTTTCTATCAACAGGTGTATGCCGCGGGCAATGCACTCTAAAGCCACTTCTTTATGCCTAGCTGTGGAAACGGCAATGCTTAAGGCCTCTACACCTAAATCAAGTAAATCACTCAAACCTGTGAAGTGCGGGCAATTACATGCCTCAGCTACTGTTTTGGCTTGCTCAGAATTGGCGTCAACAACACCGATCAATTCGGCGTTTTCCAATTCGCTGTAAACCCGTGCATGATTGCGCCCCATGGATCCAACACCCACTACTGCAACTTTCATTATCGTATCCTATATCTTGATATGTTTTCAATATTCCGCTGCTTTATCAGGTTCTATATTCTGTAGCAAATAAAAAACAGTGTTAGATAAAAATATCACAAAAAGACAAATAACTATAATAGGTGCTCTATAGGAAAAAACTTGGCTTTGCACGGGTTGTCTGGTCGTCATAGTCGTGGAATATATATAATGCGTACGTTTATTTAAGGTGTGAATAGCATGAGTAAACCATCATTTTCCATTTCAGGTTATTGCTCTATAATAGAGACGTCTTTGGCTGCAGGTTATCGCGTCACTCCCTTTAGTTCGGCTCTATCAACCCCTGAGCCCGCTATTATCCTTCGGCATGATATTGATCTGTCATTGCCTTGTGCCATTGAGGTGGCGAGAGCAGAAGCTGAAATGGGGGTTTCGGCTACTTATTTTATTATGATGAGCAGTGATTATTACAATCCGTTTAGCGCTATTGGCCGGCATCAGGTTCAGCAAATTGCCGCATTGGGTCATGAAATTGGCTTGCACTGGGATTCATCTAACTACCCTGAATCTGATGATGCTGTGCATAGGCAGTTTAGAAATGAGTTGGCGCATTTAGGTGATATTGTTGGTGAGGAAATTGTTTCGGCATCACAGCACATTCCAACTGATACACCGTTGTTCGATGTTGAGTCCTTGGTTGAGAACGAAGCTTATTCGCAAAAATTTCGTAATCGCTTTACTTATGTTTCCGATAGTTCGATGCAATGGCGCGAGACAACTCCTTTGGATTTGATCAAACTTGGCAAGAGTATCCATTTTCTTTCGCACCCGATTTGGTGGGCCGGTGATGGGGACGACCAGGCAGAAAAATTAAGGCGAATGTTTATCGCAAGATGCGATGAAATGGAAACTACATTGACCGAATTTACCGAGTATCTTTATGACGTTCTTTCTAAACGTGATCAGTTCGATGCGAATTTTATAAAGAAAAAAGGCAAGATGAATAAATAAATTACATCTAAAGCGGGTGGGACGCTCTATAAATCAGCGGAAATTTGTGGTTGCTCTTGGTGGCAGTAATTACGTATTAGAAGGTGATATTTATTTAAGTGAACAAACGTATTTAGAAGAATTTGTTATCAGTGTAGATATAAGTATCTGTAAAGAAACAATTTTTGAATGCTAAGAATTGATGTAGTTACGGGTATTTGAGCATATAAGAAATAGGAAGTAGGAAGTAGTATGTCTGTTACAGCTAAAGCAATTGCTGATTTTATAGGGTTACCTTTATCTAAAAAAGCAAATGTAGATATTTCTAGCGTTTGTACATTAGGGCACTTGCAATCGAACTGTCTTACATTTCTGTCTATTCCCACAGAAGCTCGTATAGCTGCAATTGGAGCGCGAGATGATATTCTAGTGTTGGTTCCTGAAGATACGACTATATCATATCCATTTCTACATATTAAGTGTGTAAACCCTCGTTTATTTTTATCACGTGTTGTTGCTGAATTCTTTTATCCATCTACGCTTCATGAGGTTTCTGAGAATTCTATTATTCATCCAAGTGCAAAAATTGGTAATAATGTCCATATCGGTCATTTTACTATCATAGCGGAGAATGTAGTTATAGGCGATGATACTTATATTGGAAATAATGTAGAAATTTTTCGAAATGTAAAAATCGGCAAGCATTGCCACATTAAAAGTCAGGGCGTGATAGGTCAACAAGGCTTTGGTTTTGAAAAGGACGAGTTCCAAAACTATCAGCGTTTACCACATATCGGGTCAGTAATTTTGAAAGATTTTATTGAGTTAGGAGTGCATTCAACCATTGCTGCGGGCACAATATATCCGACACATATAGGTTCCTATACTAAAATCGATGATCATGCTCATATCGGCCATAATTGTCAGATCGGCGAGAACAATATTATTGCGGGTGGGGTTGTTGTCTCTGGCAGTATTACTACGAAGAATCATGTTTGGTTCGGGCCTAACAGTTCCATGATGCAGGGTCTGACTTTTAATGAAGGAAGTATAATTGGTGTTGGTGCGGTTATGTATACCAATGCAAAAGCGGACACATCTTATAGTGCCCGCCCTGCTTTACCTGTAATGAAGCCTCGTGATAACTGACCCGGGTAAGTTGTTTTGTTGTGGTGAGCGGGCTTTATTAAAATAATTCTTATGCTGTTGATCCAGCATCCACGGTAAGTACAGTTCCTGTGATTCTATCACCACCCTTGCCTAAAAGAAACGCAACTGTTTCGGCTACATCACTTGGCCTGGCAAACAGTTTCATAGCGCTGCGCCGGCGAATGGAGTCTAGTTTATCGCCTTCTAGTCCGGTTGTCATTTCCGTTTCCATATACCCCGGCGCCACTACATTTACTGTCATCCCAATTTTGCCGATCTCGCGGGATAATGATCTAGAGAAACCTTCCATTGCAGATTTGGTTGCGCCATATACTGATAGGCCAGAATAGCCTGTAGAGCCAATAATTGATCCGATATTTACAATTCGTCCCTTGTGACCAGATAGCATCATCATTCGAGTAAGGTACTTAGTTAATAGAATTGGAGCGGTGATATTGATAGCAATCATTCGTTCAATATCAGTTTCGTGCATAGTTCCTAAAATGCCGTCTGTTCCGATAGCGGCATTATTAATTAAACTAAAAATAGTAGGTTTATTGTCTAGTTTTGTTGACTGGACAATGTCTTTACAGAGTTGGAAAATATCACGAGTTTTTTCTAAATCAAATTTAAGGAATTCCAAATTATCATTGGCTTGTGTCAAGTCTTTGATTTCATCGGTTTCGGTGCGACTTACGGCGACAACATAAAATCCGTCATGAAGAAGTTTTTGAACTATCGCAAAACCCAATCCACGGCCTGCGCCAGTAACAATGACCGTTTTTCTCATTATCTTACAACCTTTCCATTTTCCGATATTTTAATTTTGTCTACAAACCGATAGGCAATTGGTCGTTGATATGGTTCAAGTTTGTTTTTACAGGTTTGTATCAGTTCTTTTTGTAAGGCCATTTGATTTTGATTTTCACTTGCAATGATTTCTGCTACCACAAGCTCACCTGTTAACGGGCTTTTTTTACCATAAACACGCGACAAACTAACCCCATCAACACCGTTCAGAATGATTTCAATGGTTTCAGGAGAAACTTTATCTCCTCCAACATTAATAATTCCAGACAACCGGCCAAGAAAATATACCCGATCTTGTTTAACTTGCACACGGTCGCCGGTATTTACATATTTATCTTCATCAACAAACGTAGAGCCATCACCAATATAAGACCCGGAAACTAGTTTATTTTGTATGTATAATATATCGTCAACAATTTTTATCTTAATGTCGTTAAAGCCATCGTCTAAGAACGATGTTGGAAATCCGGGTAGTCCGTCCGATACTGAAAAACCTGCGCCGGCCTCTGTGGAAGCGTATATGTGTCTGATTTTTGCTTCTGGATAGTAAACCTTAAGTGTTTTTAATATAGATGCGTCGGCTATTTCTCCGCCTAATGTTATAGAGAGTAATTTTAATTTTTTTGCCCCATCCGTCATTAAAATCTTCCGCCATAAAGTAGGTGTTGCAGATAGCGCATTTACTTTTTCTTGAGCGAATAGTTCCAATTTTTTACATAGCGGTAAATCTAATGCAGGAGAGACTAGGATGCTTTGGCCAGCAAGCGCTTGCAAAATAACCTGCATGCCGGCAAAACGGTAATTATCATAAAGCTGTCCCCAGACAAAAGTTGAAGCCTTCTTGGCGATCCTGACTGTTCTAGTTAGTGAAGCTAAGCTATGGGGCACCAGTTTTGGTCTATCTGTTGTTCCGGAGGTTGCAAGTAACCAAATGGTGTCAAAGGTAGGCGATTTCATAGTGCCAGTAGGTTTGCTAAGTAATGTTTCTAGAGAGTCATGAGCTCCAAAGATATCATTATCGGCGTACAGTTTTTTAGTGCCCGCTTGTTGCATAAGTGATTGAGCAACAGGTTTGGATAGAGTTGGAGATAATAGTAATAATGTTTCCACATTACTATCGACTTTATTTAGTGCTTGAATTAGATCGGCGCAGGATTTAAATGCGATGGCTATGTTTGTGTTTAATTTTGTTGATGTATCTTGGCACTGCTCTTGAAAAAAAACATCGCGATGTAATTGGTGCTTGTCCGTTACTACAATTTTTTGATTTTTAGATGCCGCGTCTATGAATTTGGAAATCATAACATTATTTAGGTTGATTAGCGTGATAGAAATCTATGAATTCTGCAAAAGTTTGAGGATAGAAAGCTTCTTCAGAGGAAACATAGGGGTCAAAGCCTAAAGAAAACTCCAGGGAAGCGACCAGGGTGGCAAAGCCTAAAGAGTCAAGGCCGGTTTCTAAAAGAATAGTATTTTCTGTAAGGGGTGAAATGATTTTCATTTCGTGCATTTCTGCAACTTGCAGGAGGCTTTCAGTGATATGATTTTTTATTTTTTCACGTGTCATCTTCAGTCTTCCTATTTTAAGGCATCGAGTATATAGAATTAATAACAAATGCAAGAGCTATTTAGTGTTACCAACTATAGTAAATATTTTTGCTCTGCGGAGTTAGGTTCATTACGAAGTAATAATTTTTAGGTAGGCAAGCGGGGCGAATATTCATAATAATAGCGAAATATTGTTGGCGATTTATATCCTCAAACCCGTTCAATAATATTTCCAACTTCATCAACTTTTGCAACTATTTTGGCCGGATTTCCGACAACCAAGCAATGCTCTGGCACGTCTTTTGTTACTACAGCACCAGAGCCAACCATTGCCCATTTGCCGATTGTTACACCGGGAAGTAATATTGCTCCAGCGCCGATGGCGTCTCAGTAGCATACCTTAACCCCCCCGCAAATTCCAGTCACCGGAGTTCTTCAAGGAGCCATCAGGAGCAATAGCTCGCGGAAGTTTATCATTTAGAACAGCAACATGCGGGTCAATAAATACACCACCTTCAACTATTGATCCTTGATAAATGCTGGCATTATTTTGAATTTTACAATTACGCCCAATTAAAACGTCCTTGTCGACAAACGCGCTCTTACCTATTGAGGTTCCTACCCCTATATTGGCGCCGCAACGGATTTGTACCCAGTTCCATATCTGGACATCATCTCCGACTATGGCGAAGTTTTCCACTTCGGCTGTGTCATGTATGTGCGTTGTCATAGCGCCCCCCAGGTTAATTATTGTTTCCACGGCAATGGATAAGTACCGGCATAAACTTGTTCCTTAATAGCTAAACCTTCGTCGACACCAGTAAATGACACCATGTGTCCGTCTTCAAGAACTACTACTTTATTGCACCATTCACGGATTAAACTATCAGCGTGAGTGGCTAATACCAGAATCTTTTCGTCTGTCAAATAAGCCTCAATTCGAGTCTGTGCCCGCTCAATGAATCTACTGTCTCCAGCTGAGATCCACTCGTCCATCAGAACTATTTCGGCTGGAATAGCAGTAGCAATTCCCAAGGCAAGGCGGGCAACCATGCCGCTGGAATAGGTTCTGACCGGTTGGTTGATGGCTTCGCCTAATTCAGTAAAGTCGACGATGTCTCCTAATTTTAACATCATCTGTTCTCGGCTCATTTGCATGCGTAGGCCGCGCAGGAAAATATTGTTAATACCCGAGGCATTCATATCCATACCAAGGGTAATATTAATTAAGGAAACTTGTTGTCCGCTTCTGATTATGCGGCCACTTTCAGGTTCGTAAATGCCGTTCAAGGCGCGAAGTAAGGTTGTTTTTCCCGAACCGTTACGTCCGATAAGTCCGATACGATCCCCTTTGCGTGCCGTGAACTTGATATCAATAAGCGCTCTTTTATAATTTCGTGCCGGTGATTTGCGATGCAGACCAAGCATTTTTAACAAAGACACCCGAAACGAGCGACCATGATCATCCAAATGAAGCGGGAAGCTGACACAAGCGTTATCTACTTTTAGAAATGGCATCATATTTTCCTTAAATCCAAAAAATGATGCGAGTTCGAAAACGAGTATAAAGTAAGGTCGCGATCAAAAATCCGAATGTAGCAATGCCGGCTGAAACTGCCCAGATCATAAAGTCGGGTTTATTTCCCATAAGTGGGTCGCGAACCAAGGCTATTAAGTAGTAAAATGGATTGAAAATAACAATATACTGCCCCATCCCATTGCCCAGTGTTTCTGGTTTCCAAAGGATAGGAGTCATATAAAACATAAACTGAGTGACAGTTATAGTTAATTGTCCAATATCCCGAAATCTGGCGGCTAAAATCGAAATAATCAATGAAAGTGGTAGCAAAATCAAGGTTGCTAATATTGTTCCTGGAATAGCTAATAATGCCCACCAGGTTAATCCTTGGAAATAACCTACCACCAGTAAAATTATAGGAATCGCATGTAAGAAGGCGATGAGGTTGCGCATTAAAACCTTGTAAGACAGGGCTAGAAAATTGGTTCGGTCAGAAGTGGCTTCAGAAGCTGAAGAGGGATATAAAAACGCTGCTTCGGTTAATGCTGAAGAAATAAATGTCCAAAAAACAGCACCGGTGGCAATGTAACCAATGACCTCGGCGATTGATAATTTGAACAAAAAGCCAGCCAAGGTGGCATAGCCAATAACAAATGTTAGAGTGCCAATAGTCATCCACAAGGGGCCTAAAACTGAACGGTAATAACGGTTCACTACTTCTTGATTAGCCAGGAATGTATGATATTTCAGGTTGGTGAGCAGTTCAAGAATATCTGTAACCGCAGACGACCAGCGGCCTCTAGTGCCGGTGAATCCGACATCATTTGATACAAATTTGGCTTGTTGTTTTAGCTTGTTGCTCATTATTGCAAATAGTCCTTAGTCACCTTTCCTATAAGGATAAAGCAATTAAAAATCCAAGCAAGATCAATTTCAAGTCCAGACTAGTTTCTTGGATTTACATGCTTCCCATGTCTACGATATTAAGCAATATAGCTGATTATTACCCATAATCGGGTCAAGTAGAATTTAAAGGTACCATCATGTCGTCAAAATCTGATTATTTTTGCCACGAAAGTTCGTATGTAGACGAGGGTGCAGTAATTGGTAAAGGAACAAAGATTTGGCATTTTTGTCATATTTTAACTGATACTATTATTGGGAAAAATTGCTCATTAGGACAAAATGTAATGGCTGGGCCTGGGGTTGTTATTGGTGATGATTGTAAAATTCAAAACAATGTATCCTTGTATAAAGGTGTGATTTTGGAAGACGGTGTGTTTTGTGGTCCGTCTTGTGTGTTTACCAATGTGACCACACCGCGATCCGAAGTGAATCGGCAAAGTGAATATGCAATAACTTTGGTACGTAAAGGGGTGACCATTGGTGCTAATGCTACCATAGTTTGCGGCCATGAATTGGGTGAGTATTGTTTTATCGCTGCCGGTGCCGTGGTAACAAAAAACGTCAAACCGCATGCGGTAATGGCCGGTGTTCCAGCCAAGCAAATCGGTTGGGTTGCTCATAGTGGTGAAATGCTGCGTGATGATATGGTCTGTCCTAGAACTGGCGACAAGTACGCGGTCGTTGATGAGAAATTGGTGCTATCATAACTGCATTAAAACAGGATTTTAAGTTTGAACGAGAATTACCCTAATAGCCTTAGCATTGCACCGATGATGGATTGGTCGGATCGGCATTACCGTGCCTTTATGCGTTTGATCACTAATCGAACTTTGCTTTATACTGAAATGCTGACCGCGGCGGCAGTAATACACGGCGATCGTAAACGCTTATTGGGGTTTTCACCATTAGAGCACCAGATAGCCTTACAATTAGGCGGCTCTGATCCGGGGCAATTAGCCGAAGCCGCAAAAATTGGTGAAGACTTCGGCTATGACGAAATAAACCTGAATGTTGGTTGCCCGTCGGATCGAGTGCAATCGGGACGGTTTGGGGCAGCTTTAATGTTAGAGCCGAAGCTGGTGGCTAAATGTGTATCAGCAATGCAAAAAGCTGTACCTATTCCGGTTACGGTAAAATGCCGGGTCGGCGTTGATGAGCAGGCGGTAGGGGAAACACTGCCGAATTTTATCAAAATAGTGGCTGATGCGGACTGTCAGACATTTATCATCCATGCCAGAAAAGCTTGGTTAAAAGGTTTAAGTCCCAAACAAAACCGTGAAATTCCGCCACTGGATTACCCGCTGGTCAATGCTATGAAAAGACAGTTTCCAAAACTAAGTATTATTATAAATGGTGGCTTGCTGGATTTATCGCAGGCAATGAGTGCAAGTGAAGATCTTGACGGGGCTATGATCGGCAGAGCTGCATATCATAACCCTTGGATATTTTCCCAAGCAGATAAACAGGTGTTTAATGATAAAAAACCGCCAGTGACACGAGCGCAAGTGGTGCAGGGCTTGATTGAATACACAGCAATAGAGCAAGCTAGCGGCACGCGATTGCATGATATTACCCGTCATATACTCGGGCTATTTGCTGGTGAGGCTGGCGCTAGAAAATGGCGGCAAATATTATCGGTTGAAGGTGTGAAGCCCGGAGCCGACTGGCGGGTGATTGCCAAGGCTGCGCAAATGGTATTGCCAGAAGAGTTTGTTGCTTGATGGAACTAATAGCTGACAATTTGAATTTGATATTTGTTTTGGCGCTGTCCGGCGCTTTTGCCGGCTTGATTGCTGGTATGTTTGGCATTGGTGGCGGTGTGGTGATTGTGCCGGCACTTTATGCGGTGTTTCGCTCATTTAATATTGCCGATGATGTCGCTATGAAAACCGCGATTGCTACCTCTTTGGCAACTATTGTGGTGACGTCATTGCGCTCAAGTTTTGCGCATTATAAACGCGGAGCAGTAGACGTTCGGGTGCTTAAAAACTGGATACCATGGATTATACCCGGGGCTTTGCTGGGTGCGGTATTGGCTAGTTATCTGCCCGGGCAATGGCTTATTATCGGTTTTGGAATTTTTGTGATCCTGATTGCTTTGCAAATGGGGTTTGGCAATTCTGATTGGCGAATTGCCGAGCAAATGCCACGGGGTTTTAGCAAAGTGTTGTTGGCCGGCTTTATTGGCATTAGTTCAGCAATGGCCGGTATTGGCGGAGGCGTAGTTGGCGTTATTTTAATGACGTTATGTGGCAAGCCTATCCATAGGGCGGTGGGAACTGCGGCTGGGTTTGGTGTGGCTATTGGTTTGCCGGCAGCGTTGATGTTTATGGTTTTTGGCTGGCAAATAAATGGATTGGTTCCTTTTTCTATTGGCTTTGTAAACTTACCGGGATTTTTGGCAATTTCGGTGTTAACAGTAGCCTTGGCGCCGGTTGGTGCTGGCTTGGCTCATTCGCTTTCACCGATTATTTTACGGCGAATGTTTGCTGTTTTGCTAGTTGTTACCGGTCTTTTGATGTTGCGCGACGGGTTTACTTTTTAAGAATTAGTTGATTGCGGCTGGCTTCGAATTTTTGCAAACGGCCTAAGAAGCTCATGCCGAGTAATGAGGTGCTAAGTCCGTCTTTGATAACAATTGCTTCTACATCGCGCAAAACTATCTTACCGACAGAAACTTTATCCAGAATTACCGGTGCGCCGAGGGTTTGCCCTGAAGCTGTGTTTATATTGATGATGTAATTAAGCTCGTTCATATTTATGCCGATTCTTTTGGCATCGTTAAAGCTAAGAGCAATAGTTGACGCGCCGGTGTCGACTAAAAACCGTACAGAAGTTTTGTTTACTTTGGCATTGGCTCTAAAGTGTCCATCGTCCGATTTGCGAATTGCGACGGCTAAAGAGCCTGTTGGTTTGTCATTTGATGATAATTCTCTGGCTTCACCGGGTACTAACTCGGCATAAGTACGATCGGTGATAGAGCCAAGTTCATCACGAAAACTATAAGCGACGATCACCAACATGAATATTGCCAGCCAAGTAATTGCCTGCTTTATCGCTACGGCAATTTGTGCTTTGCTGGCTCCGAATGCTCCACCGCCGATTAACACTAAAAGCAGCAATAGAAAAACAATTCGTCCTTGGTCAGCTTCGTTTTGTAATGTGTCTGGCGCAAAGAATTTTATTAACAATAACAGACCGGCAACGACCAAAGCGAAGATGGAAAAAAACCCTAATGTTGAGCGCAAAGCATATTTCCTATTTTAAGTTTGGTTTAGGTATAACAGATAAAACACAATCAGTTTACTGAATTGTCACCAAAATTTACTGTTAATTTGGCGTGAGTTGCTGCAATATATAACTCAGCCGATTCTTTATAAGAGGATTAGGAATAAGACTTTGGTATTTCAAATTGAACAACAGCCATTTGATGATTTACGAGACCTGATTGCCAAGGTTCCAACTGGCAATGCTAAGTATCAAAAACAAGCCCTTAAGCGACAAATGGAAATTGCTTTGCCTTCCGGGGAGCTGGGGAGATTGGCCGAGCTTGCTGTATGGCTGTCAACTTGGCAGGGGCAATGCCCGCCAACAATTAACAAGCCGCAAGTAATAGTGTTTGCCAGCTCGCACGGTGTGGCGAAACGCGGTGTTTCGGCTTATGGCATGGCACAAACCATAAGCAAAATCGAGGACTTGACCAGTGGCAAGGGTGGAGTCAACCAAATTGCCGGTACCGTTGGTTGCGGATTGAAAATTGTTGAACTGGCTCCGGAACTACCGACACCTGATATTACCGCCGGTGCTGCATTAAGCGAACAGGACTGTGCTGCGACATTTGCTTTTGGTATGGAAGCAATATCCGAGAAACCAGATTTAATCGGTATTGGAGCCGTTGGTGCCGGTGCGACCACTTCGGCGGCAGCAGTCTCATTAGCGCTTTATGGCGGCGCAGCATCGTTTTGGGCGCAATCCGGATCGGCAATACAAAAACCTGATTTGGTGGTGGCAAAAAGTAAAGCTATAGATGCTGCCTTGATCCGGCATCGTGGCAAGCTTGATGATCCGTTACAGGTGATGCGCCGTCTTGGTGGCCGTGATATTGCTGCAGTCGCCGGCGCGATAATTGCCGCAAGATATCAAAAAATACCAGTTGTTCTGGACGGATTTGTAGCAGCGGCAAGTGCGGCTGTTTTGCACAGTATCGAGCCTTCGTGCATCGACCACTGTATCGCTGGCGCAGTGACATTTCGTGATTCACATCACGCATTGCTTGATCGTATCGGAAAAAAACCGGTGCTTGATCTTGGCATGGGCTTAGGCGATGGCTCTGGTGCGGCACTGGCTATATCGATATTAAAAGCAGCTGCTGCTTGCCATAGCGGGATCGGAAAAGGGCAGTTTTAGGAATTACTGCACGCCTGTCATCCTGTGCTTGACACGGGATCCATCCTTGCAGGTGGAACGGGAGAGTGGTTAAGAAATTGCCGACCGATCTTGGTGCTGGAACGGAATGGATGGGCTTCGGATCAAGCCCGGAGTGACAGGAATAGTCGCGAGAAAAAACAACAAGAGCCACGTTCGCAATGCTTGTACCGGTGATCCAGTTTTGTTGTTGTAAATTTTAACATTGTTTCCCTCACCCCAGCCCTCTCCCGAACAGGGAGAGGGAGTCCTATTGCCACAAAACCA
>JAESTZ010000102.1 GCA_016763315.1 Robiginitomaculum sp.
GGTTTTAGCAGCGCTGGCGGAGAGACAGGGATTCGAACCCTGGGAACGTTCACACGCTCAACGGTTTTCGAGACCGCCCCATTCGACCACTCTGGCACCTCTCCTAATGTCATATTAAAAATACGACTTCAAATGTTAGATGGCAATCAGATATACTCCATCAACCCAAAAAGTGGACACCGGTTTTTGGATAAGTTGATGGATAGCAAAGAAAAAGTATACTAAAAAGACCGTTTAATTCGATATTTTTAGTATACTTTATATCAAGCGGTATCTTCTTGCGCTTCTTCAGCCTCTTCGTCTTTTTGGCGTTTTTTCTCGATCAGTGCCACCGACCAGATGGAAATTTCGTATAATAATAACACCGGTACTGCTAACAGGAATTGTGATATAATATCCGGCGGAGTGAAAAAGGCAGCGAAGGCCAAAATTCCGACGACCGCGTATTTTCTTCCCTTTCGCAGTCCTTGCGCGCTGACCAATCCAACCCGTCCCATTAGTGTCAAAACGACAGGTAATTGGAACGAAAACCCGAACGCCAAAATCAAAGTGGTAACGAGACTTAGGTATTCGGAAACCCTTGGTAGCAATAAAATAGCGACTTGATCGACACCGGCGGCCTGTTCTTGATTAAATGCAAAGCGCATAACCATTGGCAACATCGCATAATAGACAAAGCTGGCGCCAAGGGTAAACAATACCGGCGAAGCCAGCAAAAACGGAAAAAAAGCACCGCGTTCATTGCGATATAGTCCGGGGGCGACAAAGCGGTATATTTGCCAAGCCAGAAACGGAAATGCCAGTATTACCCCGCCAAATAATGCCAGTTTCATTTTGGCAAAGAAAAACTCCAATGGCCCGGTGAAAATCAATTCAAGCTGCGAAGTATCGCCACTTGCCGCTTTGGCATTTTCTGCTGCCGTCAGGAATGGCCCCAACAGGAAGTTATAAATATCTTGAGCAAAGAAAAAGCAAATGCCAAAGGCAATGATAACCGCAATAAACGAGTGAATAAGCCGGTTACGCAGCTCTATCAAATGATCAAGCAATGGCGCTCTGCTGGCCTCTATGCCATCATCAGCATCAGGATCGGCATTACCATCGTCATCGGGTGGGGTGGGGGTGTTGCTCATGGAACTTTATTCTTTTGAGCTGGCATCTATATCGCGTCCGGTTTCTTCTAGTTCTTGGTGTATTTTGGCTATTGGATTGGATTTTTTAATTTCTTCTATTTCTTTTTTTAGTTCATCGAGTTCAATTTCACGTCCCATATCATCAAATGCGCCGCGAAATTCATTGGCCATGCCCTTGGCCTTGGCGGTCATGCTGCCAAGCTTTCGCAACAAAGCGGGCAGGTCTTTTGGCCCAACCACGATAAGCGCGATGACGGCAAGAACCAATAATTCGACAAACCCGATCTGCGGTATCATTTTTTGTCACCGGAGCTGTGTTGCAGGTTATTTTTTTTCGGTTTTTTTAACATTGACTTCAACATCGATGGTCTCGCCACTGTCTTCAATGGCTGGATCCTCGTCTTTTAAACCTTTGCGAAAGCTCTTAATACCTTTGGCCACATCGCCCATGATCGAAGATATCTTTCCTCGGCCGCCAAATAAAACCAGCGCAACAACCGCAACAATCAAGATTTGCCAAATTGATGGAGACATAATTTTATCCTACTTTCGATCTAAAATGCATTTTGGTGAATATACTCTGAATTCCTGCTCAAGGCGAGAGTTAATCTGCAGTACTTGTGTCAGAGTCAATAAAGTCTACGTGAAATTCGCCATCCGCAACATCATCATCAATTGGCAATAAGTTATCCATATCACTATCTGATGATGGCATTGGAACCTCAAAGTCGGCTGGAATACGGCTATCCAGAAGGCCTGCTGCTTTTAATTCGTCCTTGCCCGGCAAGTCTTCGATGCGCTCTAACGAGAAATGCGCCTAAAACCCATCAGTAGTGCCCCATGTTACCGGTCGCCCCGGAGTTCGCCTGCGGCCACGTAAGCCAACCCAGTCTAATTCCATCAATAAATCCAACGTGCCACGGGACACTGCAACTCCTCTAACTTCCTCTATTTCTGCCCGGGTGACCGGTTGGTGATAGGCAATGATAGAAAGTGTTTCCAGGGCTGCATTGGATAATTTCTTTGGTTCATCGCGCTCATCAACCAAAATAGCTGCTAGATCAGGTGCGGTTTGCAGTCGCCATTTGTCCGCAACCCGAACCAAATTGATGCCGCGTGTGGAATATTCGGCCTGCATTCGTGCCAGCAAAGCATTGCAGTCCACTCCATCGGGCATTCTGGCAATGATACTTTGCATGTCCAGCGGTTCATTGGCCGCGAACATCAATGCTTCAATCATGCGCATTTGCGGATCTGATGTATCCGGTTGCATTTGCTTTGATCGCTTGGCTAGGCTTTTAACTGCTGCCTCGATAGCGTCCAGCGTTGGATTGCTTTTGTCATTCATTATTGGTACCTGCTATTTTTTTTGCATCACTGCAAGCGCGCACAAATAATGGTGCAAATGCTTGGGTTTGACGTAATTCAGCATGTCCTTCTTTGGCTAATTCCAAGGAGGCAACTAGCGAAGAAGCCAGTAATGATGCTCTTGGGGGGCTATCTTCTTGATCGCCCAGATTAAAGTCGGTTATCATTTGCTCTAGCGATAACCAATCGGACATTCTCCCAAGGATTTTTTCCAATCGAAGACGGGCTTCTTCTAATGCCAGAATAATTGGTTTCTTGAATACTATTTTTGATCTAGCGTTTCGTGACCTGCGGGTGGCATAGGCTGATAGCAGATCATAAATACTGGCTTGATAAATCGGCGATCTGATGCGTCTTACACCTTCTGGCTGTCCTCGCACTAAAACATCAATGCCGGCTCGTTCGCGGTTGCTTAGAGCTTTGCTAGCGGCGCGCATGGCATCAAGACGTTGCAGGCGAAAGGCCAAGGCGACAGCCATTTCATCAGCGCCCGGGCCTTCGTCTGTCTTGCTCGGTTGTGGTAGGATCAGGCGGGATTTAAGGTAAGTCAGCCATGCAGCCATCACCAGATAATCTGCCGCTAGTTCAATACGCAAAGACTGAATTTGTTTGATGAAAGCCAGATATTGTTCGGCCAGTTGCAAAATAGAGATATTCCGTAAGTCTACTTTTTGATTTCGGGATAATTCCAGCAATATATGCAATGGCCCTTCATAGCCATCAAGATCAACGTTTAGAACCTGACCGGACTCTGTTGCTTCAGTCGCTGCGCAGAAGCGAATATCTTCTTCAAATTCAGAATTGCTCAAAATAATTACCCGAGAATCAATAGCATCAAAGAAACCTAGTGTATTTAACGACTTGTTTGAAGCCTAGAATCCCGGTGGTGTTTGTTTATAAAACCCGAGTTTGTTTTCTAACTTTCGGCCAAGTGCACATAACTTACCTTCTTGGAACAATCGTCCTATCAAAGATATATTATAAGGTACGCGGAATTTTTCTGAGTCAGCGGCGATATTTGATTCTCCACGAACAATGCTGTCAGTAAACCCTGCGCGCAACGTTAGACATGGATGGCCGGTAAAGTTGGTGATTACTAACAAGTTAGCGGCAAAATTTGGCGTTATTAACATATCGACTTCATCAAATATTTTGTCCATTTCGTACATTACTTTTGTTCGCAATCTATCAAGCTGTATATAATCTACGGCGCTAAGAAAACGAATTCTTCGCCATGAATTAGGCCAAGCATTATCTGCTTGCCAAACCAGTTTATCATCATCACCTGACAGAGTTAATTCTTCAAATGCTGCCGCGCTTTCTGCGACCAAAGATAGATAAAGCGAACCGTATGGAAGATCGGGTAATGATACTTTTTTCGTTTTTACGCCAAGTTCAAGAAGTGTCTGCAAACCATGGCGGTCAATTTTACGATTGCCATCTCCTTCAAACCAGGCAGGGTCATAGCCGACGGTGATATCTTTCGGGTTTATTGAGCTATCATAAGAAAAGCCCACATCAATCGATCCGGAATCTGCATGATCGCCGCCATTGATTTCCCCCAAAACCAAAGCCGTGTCTTCTGCCGTGCGGCATATGGCTCCGACCTTGTCCAATGACCAGCACAAGGCCATGGCTCCGGCTTTTGATACTCTGCCAAACGTCGGGCGCAGACCAGTGGCGCCGCAACGATGTGATGGCGAAACTATCGAGCCAAGGGTTTCTGTGCCAATGGAAAAGCTCATCAACCCGGCGGCAGTTGCCGAAGCAGAACCGGCGCTGGAGCCTGAAGAACCTTCCAGCGTATTCCATGGATTGCGGGTTTTTCCTCCGAACCATATATCCCCATAAGCAATCGCACCGCATGTAGTCTTGCCAAGCATTACCGCACCTGCTTCGCGTAATTTTGTGACAATGCTTGCGTCTGTTTTAGCGATGCGGTCTTTATAGGGTGTAGCTCCCCAGCTGGTTTTTATACCGGCGGTATCGAACAAATCTTTTACCCCAAACGGCATCCCGTGTAATGACCCATGATCAATACCATTGGCCAAATCTTTATCAGCTTGTTTTGCTTGCGCGATAGCAAGATCAGCGGTGACTGTGACAAAACATTCTAATTTCGGGGCAAATTTTTCTATTCGGTCTAGGTAAATGCCGGTCAGTTTCTCGGAAGAAAGACCATCGTTTCGCATCCAATGCCCAAGTTCGCCAAGCGAAGAAAAAGCCAATTGCTTTGAGTCGTTTGGTGATGTTCCGACTTTTACCTTGGCTGGTTTTGTGGTGTTTTTCTGCGAAGAAAACTGTTTACCGGGTAAGCGTGGATCAAATACCAGTGCCGGGGCTAAGGTGTTCGGTAATTTCTGTGATCTCAAGGCGGCAATTGCATCTAGTTGGTTTTCAAACCCGTTCAATAATTGTTCCCGTTCTTCGTCAGAATAGGTGATAGGGATCATATCTTCCGCGAATTTTACTGTTTTCGGAATCAGCTTATCATCTTTAGCCGAAGCTGCTTTGGTGGTTATTAATGTTGCTCCCAGCGCACTGGCGGCCAATAAATTGCGTCTAGTTAGATTGTTTTGTTGCTCGCTCATTATCTGTTTTCCCTATAAAAAGCTTGTTGAATTGATCTTGCGCTTGCCCGACTTCCTGAATCCGGGACATGGGGGTGGTTGTAAGGGCAGGTTTTGCCAGATCAGCTCTTTCTTTTGCTTTTGCTGTCAGTTCGGGAATTATTGTGGCTAATTCCCACATTGCCGATAAATCACCACTGCAATGTAATAACATATCGCAACCAGCTAATAAAGCCTGCTGTCCGCGGTTTGCCAACGAGCCTCTTAAAGCTTTCATATCCAGATCATCGCTCATTAACAATCCGTCAAAGCCGATCTGGTTACGGATAATTTCGTCAATGATGATTTTTGATGTAGTTGCCGGATTATCTGGATCAATGCTTGAGTAAACAATGTGCGCTGTCATTGCCATTTTGGCAGAATTTAAACTCTTGAACGGCACAAAATCGGTTTTTGCAAGCTCCGTTAATTTGGTTGTTACCAAAGGTAAAGATAAATGGCTATCGACTTCGGCGCGTCCGTGTCCGGGTATATGCTTGATCACTCCGGCAATTCCGGCATCAGTCAATCCATCAAGGCAGGCTTGTGCCAAAGTCGCAATTTGTGCTGCTTGCTGTGAAAACGCTCGATCGCCAATTATGGGATCGGATCCGTCAACAGGTAAGTCCAGAACCGGAGCGCAATCAGCCGTTATCCCAAGTTTTGCCAGTCTTGTTCCTATTGCGCGGTAATTGGTGCGGATTGCTTTGATACATAATTCTAGTGGTGCACCACTAGCCAGAAAATGTGCTGCTGGCGGGCCAATCCAGCCTCCAATGGAACGTAGCCTGGATACCCGTCCGCCTTCTTCGTCGATGAATATGTGTGGTTGATGCTTTACGGTAGCCTTAAGTGAGTCGGTCAGTTCTATTACCTGCTGTTCCGAAGCCATATTACGGGCAAACAGAATAAACCCCCAAGGTTGTAGCTGTTGAAAGAAGGCAATTTCATCTGCGCTTAGCTGGTGTCCGGAACAGCCGAATATAACGGCTTTAGCACTCATCGGCCAACGACTATGCAATCTTGTCCATTAGATTTTAATTGTCCGCAAAAACTATTGGCGCTAGCGCGATCAGCAAAGGCGGCTGCCCGTAGCCGGTAATAAATGCCCTTTGCCCCTAAATCGGCGCGTTGTATGTCAGAACTTGTTTTACCCAAAATAGCAGGTAGTCGATTGGCTAGAGCCTCCCATGTGCTCAGAGCTTGTTGTTCGGAACGGAATGATCCGATTTGCACAACAAACTTGCCAGAAATAGTGTTTGGAGTTGCAACCGGTTTCGTCACTGGTTTTATTTCCGGTTTTGACGTTGCCGCAGGCGGTAGTTGTTCTGGTTTGGTATCTGTTTTAATGGGTTGTTCCGGGGGCGGCGCTAGAACTATCTGTTCTGGTTGCTTATCTTTTTCCATGGCGTCATAAGCTGCTCCGCCTGTTGCCGGTTGATCAACACCACCTGGATATTCTGGTTTTGATTTTATTGGCCCGTCGGCAGCTTGAATAAGCGGTGCGTCGTCGCGTCCTCCAGAACGAACCCCCTGATTATAAGCGGTATAGATAACAGCTATAAAAGCAATAATCACGGCAAAGGCGACCACTAATAACAACGGCCCTCGACGGCTATCGTCTTCATCGCCAATATCAAAGCGGTCATATTCGTCTTCTGGCGGGGTATAAACTCCGCGTTTTTCTTCAGTCATTACGCAATTCCCGAAAAGGGCGAATCAATAATCCCTATAAAACCAACCCTAGGTTTCCATATCAAGTGAAAATAAACGTTTATATTGGTCAATCACATAAGTATCGGTCATTCCGGCTATATGATCACAAACGATACGTGCGGTTTTTTTGTCGCCGGGCTTGCCGCAATATTGTAATCGTTCCGGAGGCAGTAAAGTCGGGTCATCAAGTAGAGCATCGAACAGTTTACGCAAAGCCCGCTTTGATTTAAATCTGGTCTGGTTGACTTTGTAATGGCGATATAAATTTTCCAGCAAAAAGCTCCGCAAAGCGGCGATATTAGCTTGCATTTTCGTAGAAAATGCGACCAGAGGCTGGCTCATAGCGCGTACATCGTCAGCTGTTTCTGGTTTGTGACGAGCAATATTGTATTTGGTGGTTTCCAGTAAATCACTTATCCAATAGCCGATAAGCCTGCGGACTGCCTCGCGGATTTTACGGTTTTCCGAGAGATCAGGGTATTGATCGTGGACGTTTTTAAACGCAGTCCCGACCATTGGCAGCTCTAGTAATTGCTCAATGCTTATTAAACCGGCTCTTAAACCGTCATCAATGTCATGATTGTTATAGGCAATGTCATCGGCTAATGCTGCAACTTGTGCCTCTGGGCCGGCATAGGTGTGAGTCTCCAGCCAATCCCAGCCCTCAAACGCCCGAAAAGCCCAAGGTAATGGTTTGTCAGTGCTGCTGGTAACGGGGCCATTGTGTTTGACGATGCCCTCTAGTGTTTCCCAAGTAAGGTTCAGACCATCAAAGTCGGGGTAAACGCCCTCGGTATGGGTGACTATGCGTAAAGTCTGCGCATTATGATCAAAGCCTTCAAAATCCTTCATTGCTTCATCAAGCACGTCTTCGCCGGCATGACCAAAGGGCGGGTGACCAAGATCATGCCCCAGAGCCAAGGTTTCTGCCAAATCTTCATCAAGCCCTAAAATTCTAGCAATCGATCTGGCGATCTGTGCGACTTCAAGTGAATGGGTGAGGCGGGTGCGGTAATAATCATCTTCATGAGCGATAAAAACCTGAGTTTTGTGTTTTAGTCGCCTAAACGCAGTGCAATGGATAACCCGATCTCGATCTCGCTGATAAGGTGTGCGGGTTGCACTGGGTTGTTGTTCGAATAACCGACCACGAGAATTAAGCGGATCGGAGGCAAAACTTGCCCTTGGTGGTGTTTGAAACAATTTTGACATAATATTGTTTTGCCTTTTTTGATTTTCTCCCCATATATAGTAAATGTTTAACCATTTACACTATTAGAGTAAATTTATGTCTGAAATTATTGTCACCTTAAGCGCCAATGCTGCAAAGCGGATCAATGAAATTATGGCCGAGCAAAAACGCCACGCTCTAAGGGTAGGGGTGGTCGGTGGCGGTTGCTCCGGCTTCTCTTATACTTTTGATTTTGCCGATGCTGCGGCTGATGATGACTTGGTGATTGAGCGCGACGGGGCAACAGTAGTTATCGACAGCACTTCTTTGGAGTTTCTAACTGGCTCCGAAATTGATTTTTCTGATGAGCTGATCGGTGCGGCATTTAAGATTAACAACCCGAATGCTACGGCGGGTTGCGGATGCGGAACCAGTTTTTCCATGTGAAACAGCCTTAAGCAAAAGCTTTAGTCCCGTGCCTAGGGTTCGTGCTCAGCAAGCCCGCGTTCGTCATTCCGCCCCCCGAGCCGGAATCCAGTCTTGTCATTGCTGCGAGAGAAATAGCAGAAAACAAACAACAGGCCTTGGTGTGTTAATTGCTGGTGACTGGATTCCGATTTTCATCGGAATGACGGGCTTGGTGATGATATAGAGCGAAGCTCTTAAATATGCTCCATCGATCCAAAAAAGTGGGTAACTTAGCAACCTTAAGCAAAAGATTTAGTCCCGTGCCCGACACGGGATCAGAACCGATTTTACGATGTAGCTATTTATTGCCAAAATTCGGGTCGCGTTTGGCGGCAAAGGCAGCCAGTCCTTCGGCAAAATCACTGGATTGAAAAGCCTGTTCAAAGGCTGCGTCAGGATCATCAAGTCTGCCATCAATCATCTGTTTTATGGCAGCAATTGATCGCGGTGAATTATTGATTATTTTTGCTATAATTTTACTAGTTATATCAATATCTTGTACAGTATTTATCAAGTTAATTTTAGCGGTTGTTTCGGCGGTGATAACTTCGCCGGTGAACAATAACTGTTTGGCAGTCGCCGTGCCAATTAGCTGTACTAATTGTTGCAGGTCAGCTTGCGGATATAACAATCCAAGTTTGGCCGGCGGGATTGAAAACTTGGCATTTGTTTCGGCAAACCTTAGATCACAAGCCATGGCAATCGCCACTGCCGCGCCATAACAATTACCCTTTATGTGGGCGATTGTTGGTATTGCAAGGTTGCGAATATCGTTTAATGCAGTTTGCATTGAGTTGTGAAACACCGCGGTTTTCTTTTGATCGCCATATAGTGTTTTAAGCTCGTTTATATCTGCACCAGCGCAAAAATTAGCACCCGATCCAGTGATCAATAACGCTTTGGCAGAAATTACTTGCGGCAGTAATTCGCTAAATTCCTGCCACATCGCAATAGTAATCGCATTTTGTCGCTGGCGATTATTGATGGTCAAATGCGCCAGTTGGCCGTTATTTTCAAACTTTAAGTCAATTGTACTCAAAAGAATGCCTGTAGACCGGTCATTGCCCGCCCAAGGATCAATGCGTGAATATCGTGGGTGCCTTCATAAGTATTGACGGTTTCCAAATTCATTGCATGGCGAATGACATGATATTCGTCGGAAATTCCATTGCCGCCATGAATATCACGGGCGACACGGGCAATATCCAATGCTTTACCACAATTATTGCGCTTTAACATTGAAATAGTTTCGGGGACGAATGCGCCATTGTCTATCATCCGCCCTAATTGCAGAGCCGATTGCAGGCCAAGGGCGATCTCTGTTTGCATATCGGCCAGTTTCTTTTGCACCAATTGGGTCTGGGCAATTGGTTTACCAAACACTACCCGATCCATGGCGTAATCACGCGCCGCCAGCCAGCAAAATTCTGCCGCACCCATTGCGCCCCAAGCAATGCCATACCGGGCCTTGTTGAGGCATGAAAACGGCCCTCGTAAGCCTTTGACATCAGGAAAGATATGGCTGTCAGGAACAAAAACATCATCCATAGCTAACTCGCCAGTACAAGAAGCTCGTAACGACATTTTCCCCTTAATGATCGGCGCGGTTAGGCCTTTGCTTGGCATCTCAACAGCAAAGCCGCGAATAACCCCGTCAAGTTTTGCCCAGACCACGGCAATATCGGCAATAGGCGCATTGCTGATCCACATTTTAGTGCCGTTAAGTAAATATCCGCCATCGACTTTTTTGGCGACAGTACGCATTGCACCGGGATCGGAGCCGCCATCGGCTTCGGTTAATCCGAAACAACCAACTACCTCGCCAGTGGCCAGCTTTGGTAGCCATTTACGCTTTACTTCTTCAGTGGCAAATTCAAATATCGGGTACATGACCAATGAGGATTGCACTGAAAGTACCGAGCGATAGCCGCTATCAATTTTTTCAACCTCGCGGGCGATCAGTCCATAACTTACATGGCTTAAATTTGCACAACCATATTCTTCGGGCAGGGTGCAGCCTAAAAACCCCATCGCTCCCATTTCATTTAATATTTCCCGATCAAAGCGTTCATTGCGATATGCGTCCAAAATACGCGGCATTAATTTGTCTTCGGAAAAGGCTCTGGCGCTATCTGCGATCATCCGCTCTTCTTCGAGTAATTGACCGTTTAAGTCTAATGGGTCTTGCCAGTTAAATGTTTGTGATGCGCTCATAATATTGTAGCTCTTTTTCTGCGTTACCATGTTATCAATAATCTCTATCGTGATTTGAGTTGAGTTCCAAGCCCTTGGTGGTTTGTCTTGTTATGGTTTTCGTCTAATTCTCTACCAGAACCCTCTAGTTTTGAAATAAATGTAAATGTAGCTAAAAGTGAGTCACATTTTTGAGAGATGTTATGACAGATACAATATATTACGCCATCGGCGATATCCACGGAGAAGCAGACAAGCTTGCTGTTCTGCATGGCCGAATTGCGCGTCGTCACGCATTGGATTTTCCGGGTCGTAAATACGTTCTGGTTCATTTGGGAGATTATATTGACCGTGGCCCCGACAGCTATGAGGTTGTGGAAATGCTTATCGGTATCGAAAATGCAGGTCAGCAACAGGTCATAAATTTAAAAGGCAACCATGAACAACGTATGTTTGCTTATTACAAAAATAATGATTCCAAGTCTTATCATGCATGGATGGAATATGGCGGGCGGCAAACCTTGGAAAGTTATCGCCGCGCCGGGTTCGATGAACCGCCAGTGCGCCATCTTGACTGGATGGGAAGCCTTAAAAGTTTTCATTGGGACAAGGCGGCCAAGTTGATTTTTGTGCATGCTGGAATTGATCCTATAAACTTTCCAAATGACGGTGAAGATCGACATTTATGGACGCGGGCTTCATCTTTTTTTGATACAAAGTGCTGGGACAATCCTGCCCTAAGCGGCGTTACACTGGTTCATGGTCACACCATAACGGTCTCTGGTAAACCTGATATTGATGGGGACTATCGCAGGATAAATATCGATACAGGAGCGTGTTTCGGTGGAGATTTAACTGCGGTTATCTTGGTTGATGGCCAGACACCGGAGTTTTTATCGGTTAGTTAATCTTGGGGTTAGCTATCAAACTTTATTTGCGCAATTAGCTGCAAAATAAGGCGAGGGTGCATAGCCGGGGCACTCTATCCCTTACTGTCATCACCCGGTTTATTCGGGTGATCCAGTTTTACCGTATGCTGGATACCCCGAACAAGTCGCAGTATAACAAAACGGGCAAGGATCAAAGCCAAGGGTGAATAAGGGGCATGTGACCCTTAAGGGTTACCCCTTAATTAACACTCATTGGCAAAGAGGTTATCTGAACCAAGGCCTAATTAGCAAACATTGCAACCTCATTGACCTTTACCGACCCTTGAACAACGGGGATAAGTTTCAATCATGCTCGCAACACCCGTGTTTGGTATAATGGTCTTGCAAGTGGCTCTAATAAGGTCGTTTGCTGCTCTTTGATAATGTGAATACGAATGAACTTCAATAAAACATGGGTTTTGATGGTTATTGTATAAAGCTATTTTACAAACAACAAATTCTCCCGCCGAGCGTTTCTTGGATTTATCCGCTGCGGAAAACCTTAAAAATGCCCAAGTCTTTTTTATAAACCGGTTTTCGGCGTACTTATTTACGTAATTGGAAATTATTGCCCAACAGCGTATCCAATAATGGTTGGCTCCATTGTTCGGTTTGCGGCGACCAAAAAGCAAATTCAGCGGCAAAATCAAATACGCACCAACCAATATTATTGACTTCCAATGCTTCGCGCATTGCTGCTGTCCATTTGATCCGCGAAACTGCCGGTGCGGTTTTGTGAACTCCGAACTCTCCTAACCAAACGGGCATTCTCATGCGCTGTCGAATACTGGCGGCTCTTGCTACTGTGGCCGTTAAGTCAGCGCGCTGTTTGGCACTGCCCCATTCAGTTCCGATCGGTGGCGCATCGGCAAACCAGCTAGCTCCTTGGTGGGTGAAATTGTACGGATCATAATCATGATAGGTCAAAACCAGCCGTTTGTCATAGGGCGCTTCTAGCTTGGCCAAGCCGTCGATTGAATTCCAGTTATCGCCACCAACAATGATCCAGCGATTGGGGTTGGTCTTGCGAATGTCGGTAATTAGCACTCGCATCAGGGTTTCCCAACGCTGGCCGCTCATTTTATCCATAGGCTCGTTTAGCAATTCGAATATTACTGCATCAGGAGCATTGGCATAATGCCAAGCAATTTGTTGCCAAATCGCCCGCATTCTTGGGGTTTCAACGCTCGGGTTTTTATCCAGTTCCTCGTAATTATGCACGTCTATTATAATCATTAAACCGTTATCAAGAGCCTGTGTTACCACTTCATCAACCCGTGCCAAAAACTTCGGGTCGATAGTGTACGGGGCTTGTTTTGCCGTGTGCTGTGACCAGGCAATCGGAATTCTGATGCTGTCAAATCCGGCTTTGGCTATTGCCTCGATATGTTGCTTTTTGATCACATAGCCCCAATCGCCCTCGGTTGGCGCGTTTAAGGCATTGGCCATGTTGATGCATTTGCGCGCCGGAAATTCGGCAATTTGCGCCGGGGCAATAACTGGCTTACAGGCAATAACAGCAAGTAATATGAAAAGCATAATCCGCATTCATGTAAGTTATCGCAAAAGGGTTTGTATATAATGAACTGTTTTGCTGCGACACTTTAGCTTGTTGACTAACAATGGGTGCTGTGAAGACATATATACTATGACTTGGCGGGGCTTTATGCACCAAGTTTTAGAATTCGTATCTTGTGTGCAAATTGTTGTTTAGCGAAGTGGTGCTCCACTTGTGCGATGTTTTGCATAGGAACGAGATAATGGACGATATTGAACACATAAATTCTGGCCGCCGTGACTTCATCTATATTGCCACCGGTACTGTTGCCACTATTGGGTCTGGTTTTGTCGCTTGGCCATTGATTGACAGCCTTAACCCCGCGGCTGATGTAATAGCAAAAAGCAAGATAGAAATAGATACCAGTTTGATCGAAGTCGGTCAGAGGATCACTGTTAACTGGGGCGGTAAGCCGGTGTTTATTTCGCACCGCACTGCACGGGAAATTTCTGAGGCCAAGGCAGATGATAATGTTAAACTAATCGATCCGGCAACTGATGCGCAGCGGGTGCAGGTTGAGGAATGGTTGATCGTTATCGGTATTTGCACTCATTTGGGTTGTGTGCCTCTTGGTCAACGTCTGCCGGTTAACCGTGGGCGCTGGAGCGGTTGGTATTGTCCGTGTCATGGCTCTGTCTATGACACAGCAGGCAGGGTTCGTGTCGGGCCGGCTCCGCGTAATCTTGATCTGCCTCCGTATGAATTTGCGGGCAATGGAATTGTGAAAATCGGCTAATAAAAAGGAATAGCTTATGAAATATAATGAAATAACAGCAGTAATCGATGTTCTTGCTATGAAGCGTGTGCGAAAGAAATTGCGTGAAATAAATGTGCCGGGGATCACTGTATTCCAAGTGCAGGGCTATGGTGCGCAGAAGAACTTCTTTCGACGTGATATGATGCAGCAACACTCTTGTTTGCGGATAATTGCGCCAAAAGATGAAACTGATCATATTGTGCAGACCATTATTGATACCGCTCATGCCGACTTAAAAGGTGATGGCATAGTATCAGTTAGTCAGCTAGACGCTTATTACAGTATTCGCGATAAAAAGCGTCTTGATAGTTAACCAAGCATTGTCCAATTCATATTCCACAGGTAAGAACAAGCAGAAGTTTTGTAGCTTTTAAACGGAGGCCTGCTTGTTCAAGAAAATTCTAATTGCCAATCGTGGTGAAATCGCGGTTCGGGTATTGCGCGCCTTAAAGAAAATGAACATCAAAAGTGTGATGGTCTATTCTGATGCGGATGCGGGATCACTGGCCGTTGAGTTGGCTGATGAGGCGGTTCATATTGGCGCAAATGCCGCAAGTGACAGCTATTTGCTGGCTGACCGGATTATATATGCGGCCAAAACTACTGGTGCAGAGGCAATCCACCCCGGGTTCGGGTTCTTGTCGGAAAATGCCGAATTTGCCGAGGCTTTAGCCGAAAATAATATCGCCTTTATTGGCCCTAACAGTAATGCAATTAAGGTGATGGGCGATAAAATAGCTTCGAAGAAGTTTGCCGAAAAAGCCGGCGTGAATACAGTTCCGGGTAGTATGGGACTTATTGAAACGCCAGAGCAAGCGGCCAAAGTCGCCGCCGAAGTGGGTTATCCGGTTATGATCAAGGCCTCTGCTGGCGGCGGCGGGAAAGGCATGCGGGTGGCTTGGGACAAGGCGCAAGCGTTAGAGGGGTTTACCTCGGCTAGAAATGAAGCCAAGGCAGCTTTTGGTGACACCCGGATATTCATTGAGAAATTCATTGAAGACCCGCGGCATATTGAGATTCAAGTGCTTGGCGATAAACACGGAAATTGCATTCATCTTAATGAACGTGAATGCTCGATCCAGCGGCGCAACCAAAAGGTTATCGAAGAAGCTCCAAGTCCGTTTCTTGATGCCAAAACCCGCGAGAAAATGGGGGCGCAGGCGATAGCATTATCAAAAGCGGTTGATTATGACAGTGCGGGAACTGTCGAGTTTATTGTCGATAAAAACCGTAATTTCTACTTCTTGGAGATGAATACAAGATTGCAGGTTGAACATCCAGTAACAGAAATGATCACTGGCGTTGATCTGGTCGAACAAATGATCAAAGTGGCCAATGGTGAAGAACTAAGCCTGTCGCAGTCTGATATTGGCATTGATGGCTGGGCGATGGAATCCCGAGTTTATGCAGAAGACCCATATCGCGGGTTTCTACCATCTATAGGCCGATTAAAACATTACCGAACTCCGGAGCAAACTGATCGGGTGCGTATCGATAGTGGTGTTCGAGAAGGCGATCAAATTTCTATGTTTTATGATCCGATGATTGCCAAATTGATCACTCATGGACCGGACAGAAAAACCGCTATTGAAGAAATGCGCAAAGCTTTGGATAGGTTTGAAATCAAAGGTGTGCAGGCCAACACCCCTTTTCTGTCGGCGATTTACGACCAGCCACGTTTCTGCAGCGGAAACATTACTACTGGCTATATTTCCGAAGAGTTCCCAGATGGTTTTGATGGTGTGCAAGCTAACAAATCGCAAATCCGGCTATTATCGGTTTGCGCCGCCTATATTCACGCAAGATTTACTGAACGAGCGGCACAAATATCGGGGCGGATATCACCTGTTCCGGAATTGGCTCGTGATTGGGTGGTGTTGCTAGATCGCCATCCGCACCCCTTGCAAATCAGCTTATGCGAAGGTGGAGCGGATTTATTTATTGACGGAAAATGGCAGCATTTAGAAACCAGATGGCAACCGGGACAGCATTTGTTCGTAGGGCAATTCGATGGCAATGAATTTTCTGTGCAGTTTGAGGATTTGACTGAAGGTTATGTGTTGAAAGCTAGAGGAATCACAATAACCGCTTTGGTATGTTCGCCAAGAAGTGCTGAAATTCATGCAATCCTGCCGGAAAAAGAAAAAGCTTATACTGGAAACTTCGTCACCAGTCCAATGCCCGGAACCATAGTTCGTATTGATGTAAAAATCGGCGCAGAGGTGCAAATCGGCGAGACTTTACTGGTGGTAGAGGCCATGAAAATGGAAAACGTAATTCGCGCCGAACGTAAGGCAGTGATTGAGAACGTTCACATTTCTGCCGGCGACACAGTAAGTGCTGATGATTTGCTGATCAGTTATCAATAATCGCCTGCGGTATTGTATTGTTTATCGATAAGTGCTAATCGTGGATTTAGTGAAGAACTTATAAAAAAGGAATAATTATGGGAAGTTTATTATTTGGATTTAAGGGGCGTATTAACGCAAGCCAGCTGTTAAAGGGCTTTATTGTTGTTATTATTATTAGCTTCATATTGGGTATGATTCCATATTTCAGTATTGATTTGTGGTGGTTAAGCTCATTTGGAATCGTGTTGATATGGCCTTGGTTAGCCTTGTTTGCCAAGCGTTTCCATGATGCCGGAAAATCTGGCTGGTTGGCTTTATTGCCTTTGTTAGTTTCGTTTGCGATTAATTTTGGCGTTGGCCAAGTTTTGTCAAAAATGATACCAATAGACACTAGTGCTTCTGAAGAAATGGCTGCAAGTGGCGATGTTGGTGGGGCGATGACCGCTGCTATAGAGGCCTCAATACCGCATATCATTCCTGGCGCTATTGCCGGAATAGTTGTTACATTGGCAATCGTCTTTTTGTTCAACGCCATGATTAAATCTGACCCTGAAGAAAATCAGTTTGGTGCGCCAACTAATTAAGGTTAATTTTAGTTTGTTAGTTACTGAAAAGGCAGGGATTTTCCCTGCCTTTTTGCATCTAATTAGTCTTTGGGAAAAGTTCCGCAACTTGCTGGCACCACTCATGAATTTGCGGCCAGCCAATATCGCTATTACCAATAAGACCAAGGCGAACAATTACTATATCCCGTGATGGGTCGATCCAAATTATCTGCCCTTCGTGGCCTTGTGCAGAAAATGTAGCATTTGTGTTGTCAGCACTAATCCACCAACCGCCACCATATATATCACTATTCTTAGCGGGGGTTTTGGTGCGTGAGAAATCAACCCAATATTCTGGTAATATTCTTGTCCCTTTCCAAATACCATCACGCAAATAAAGGTAACCAAATTTAGCAAAGTCTCTGGCAGATGCCCAAACCAAAGAGCCGCCCATAAAAGTTCCTGCCGGATCAAATTCTATTTGTGCGTCCATGCCTATTACATCGAATAATTTGCTATCGACAAATTCCACCATCAAAGCCGGATCAATTGGGTTGTTGCCTTGTTGTTCGGTGGTGAGTCTTTGTAAGGCATTACCAATCAAATGGTAGCCGGCCGAAGAATAATTCCAGTTTGTGCCGGGCGGGTTTTCTAATGGTAATCCTTTGACATAGGAGACTGTATCAAACTTGCCTTTTCCGAACATCATTTGCACTACATCGTTTTTGGTAAAATCCGGTTCGCCAATTTCTGAGTATTCAAGACCATCAGTCATATTCAACCATTGCCGCCAACTGATCTTTGCCCGTGGATCATCTGCTTGCCAAGGACTAGGCATCGGTTGGTCTATATCTTCGATTAAACCCAATAAAACTGCCCGTCCAACCAGAGCAGAGGTGATAGATTTGGCCATTGACCAGCTTATTTGCTTGGTATTTTGATCAAAGCCATCTGCATATGTTTCCGCTACTATTTTTCCTTGGTGAATAATTACAATACTTCTGGTGTCGCCAAGGCCACCATTATTGGCTTGCTCAATTAACGGGGTCAGAGCACTTTTGATTTCAACCGGCAATTCTGCTTCTTGCCAATTATTCACGGGCCATATCTGTTCGTCACCTTGCTCAGGCAAAGCAATTAACTCACTGGCCTTGGCTGGTAAGTTAATCAATATGCCAGCAAAAAACAATAAAACCAGAATCTGCTTGAATTTCATAATTATCTCCCGTTAAGTTATCCAAAATGGAGGTTCGATTGAATATCGTCAAAGGTTTAATTGCATTAGTTGTTATTCTATTTGGGTTTGGCTTTATTGTTTGGCAATATTGGGCAAAAGACCAGCTGGTAAACATTCAAGTTGCCACAGCTTATACTGCCAAAAATATCTGTTCTTGCCGATTTGTTGCCAAGCGTGAACTGCAAAACTGTTTTACTGATTTCACTAATGATATCAGCAGTTTGGAAATATCAGAGGAAGATAATATGATAATTTCAAAAGCGCCAATGGGATTGTCTGTTTCCAAAGCTAAACACACCGATGGACTTGGTTGTTCTTTGATGGAATAAAATTTTACGGCAATTGCGGTTCAACAATTTCCACTGCCCCGAATTGTGCAACAAAACCGGACATAAGAGCGCTATCCAGATCCGCCATTGATTGAGTTTTTCCCAAGTCGGCAAGACTAGTAACACCAAAATCGGAAATTCCACATGGCACAATAGCCTGGTAATGGGACAAATCAGGATCAACATTGATAGAGATGCCGTGAAAACTTACCCAGCGGCGAATGCGAATGCCAATGGCGGCAATCTTGGCTTCGGTGTCTTTGCCGGCAGGTGTTTTCTTATCAACCCAAACTCCAACCCGTTCGTCATAACGTCTGGCGGCGATTTTAAAATCAGATAATGAGCCTATTATCCACTGTTCAAGTTGGCGAACAAACCCGCGTATATCGCGACCTCTTTTGTCAAGGTTTAGCATAACATACACCACTCTTTGACCGGGGCCATGATATGTATATTGCCCGCCACGACCGGTTTTAAACACCTCAAAGCGTTTCGCTTGCAATAAATCATTCGGGTTTGCGCTTGTACCGGCGGTAAGGATTGCCGGGTGTTGTAAGCACCAGATCAATTCTGGTGCATTCCCAAGCTTGATATCTTCAATACGTTGTTCCATAATGCGTAAAGCATCAGGGTAGGGGACAGGACTTATTGAGGTCGTCCATTCAATTTTTGTGTCAAAGCTGTAAGAATTCATTGAATTAATATGTTGTTTTATCATTTTATACGACATCTAGCCAAAAAGTGGGAAGCTTTTTGCTTGCCCTACCGCAATGCTGGTGCTTAGCTCTTGAGGGCGGTTTTTGCATAAGCTGATGTATCACAAAGAAAACTATACTCAAGATACCGTTTAATCCGGTGTTTTGTCTATATTATAAATATTTGTGTTGATATTAACCCTTGAGGAACCTTATCACGCCAGACTCCCTGTTTAAGATTGGTGAATAATAGGGGTGTTTGTTTTTCGTGTCACAAATCGGAGCAGTTAAAGTCGAAATATCGGTTCTGCTCGGCAGATGTATTTTGCCGATGGAGCAATTATTGCGTATGGGTCGCGGAGCGGTTATCCCGCTGGATTCAATGGAAGGTGATGACGTATGGATTTTAGCAAATAACCATCCTATAGCTCGTGGCGAGATTACTATTAATGGCGATAAGGTTAGTGTGACTATTACTGAGTCTGCCAGTGTTCATGATTTTCGGGCTATGGCATAGTTAACATTCATTGATTGTTTTTTGCTTTCCAAATAGCCTAGAGTTTGTTAACTCCCGAATACCTCTTATTTGATTACGGTGTGCGGCCGTGGCGGAACTGGTAGACGCGCAGCGTTGAGGTCGCTGTGGGGTAAAACCCGTGGAAGTTCGAGTCTTCTCGGCCGCACCATTTTATCATATTGTGAAGCGTAACAATAAAGAC
>JAESTZ010000103.1 GCA_016763315.1 Robiginitomaculum sp.
CGGCCGGTGCGGCGATTGTGATGATTGATCGCGCTGTAATGCTAAGCGATGGTCGTTATACCATACAGGTTCGAGAACAGGTCGATGGTGATTTATTCGAATATGCCGATTTGATGCAACCGGGAATTTCCGGCTGGATTGCCGGCAACACCAAATCAAGTGACCGAATTGGTTATGATCCACGCCTTGTCTCCCCAGACGCTCTTGGACACTGGCAACAAGCAGCAAACAGATCAGGCGCAGAGTTAATCGCTTTGCAAAGTAATCCGATTGACGAGGTTTGGACTGATCGTCCAGCAATGCCAAAGGCGGCAATCCACCCGCATTCAATGGAATTTGCCGGCCAAGCGCACGGCGAAAAAATATCGCAAATTGCTGATGCCTTAAAAAGTAAAAACGCTGATGTGACAATCATTACTGCTCCGGCCAGCATTGCTTGGTTGTTTAATATTCGTGGCGGCGATGTCGCTTGCTCACCATTACCATTATCAACCGCCATGATCCATAGCGATGGCACTGCTTGGCTGTTTGTTGATCACGACAAAATCACTGACCATACCCGACAGCATTTGGGTAATTCAGTCACCATTGCAGCCGAAAACGAAATTGAGCCGGCGATTGCAAAGTTAAGCGACAAGACAATATTACTTGATCCGGCCAGTGCTTCGGCGTGGTATTTTGAAACCGCGCAATCCGCTTCGTTAAATATTATTCGCAGCGACGATCCGTGCGCTTTGCCAAAAGCTTGCAAGAACCCCGTCGAGGTCGAAGGCGCGCGCATCGCTCATCACCGCGATGGTTTGGCATTGGTTAAATTCCTGCACTGGTTATCTGGTGATGAAGTGCAAAGCGGCGGAACCGACGAAATATCCGCAGCACAAAAGCTCGAAAGCTTTCGCCATGAAACCGAAAAGTTAAAAGATTTATCATTTGAAAGCATTTCCGGTGCCGGCTCTAATGGGGCAATTGTTCATTATCGGGCAACTACGGCAAGCAATAAACAATTACAATCAGGCTCGTTATTTCTGATCGACAGCGGCGGCCAATATCTCGAAGGCACCACAGATGTCACCAGAACCATAGCCATTGGCGAACCAACAGACGAAATGCGCGATCGTTTTACCCGTGTATTAAAAGGTCATATTGCTTTGTCCAAAGTACGCTTTCCTGCCGGCACTACCGGCACTCATCTGGATACATTAGCCAGAATGTCGTTATGGGAAGCGGGACTTGATTATGATCATGGAACCGGTCATGGAGTTGGCTCTTACCTTGGAGTCCATGAAGGTCCGCAACGCATCGCCAAAGGCTGGAGCAATGTGCCTTTACAAACCGGCATGATAGTTTCTAACGAGCCGGGGTTTTACAAACAAGGCGAGTTCGGTATACGAATCGAGAATTTACAAGTAGTGACTGTGGCTAGCGAAATTCCCGGCGGAGAGCGGCCAATGCTTGGCTTTGAATTTCTCACACTTGCCCCGATTGACCGCCGGCTTATCCAACGTGATTTACTGGATCAGCATGAGATCAACTGGCTCAACCAATATCACCGCCAAGTCTACGAAAAGCTTGCAGCAAATTTACCCGAAGAAGTTGTCAACTGGTTACAAAAAGTCACGATGGAGATTTAAGATACTTTAGTCATTTCCAACCACTCATCTTCGGAAATAACCTTTACTCCCAGCTCAGTAGCTTTTTTCAACTTGGAACCAGCGCCAGGCCCGGCAATTAGAATATCGGTTTTTTTCGATACTGAACCGGAAACCTTGGCACCCAAGGAAGTCGCCATTACCTTGGCTTCATCACGGGACATTTTTTCCAATTTACCGGTGAAAACCACTATTAGTCCGGAAACATTACTATCGTTTTTCGGCTTTTCTACAGCCCTTACCGTGACTTGTTCTAACAATCTGGCAACAACTGCTCTTGAGTGTGGCTCGGTAAAATAGTCGATTACACTATTGGCTGCGGCAACACCAATGCCATCAATAGACAGTAACTCTTCGCTTGCCGCCCAACTGTTGATGATTTTTGAAAACTCATCCCATGAGCCAAAATGATGCGCTAAAATTCTAGCATTGCTTTGACCAATATGGCGGATACCCAAAGCGGTTAAAAACCGATCGAAACCAACTTCTTTTACTTCTGCAATCGCGGCAAATAAATTGGCGACCGAAGTTTTGCCCCAACCTTCTGCCTTTGCCAATTCATCAGGATCAAGACGAGTTGCAAGAAGAAAAATGTGAGAAGGCTCGGTGATTATACCTTGTTCAAAGAACGCTTCGATTTGTTTTGCGCCCAAGCCTTCGATATCAAAACCGGTGCGGGAGACAAAATACTTTAAGCTCTCCACCCGCTGATACGGACAGGCGGCGCCGCCAGAGCATCGCGATATAGCGCCTGCCTCGCCCTTTTCGTCCACTTCACGCACCACCGCAGTCTTTAACGGACACGGACAAATAGTTGGAAAAACAAAAGGATCAGAGCGATCAATACGACCAGCATCCATGACTTTGACAACTTGCGGGATAACATCGCCAGCACGCTGGATCAAAACCCGATCCCCTACCCGAACATCTTTGCGTTTTAACTCATCTTCATTGTGCAGGCTGGCATTAGAGACCACTACCCCGCCAACAGTTATCGGTTTTAATTTTGCCACTGGCGTAAGAGCACCGGTGCGCCCCACCTGAATTTCAATATCCTGCAATAAGGTAACAGCTTGTTCCGGCGGGAATTTATGGGCGGTTGCCCAACGTGGGCTGCGCGAGACAAAACCTAATCTGGCCTGCAACTCCAAAGAATTTACCTTGTAGACCACCCCGTCAATATCATAATCAAGCTGCGATCTTTGCCTTTCTATCTGCCGATAAACCGCAATCATTTGTTCGGCGGTTTCACAAATTGTTGTCAAATCATTGGTCGAAAAACCCCAATCCTTTAATTTTGCTATTGCGCCGAACTGAGACTTTGCTAACGGCGCCGACACCTCACCCCAAGCATAGGCGAAAAATCGTAATGGCCGCTTGGCAGTAATGGCCGGATCAAGTTGTCGTAAAGAGCCAGCAGCGGCATTACGCGGATTTTTATATTCCGGTTGATCTTGCGCGGCACGAAGCGCATTCATTTGCTCGAATTGTGAAATTGGCAAATACACCTCGCCACGCACTTCAAGTATTTCTGGCCAATCGGTTCCGCTTAAAGTTTTCGGAACATCAATTATGGTCATGATATTTTTAGTTACATCTTCGCCGCTTTGTCCATCGCCACGCGTTGCCGCCTGCACCAATTTTCCGTTTTCATAACGGATGCCCGCAGACAAGCCATCAATTTTCGGCTCAGCGGTAAATTCTAATTTTTGTTTTCCAGCAATATCAAGAAATTTTCTTACCCTTCTAACAAAGTCGCCAACATCTTCATCGTCAAATACATTACTCAACGAAAGCATTGGCACTTTATGGGCGACTTTACCGAACTTTGCAGCCGGTTTGGAACCTAGTTTATTCGATGGGCTATCTGCACGAACCAGATCAGGAAATAACTGCTCTATTTCATGATTTCTTTGTCGCAAATAATCATACGCTGCATCGGAAATTTTTGGTTCATCGGCTTGATAATAAGCCCGGTCATGAACAGCAATTTCCTTGGCCAAACGCGCCAGCTCTTTTGCCGCATCGTCTGGCTTCATCTGGTTTACATCTTTTGGCAAAGCCATTTATCACAACTTCCGGAAAATAGATTCTATAACATCTCCGGTTCAGTTTGTGCCAGAAGCAACAAAATGCAAAGTAAAATTATTCTCAAAACATCGTTTAATATAGGTTATGAGTATAGTTAAATTATGCAGCAATATCGGCATAGCGTGCAAACAACCAAACCCTTACAGCACTAGCCAATCCAGATTTCACTTCCGATTTTGAGCGTGTTTGGTCAATTTCTGCAATCAATCTAGCCAGAGACTTGTTTTCTTCACGGGCAATTTCGCTCAACGCGCGCCAAAAAACACTTTCCAAAGCCAACGATGTCCGGTGCCCTGAAAGAGCAAGGGATTTCTTTTCTAGCACTGATTTTCTCCTGTAAAACATTACCAATACAAGGTAAGTATTTACCATACATTTATTAAGGACAATGAGACATTAGGTCGCAGTGTCGTCGGCTTATAAAGCATTAGTCGGTCTTTGAGATTTAGCCGTTGTCATATATTTTCTGCAACAATTCCTTCGGATCAGTTTGCCCGGAAATAGCAATTTTTTCACGAAATGGGCGCTGCAAATTATTAAAGAAACGAGAATACGGATACGCGCTCAAATGGTGAGAAAACTTGGTGTGCTTTTTCAAAATATTTCGTGTTTTTGATAAACCTTGTTCCAAATCCACCTGCACATTGTCTTGTCCACTTTTGGTAAATACCGCAAAAATATGTTCCGTTCCCGGCTCAATTTGTATTTCCTCAACATCAAGACCGGCCTTTTTACCAAGCGAGGCAAATGTTTCAGGGCTAAAATTATATATATGGGCAAAATGAAAACGCCGCGAAGGGGCGTGCATTCTTGAATTTATATTTGGCACTTCTGCCAATATCTTTCCACCCGGCTTTAACCATTTGGCCAAAGTTTGAAAGGACTTTAACGGATCCACCATATGCTCAATCACATGATGCGCTGTTATAATATCCAGACTTTCTTCTTTAATTTTGGCTTTTTCGATCGGCTTGAGCTGAATATCAAGACCAAGAACAATTTTGGCAAAACCGCCATAACCTTCACTTGGCTCAATGCCTTTTGCTTTCACACCACGAGTTTTTAGCAAAAACACAAATTCTCCCGCGCCAGAGCCCAAATCAACCGCTTGCATATCAGGTTTAATATGCGCCTTTGCCTTTTCAAGACGAGCCAAACACCGGTGTCCTGAACGATAAATATGTTTCATCGGCGGGGTCGGGGTTTTTTTATATCTTTTGCGGTATTCAAGGCGATAAAATTCGGCCATTTCAACTTCGCTTGGCATTGGTTGGGTCTGGACAAGGCCGCAATTAACACAAATTACAGTGTTCAAAGCCTGCCCGTGGCGATCAAGCGAACTTATCGGATCATAGTTTGTACCATCGCACAGATTGCATTTTTTATAGTCATTCATTTATCTGCATCCGTATTGCAATTATGAGCATTTAAGTGCGCCTGTAATTTCTTCTGCGTCATCTGAACTTTAACCTGCTCAACCTTGCTCTGGCCAGATTTCAGACGGTTGTTAGCAGCAGATTTTCGTTTATCTAATCGTTTCTTGGCTTTTCGAGCCACTCGCAAATTTATCGTATTAGTCATAGCCTTAACTAGGCGCAATCATTTTTTCTGGACGCACAATAGCATCAAATTCATCGGCAGTTACAAAACCAAGATTTACGGCTTCATCGCGCAAATTAGTCCCGTTTTCATGTGCTGTCTTGGCAACTTTAGTAGCATTATCATAGCCAATTTTCGGAGCCAAAGCAGTTACCAACATCAATGATTTCTGCATCAATTCGTCAATACGCGCCCGATCGGCTTTGATCCCAATTACACAATTATCTGTGAATGAACGCACCCCGTCAGTAAGCAAACGTATGCTTTGTAACATATTATATATCATCATCGGCCGATAAACATTCAACTCGAAATGCCCCTGAGAACCGCCGATACTTATCGCCGTTTGATTACCCATCACTTGCGCGCAAATCATCGTCAAAGCCTCCGATTGCGTTGGGTTAACCTTGCCCGGCATGATCGATGAACCCGGCTCATTTGCTGGCAATATTAACTTGCCAAGACCAGAACGCGGCCCTGAACCCAAAAACCTGATGTCATTGGCGATCTTGAACAATGATCCGGCAAGAGTATTAAGTGCGCCATGGGCAGCAACCATTCCATCACTTGCGGCCAAAGCCTCGAACTTATTTGGCGCAGTAACAAAGTCCAAACCGGTAAGATCAGCAATATTATTGGCAAACTTTTCGGCAAACCCGGTTTTTGTATTCAAACCTGTACCGACCGCAGTACCACCTTGCGCCAACGGTAAAACTTCTAAAATCGCAGCTTTTACCCGGCGAATACCAAGTTCAATTTGCGCTACATAACCGGAAAACTCCTGCCCCAAAGTTAACGGCGTAGCATCTTGGGTATGAGTTCTGCCATTCTTGATGATGTCGGCAAACTGATCTTGCTTACCTTTCAGGCCAGCAAGTAAATGTTGCAAAGACGGCAGCAGGTCATTTTTTAACGACATAGCAGTGGCAATATGCATGGCCGTTGGAAACACATCATTAGACGACTGGCTCATATTAACATGATCATTCGGATGCACCGGAGATTTTGAACCAACTTTTCCGCCTAGGATTTCTATTGCCCGGTTGGAAACAACCTCGTTGGCATTCATATTAGATTGAGTGCCGGAGCCAGTTTGCCAAATCCGCAGTGGAAAATTATCATCCAATTTGCCTTCAAAAACTTCGCGGGCAGCTTGTTCAATCGCCTCGGCCATATCTTGTGCCAGATCGCCCATTTGGCAATTAGTTTTAGCGGCAGCATATTTGACCATTCCCAACGCCCTTATCATCGGAACAGGCATGGTCTCGATGCTAATATCGAAGTTGAGCAAGGATCTGGCGCTTTGCGCACCATAATATTTATCAGCAGGAACGCTAAGTTCTCCGAAGCTATCGGATTCAATACGGATTTTGGTCAC
>JAESTZ010000104.1 GCA_016763315.1 Robiginitomaculum sp.
AAAAAGTGGTTACCGGTTTTTGGATAAGTTGATGGACACTAAAACGTATCAACCCAAAAAGTGGTTACCGGTTTTTGGATAAGTTGATGGACACTAAAACGTATCAACCCAAAAAGTGGTTACCGGTTTTTGGATAAGTTGATGGATTACTAAAGAAACTTATACTCAAAACATCGTTTAATTCGGTATTTTGAGTATAATTAAAACCATTACCTCACTTGTTTGCCGGAGAGCCTCATGACCAAAGCAATTATTGCCGAAATGAAACCGATTCAAGTTGAATTAGAAGCAGGCAAAACCTATTATTGGTGCAAATGCGGTCTCTCTAAAAAGCAACCGTTTTGCGATGGCTCCCACAAAGGTACAGACATAAGCCCACAGCCGTTTACAGCTGATCAATCCGGTGCAAATTATTTATGCCAATGCAAAGCCAGCGCCAATGCACCATTTTGTGACGGGAGCCATACCAAATTAGGCAATGCTCGAATTGGTGATCCAGTACCAAAGGTTGCCAGAGAAGGACTGCCAAGTGCAGAGCCAACACCAGAAGAACCCACGGTTGCCCGCATTCATCAACTGGCTCGAGATGGGCTTTCCAAGGTTGGACATCATGGGGAATTAGGCGCAATGGGCGTGCCGCGCAAGGATCTACCCCATTGGGATGATATTCAAATTCTACCCGCACAATTTGCCCGCAAACCGTTACTGGATGAAGCAGAGGTCGGCACAAAAATTGTGATCGGGCCACGGGCTAAAAAGCCACTTACTTTGGACATTCCACTATTTGTCTCTGACATGAGCTTTGGCTCATTGTCACAAGAATCCAAAATTGCATTGGCTAAAGGTGCAGAGCTGGCTAGAACAGGAATATGCTCTGGTGAAGGAGGCTCTCTGCCTGAGGAAAAAGCGGCCAATAATCGGTATTTTTATGAACTGGCTTCAGCAGGCTTTGGTTGGGACATAGCTTTGATGGAACAAATGCAAGCGTTTCACTTCAAAGGCGGACAAGGAGCAAAGACCGGAACCGGTGGGCATTTGCCAGCAACAAAGGTCACGGAAAAAATTGCTAAGACTCGCGGGTTGAAAATGGGCGAAGATGCCATTTCGCCATCAACATTCACTGATTTAGTTACGGTGGCGGATTTTCGCAAATTTTCCGACGAAGTACGCGAGCGTTCCGGCGGCATTCCTATTGGGTACAAGTTATCTGCTAATCATATCGAAGACGATATTGATTTCGCGTTAGAGGCCGGTGCGGATTATATTATTCTTGATGGACGCGGTGGTGGCACCGGGGCGGCGCCATTATTATTTCGCGATCATATAAGCATACCAACCATTCCGGCTTTAGCTAGAGCACGCAAACACCTGGACGCAAAATCTGGGCGCGAAGTAACATTGATAATTACCGGCGGCTTACGCATGCCGGAAGACTTTATAAAAGCTATGGCATTAGGCGCAGATGGCATTGCCCTGTCTAATTCTGCTTTGCAGGCAATTGGCTGTGTTGCCGCTCGAATGTGTAATACCAATAATTGTCCGGCGGGCATTGCTACTCAAAAACAAGAATTGCGGGATTTATTAGATATAGACGTGGCAGCAAAACGTCTGGCACGTTATCTCGAAGCGTCAGTGCATTTAATGCAAGTAATGGCTAGAGCTTGTGGTCATGATCATTTGTCCGGATTTCAGCACTCAGACATTAGCACTTGGAAACCGCAAATGGCGGCTCTTTCAGGCGTAAATTTTGGTGGGGTAAACAGTCCAAAATCATAAAAAGCCAAATGTACGATTTAGCCCGATGGTTTATTCCAGCTTTTCCGACAAAGAACAAATCTTGATCATCTGTTTGCTCTTTTGTTACGAACTTGAAGTTGAATATACCTAAATTTTTGACCGATGCAGACTAATCCTTGACGCTTTCTAGTTTAATATCAGGTAATGGCATAAACTCTGAAATATCAGATCCTCTACGGCCATATATGTAATTAGTGAATTCTTCAGAAAGCTCTTCTTTTGCAACAATGGTTGCTTTTAGCTCTGTTAAATAGAAGATGCTTGGATATAATTCTAGCATTTCATCAACTTGAACAATCGCATCTTCATGCCGATTTAATTGCACAAGGCCATAAATAAGGTGCAGTCGGGCGAATTCGGAAGACGGATCACTAGCTAAGGATTGTTCAAACAAATCGACAGCGCTTTCAAAATTGCCTTGTAACTCATAGGCAAGCGCCTGCCCCCTTAAAGCCACTTCATTTTTGCTATCTATCCTTAATGCCGACTTAAAATCATCCTCCGCAGTATTAAATTTTCCCAACCTGACCTGTGCCAAACCGCGATTCGCAAAGCCATAAGCACTGGCATCATCAATTTCTACGGCAACACTGAAATCTGCGACTGCTTTTTGATACTGTTTGCGATTCAAATATGAAAGTCCTCTATAGATATAATCAATATAGGTTTCTAGTTCCTCATCGGCTAAGCCATCAATTTGTTCATTCGGTTTTCGCAATGAAAAATAACTAGCCCATTTAGCTGAATTTGCATCCATAACCTCTATCAATTCTCTGGCATTCTTATTGAAAATTTCGGGCTCACTGACTTTAATGGTGCGAGATAGCTTCAAAAAACTACCTCCGAATAGAATATCACGGTTTAACTCGATGCCATATTTATTCCAACTTAATGAAGACCCTCGATAATTATACCGCCGCGTAGTTTCAGGAAGTTCAATATAGACGCTGAACTTCTCACTATACGGCGCTGGTAACAGCCATGGTTCACTTCTATCTTCATCTGTATCCAGCAAATAAAGGAAGTTTGCCTCCGGGTAATAAGAGAAGTATGGAATTTTGAAATACTCTTTGGTGAGACGTTTTTTTGACGTCAGGTTTATGGTTCCGGACATTGTGAAAGTTAAATCACCATTCCTAGCATCTGTAACAAGGTCATTGCTAATAATGTTTATTTTAACAGAAATATTCCAAAAGCTTTCATACCATTTTTCTTTTTGCTCTTTATTCATCAATGCAATAGATGAACGAATGCCCTTGGATCGATCACCTCTAACCTTAAGAACACCAGTAACTGGCAGGTCTTTATGTACGCCATTGCTCGCGTCTATTTCTAATTCTAAAGTAATGGAATTAAACTCTGGATTTTTTTGAACAATAGGGATCAATGAAGATCCACCTTTGCGCAATGGCAATCCCCATTTATAAGCAGGAGTCTCAATGCGATCAATACTTAGATCACCAGTTTGTGTACCATCTAACCAAACTTCCTCTCCGAAAATAATAGCACGAACAATCACATGATCGAATACTCTTAACACCGGCAGGCGCTTATCTAGTTCATCACCTAAAAATGTACTTACCAATACTGGCTCAGCCTTTATCTCCAAATGATTTAATAAAGCCAGCAACAAAGCCGTCTTATCCTTACAATCGCCATGCTTATTAGCCCATGTCTCTTCAGCTGAAGTTGGAATATATCCGCCAGAATTAAGACCAATATATAAATACCGAATCTGCTGCTGAACTAATTGCAAAGCCTTTCCTGCTCTTGCATCATCATAAACAGCTGATTTAGCGATTTTCTCAACTTCCAAATAAAGTTCAGAGCCATATCGAATTTTAGCCGCTCGTTCAAAAAATGGTGCGTATTCTGCAGATATTTGTGACCAATTGGAAATATCAGAGATGGCTAATGCTTCGGTTAAATAGAACCGATTTGGCGCGCTAATACCGACCGGCTTCTTCTTCAAACCACTTAGGTCAAATATTAACTCATGGTAGTTTTTTGTCTGACGTATTTGTGGAACAGGCATCTCCGATGAAGCCTCCCATTTCATTTTACGGTGCTTTGGCCAAACCTGCCGAACACGAACGGTTTTCGCGTCTTTGGCTAGTTGAACCATTAAATTGCTTGTGGTTGTTGTAATCACTGGTGTTTTTGTGTGTAGTGAATACGAAAAATTAACAGCATCACCCACCATCAAACCTTGGATTTGTAATGCTGCAGTTTTTATACCATCAACAAATGCGGCTTCTAAATTTCTTTCTCGCTGGAACACAGAAAATTCTTGTCCATCTTCCAGAACATCAATTACCTGTTTATCACGCCGAATTGTAACACGGTGAATATACAATATTTCTCGTGATGGATTCCATTGTACTGACAAGTTTCCAACAGGGGTTAGGCCAGAAGGCTCATGAACATATGATACGGTTTCTATATAAGACTGTTGCGCTTCATTTCTGTAATAATTTTGTTGGTCAACAAGTAATATTTCATAACCGCCAACAAAATCATTCTTAGTTGGTTTGGGAATTAAAGCCCGTTTAACCCACACATCCTCTTTGGCAAAAATAATTTCTTCTTGCTGAGTCTGCAGTTTGGCATTTTCATTTTTCTGCTCTGCTTCTGGTGAACATGAAGTAATTAAAATAATAGATGAAAATACAAAAATAAAAGTTTTTATGATGTAGCACCTGTAAATCAAAACAACCTATGCAAGAAATAGCATGGTTGTTTTGTTGACTCAATTAAAAATCTTACCGAAAAAACGGGATTGGTAACCTTATTCCAGTTTTTCCGATAAAGAACTGATCAATGCGCTCATCGGGTCTTCCTCGGGTGTTTCGGTAATTTGCGGTTCAGGTATAGTCATTTCTGGTTGAAGCTCAGGCGTTAGTGCCAACGGTTCTGGCCGAACTTTCAACCACTCACTCATAAAGCTTTGCCAAATTTTAGCCGGCAAACCGCCACCGGTTACATCATCCATTGGCCGGTTTTTATCGTCCCCCACCCAAACGCCAGCGGTGTCATTTTGCGAATAACCTATAAACCACGCATCCTTAAAATCATTAGTCGTGCCGGTTTTGCCGCCAACATCATAACCTGAAATTTTTGCCCTTCTACCAGTGCCTTCCTTGACCACGTTTTGCAGCAGATAATTCATTCTAGAGGAAATATTATCGTCCATAACTTTTGCTGGCGGAACAGCTTTGCGTTGCCATAGCACCGGCCCTTGGCGAATAGAAATTTCAACAATTCCATGCGCCTTGGCTCGATAACCGCCATTGGCAAATGGCGCATAAGCAGAAGTGATATCCAACAAAGTGGTTTCATTACTACCCAATGACATCGAACGAGTTGTAGTAATTGGCATATCCATACCCAAACGGCGGGCAGTATTGGCAACTCTTGTCCGTCCAACCTCTTCGGTTAGCTGCACAGCAATAGAATTTACTGACGTTGCCAAAGCGGTTTTTAAGCTCATTTCACCCTTAAATTCTTGCTTGTAATTGCGCGGCGTCCAATCACCAATGGTAATTGGCTTATCATCACGAATTGTCCACGGACTAAGCCCGTTTTCCAAAGCTGCCAAAAATACAAATGGCTTAAATGCTGAACCCGGTTGTCGCTTGGCCTGTGTCGCCCGATTGAACTGGCTGGCTGCATAAGATTTACCACCGGCCATTGCCAACACCGCACCATCTGCTGTTAAAGCCACCAATGCTCCTTGTCCGGCATTTTTTTGTGCTTGTTCCTCAGTAAGGTATTTGGCCAAGGCTCGTTCGGCGGCTCTTTGTGCCGCTAGATCAAGGGTGGTTTTTACCAGCAAATCGGTTTTGACCTCACCGACTTGGCGGCGAACTTGCGGAGCCAGCCAATCAACAAAGTACGAAGCAGACGGTGTTGCTTTGGAGGGTTTAACCAAAATAGGTGTTGCAAAGGCCAATTCACGGTCAATGACCGAAATTTTTCCATTGCGCACCATTACATCCAGCACAATGGTCGCCCGTCGCTCCGCACGGTTAAGATCGGATGTCGGACTGTAGCGATTAGGAGCTTTCAACAACCCTGCTATCAGTGCCGCCTCTCCCAACTCCAGTTCTGCTGCCGGTTTGCCAAAATATGACAATGATGCCGCCTCGACTCCCCAAGCTCCGCGCCCGAAATAAACTCTGTTCAGGTAGAGCGATAAAATCTCGTCTTTAGTAAAGCGATGCTCAAGCCACAAAGCCAGCATCACCTCTTGGGTTTTACGCTTATAGGTGCGCTCTGATGACAAAAACAGGTTTTTTGCTAACTGCTGGGTCAGGGTAGAGCCGCCTTGAACTATCCGGCCAGCTTTGGCATTGGCAATGAACGCCCGCACCAATCCGAACACATCAACCCCGAAATGGCGATAAAATCGCCGATCCTCGACCGACAACACTGCATCAACCAAATCATCCGGCATGTTTTCCAAAACCACAGGCGGCGCATAGGCAGCACCTTGCACAGCAATGGTTTTGCCATGCCTGTCAACAAAAGTAATACTTGGCTGGCGCTCCACATTCCACAGACCAGAGGTATCAGGTAGATCACTGGCATAAGTTGCCAGAACAAATGCACAGATCAAACCAACCCAGATCGAAGTGACAAACCCCCAATAGGCAATTTTCTTCAAGCCAAAAGAAAAGCCGAAATTTTTGCGCTTTGCTGGTTTTTTTCTACGAGATGTTTGTGGTTTTTCTTCTGAACGTCGCGAAGAAGTCTTACCGGTTTTCTTGGAGCCAGACGGGTATTGCCGCTTGCCAATGGTTACCGGCTTGCGCTTTGATCCGTTGGTATCGGAACCTGTTGATTTTCCTGAACCTCTTTTGGGCACGTTTTCCCCCGTATCTTTATCAGGGCATTATCGAACAAAGCCATTAAGAGCCAGTGAATCAATTATACTTAAAAAAAACTAGTTTTAAGTATAATTTTCTTTGTTATCCATAATAAGTATAATTTTCTTTGTTATCCATAAGAAGTCGGCTAATGATCGTTTTACGATAAGAAATTATTAGGCACTAGTATGAGCATTAAAATCACTTTGAATGTAATGCTAGCCAAGCGAAATATGAAAGCCCGCGATCTGGCGGCATTTGTTGGCATTACCGAACAAAACTTATCTTTGCTACGCAATGGCAAAGTCAAAGGCGTGCGTTTCTCGACACTAGCATTGATCTGCGAAGCATTGGAATGCAAGCCGGGTGACATTCTCGATTTTGAGGTGGATGCAAAAGTTGATTGATTAATCCTTAACCTGCACCGGTGCGTAGCTAATGATTATGCTGCCCGTGCCGCCATTGACCTTTCCCCCCTGCCCTAGAAATTGCAATGTACCATTTGGTTTTTTCTCCAAAATAATATCGGCATTTTCTGGCAAAGAAGCCATTAACTCATCAATGGTGTAATTGTCGCTAAGTTCGGTTTTGCGAAACTCCCAACCTTTCCAATGATCGCTAATTAAACTATCCAAAGTCCGGCCACGACGGATAAATGTCCTGCCTCTGGCAGTAAAGGATATTGCTTTATCGTCGGTTTCCTCGCCATCTTGAGCCGAAGTTTGCATCACTTTATGTCGTCCTAATTCCGGAGCAAGGTCAACGCAGACAAGTGAATTATAAGCATCATTGTTTGACGCAGCCAGCAACCAGTCCAACCCCGCATGATCTAGTTTATGTTCGGCCATTTCCGATAAAACTTCACCATGGAACACTTTGGTTCCTGCCAGTCTTGCCGCCTGCAAATTTCGACGATTAGTATCGGCTAATGTTACCGGTATATCTATTTCCCCCATAATTTGCGCAAACTTACGCGTCCAAAGGTTTGCACCGACTAATAAAACTCCTTCGGGGCCTGAGCTGGCCAAGCCCAATAATTTGGATAATGGTCCAATACTAAAGCCATGCGCCAGAACCGTGGCAAAAACCATAGCAAATGCCAATGGTGCCAATATTGCAGCCTCACCACCAAGTTGGCTGGCAAAATAACCGGCCACCGCCACCGCAACAATTCCACGCGGGGCAATCCAGCCGATAAGAAGCTTTTCCTTGAAATTCAGTTTTGTACCGATGGTGGAAATAAAGATAATCGCCGGACGCACCACAAACAACATTGCCGCTACAAATCCGACAGTTCGCAAATCCAGCAGCGCAATATCACTGAATTCCAAACCGGCGGTAAGCACTACAAACAAGCTGGAAACCAGCAAGGTAGCAATGCTTTCTTTAAAGCGAATCATCTCCTCGATCGCTGCAAACTTGATATTGGCCATAGTCAATCCCATCGCCGTTACAGCCACTAGACCGGTTTCATGTGCCAATATATCTGCAAGTGCATAAACAACCAAAACCATTGCCAATATTAGCGGGCTTTTAAGAAATTCCGGCACCAAGCCTTTGCGAAAAGCAAACACCAAAGCATAACCAGCAGCAATGCCCATAAAGGCAGCTATTATTGCCGCAAATATCAACCATAAAATACCGCCCATTGTCGGCATGCCGTTGCTGGTCAGAACAATTATTTCGTAAACAAGTACTGCAAATAACGCGCCGATCGGATCATTAACAATACCTTCCCATTTCAACACCGCACCAGATCGTCCGGACAATTTAGCTTGGCGCAATAACGGCATAACCACCGTTGGCCCGGTTACCACCATCAAACCACCAAACAGCGCTGCTAGCTCGAACGATAATCCAGCCAGATAATATGCTGCTGCGGTATTAAGCAACCACCCCAATGGCGCACCAACAAAAACCAGACGTCGTACCGCTCCACCGGCATCTCGCAAATCGGTAAACCGCAAAGTAAGCCCACCTTCGAACAAGATAAGAGCCACCGCCAAACCAATAGCTGGCCGTAACAAATCACCAAAATCATTAACCGGATCCAGTAATGGCGCACTAAAAACCAGCTCGCTTAATGGCCCCAATAACAGGCCGGCAATACTAAGCAGGACAATTGCTGGCCATTGTAAGCGCCAGCCCAGCCATTGAGCAGTCATGCCGGCAGCAATGATCAAGGCAATCTTTGTCGTTAGATCCAAAGCCAGCACAACATCCATTTATTTTTCCGATCCGGAGTTAGAAGCGTTGATTATTTCAAAACCGATCTCTCTACTGCCATAACTTCCTTGTTCATACTGAACCACCCGATCATCGAACCAGTCATAAATATGCCTATATAAAGGCTCGAACATTGCTTGCACCTGTTTATCATCAAGTGGCAAATCAAGGTCAAAGTTGATACCTCCTTCAATAAAGGCTTGTAATTTACCGCCCTCGACAGAACATGAAAACACCACTCGCAACCAGTCATCTTTGGCACTTACCCGTACAGCCAAACCAAAACTAATCGGAGCTAATTGCAAATAGCTATTCCCAGCTGTTGAGAAGGCACTACTGCCATAATTTTTTGGAATAAACGAGCCGTTTGGCGGGATCAGAAACACACAATCGCCATCGCCTGCCTGTAAATACCCACAAAACCCGTCACGCAATCGTTCTGCCAAGGAGCGAACCAAGGAGTAATTTTCATACGCCAAGGAAGCATAGCGATCAGTTATACTTAGCAGTTGTAAAAATGGCGTTTTTGTCAACTCTCTCTCCATTGTAGGTTGGTTTGTTCTTCTGCGCCTATGGCAAATAATTCTGGTGCATTTGCACGCAAATATTTTCTAGCCGGCGCCGGATCGCCAAAACTTTGCTTAACCAGATCCCAAAACTTAAAACTGTGATTGGCCTCGCGTAAATGTGCTACTTCGTGCGCGGCAACATAAGAAAGCACAAAAGCCGGTGCGCAAATAAGCCGCCACGAAAAATTCAAATTACCCGCGGCACTGCACGAACCCCAACGCGACCTGGTATCACGAACAGTTATTTTCTGCGGCTGCACATTTAGACATTTGGCATAAATATCCACTTGCTCGTGCAGTTGCACTCTTGCCCGCTCGATCAAAGCCCGGCGCACCCGATCAGCAAATGCAGCTTCTTGGGTTGCCGGAACTATGAACTTACCGTTCTGCTCACGCGCCGCACCCCTGCCTAGTTTAAATTCAAGTTGCGTTTGTTCCCCGCCAAGCATTATAGTTCCGCCAGCAGTAAACGGCATTGATACGGGAAGCTTTTTCCATTGCTGTGACAACCAGTTGGATCGCTGCAACAATAATTTTTTACCCTGACCAAGAAACCTCTTATGCGGTAATACCAATTGCGCATTACGGCTGGCATGATCAAGTCGCAAAGTGATGCGTTTACTTTGACGATGGATCAGCACCTCTACCTGCCCACATTCATGGGGCAAAGTTGCAATCACCGTCGGCACGGTTTACCGACAAGGTAGTCATTTAGACATTTAGCGATAACTTGCGGACTGTCCTGATGGCCAAAAGCTGCAACAAATTCACCTTTGTCGTCCATCAGTAAAACAATACTGGAGTGATCCATTAAATAATCGTCAGCCTGCTCATCGCCAGCCGCACGACGATAAACCACGGAAAATGCCTTAGCTGCGGTGGCGATTTGTTCCTTGGTTCCGGTTAAGCCAACCAAGCCTTCGGGAAAACCGTTAGAAGTTACATATTGCGCCAGCAATTCCGGCGTGTCGCGATCAGGATCAATGGTAATTAAAACCGGTTGAAAATTACTTGCCTTGTCGCCAATGCTTTGCATAGCTGCACCCATTACCTGCAAAGCCGTCGGGCAAACATCGGGACAATAGGCATAACCAAAATAAACCAACATAGCCTTACCGCGAAAGTCGTCTTGAGTGACTGTAACTCCATCTTGGTTGATCAAGGTAAAGTCACCACCAATGCTTGCTCGTCCCGAAGATAGTGTTGCCTGTTGCGGTTGATTATTGCTTTTGACCCACATCCAACCGCCAATAAAAATTATTAGAACAATCGCTGTCCAGCGAATAACTATGAGAGTAGTGGATAGCTTCTGGTTCATGTAGCTTTCTCTTGGTTTATGATTTTCATCAGGTGGTGCTTTTAATTACCCCGCAGATAATCTAAAATCAATTGAATTGAGTCTGAACCTTAGGATACGATTTGCCACATTCAGGAAATAAACTTTTAAAACACCATGGTGGTTTACGTGGCTCGACACTTGTCTTGCTGCGTTGGGCGGCAATAGCTGGTCAGAGCATAACAATATTACTGGTTCATTTTGGCTTTGGTTTTGAGCTTCCCCTGAGATCCAGCTTGGCAGTGATAGCCATCAGTGCCGCGCTAAATCTCTATCTGATGAGCTCATCAACCAGTAATAAACGCTTGAGTAAAAACCAGCTGTTCGGACAATTATCTTTTGATTTAGTACAATTAGGAGTGTTGATCGGATTAACCGGCGGACTTTCTAATCCGTTTTTAGTACTGTTTGCCGCACCAGTTGTGGTGGCTATGACCGTATTACGGTTTCGCGAATCCGCGTTGTTATTCTTATTAGTCGTGGTCATGGTTATAGTACTAGCCAAATTCTCTTTACCCCTTCCATTGCCAAACAACCATATCTGGACATTTGGTAGTTCGTTATTTCAGTTTGGGTTAACAGCTGCAACGCTAATCACTATTGCCTTTACCAGCATTTACGTTTGGCGCATTTCTTCGGAACGCAACCAGATGGCAGCAGCCCTTGATGCCACCGAAGCCGTGCTTGCAAAAGAACACCGTTTATCGGCATTAGGCGGGTTGGCAGCCGCAACCGCTCATGAACTTGGTACACCCCTTGGGACTATTCAGCTTGCCGCCAAGGAATTAAGCCGCCAGCTAGAAAATGGTTGCCTCTATTCCGGCACAAAACAACAATGTCAGATACAAGAAGATCTTGATCTCATATTATCACAATCGATAAGGTGTCGCCAGATATTAGGGAGGCTGTCGCAATCCGGTGTTGAAAATGACCCTTTCCATGCCAAGCTTTCACTGTCGGCCTTACTGGAAGAAGTTTGCGCCCCGTTAATAAACACAAATATCGGGCTTAGCTGGAACGCACAAGGTAAAGACTTAAAACCAATAGCCAAAGAGCCGATATTACAACGAAAACCGGAGACTCTACATTCTCTATCTGCTTTCATCGAAAATGCTTTGAGCTTTGCCAAATCATCAGTCGAGATAACCGGGCTTTGGGATCATGACTGGATAATTATTACAATATCTGATGATGGCCCCGGATTTGACCAAAATATATTGCAGCGGTTAGGCGAGCCATATGTAACCTCCAGGCGCGGAGGCAATGAAAAAGGCCAAGGCGGATTAGGGCTTGGGTTTTTTATATCCAAAAACCTCATTGAGCGAACTGGAGGCGAAATAAAATGTGGCCGAAGCTCGGCATTAGGTGGAGCAATGGTGCAAATAATCTGGCCACGAGATATAATAATCGCCGAGCAATAACCATAATTGACAAAGGTCAAGGACTTGAAAAACTACCACGGTAAAACAATATTAAAGGTGAGTGTGCGCTAAGGAGAGAATTTTATAATGCCTGATAATTTTGAACTTCCCGATGATCATTCATTACTTATTCTTGACGATGATGCACCATTTCGCACCCGCCTTGGGCGAGCTTTAACCGATCGCGGGTTTACAGTTAGCGCAGTAGGGACAATAGCCGAGGCTAATGATATTGCCCGGTTAAACCCGCCAGCCTTTGCAGTATTGGATATGCGCCTAGAAGATGGCAATGGTTTGCAAGTTGTTGATACTTTGCATGAAAATCGCAAAGACTGCAAAATTGTAATGCTAACCGGATATGGAAATATCGCCAGCGCAGTAAGCGCGGTAAAAGCTGGCGCCATAGATTATCTGGCAAAACCTGCTGATGCTGATGATGTAATCAACGCTTTACTGGCGAGTGGCGAAGAACACGCGCCACCACCAGAAAACCCAATGTCGGCGGATCGCGTAAGATGGGAGCATATCCAGCGGGTGTTCGAGCTATGCGAACATAATGTCTCCGAAACTGCCAGACGGCTGAATATGCATCGCAGGACTTTGCAAAGAATTTTGTCAAAACGCGCGCCGCGATGAGCGGTATGATCGCAAGAACCATCAAAGCCAGTTTATTTTCATTATTGCTTGTTACGCTTGTAATTAGTGCCTCTTTCGCATCTGAAGCTGGCGAACAACAGCCCAGCATCTATACAGAACTAACCATAACTGACGTGGCCGAAACCCTTGACCTGCTAGGTCTTTCTTACCAGTTAGAACCGGTTGCAGGCGAGGGAATAGTTGCCGATACCAGGTTAGTGGTACTGGATAAAATGACCTGGTTTTTGTATGGTTATAATTGCAATGGTGAACAACAAAAGTGTAGTGAATTACAGATGCGAGCCATTATAGAACATGCAAATGATGATAAAATACCGCCTGATTTATTAAATGTATGGAACCGTAATAGCCGTTTTGTCCGTGCCTACCCGTCTGTTTCCGGCAAAGCAATAATTCTGGAAATGGATATATATATGGCCGGTGGTGTTGCTCTTGGTAATATTACCGACCAATTTTTGCTGTGGCGGCAGTCGTTAAGCGAGTTCACTGAATATTTGGCAAAACAATGAAAAGGATACTGTTTGTTTGTCTGGGAAACATTTGTAGATCACCAACCGCCGAGGCGGTTTTCAAGAAAAGAGTAAGCAAACTAATACCTAATATTATTGTAGATTCAGCCGGAACTACAAATTGGCATATTGGTAATCCACCTGATGCCAGAGCTTGCGCCATGGCCGCAGAACTTGGTTATGACATGTCAGGCCTTTATGCCAGAGCCGCAATCCGTGATGATTTTCATGATTTCGATTACGTATTGGCGATGGATCGACAAAACTTGGCCGACTTAGAAACGTTGCGAAACGGACAAGGAACCAAGCCGCAGTTATTTATGGATTTTGCACCGGAAAATTCCATGCGAGAAATTCCAGATCCGTATTACGGTGGTGAAGATGGCTTTTTACAAGTAGTCAAAATGATAGAACAAGCAAGCGATGGTTTGATCGATCAAATCCTGACTCTAGACTAATAAGAGGTTAATTACTCTCTTGATTTTCAGTGTCTCTGGTAAGAAAATTTAAGTTCCTTTAGCGTATATTACCTCCCGAGGTCTTAATAATAATAACAATACGGGGACAATAAGTGATGTTAGGCAAGCTTTGCATTTGCGAGCCAAACGAGCTTAGCGCCAGCGACAAAAAGCGTTGGGTTGCTGCTCAACAACAAAACCCTGCTCTAAACAGCCCGTTTTTGCATCCTGAATTTGCAACTATTACCGCCCGTCGAAGGCGTGATGCGCGAATACTTATCGCCGATGATCATTTGAGAAACCGTAGCTGGTTTGCTTTTCATCGTCTTGCTGGCGGATTAGCCAGACCGATTGCAGCTCCGGTTTCAGATTATCAAGGCTTGGTTTTTGAACCGGGTTTTTCGGCAAATTTTGCAGAGGTTTTGCAGGAAGCCGGTATTGGTGCAATGCCGTTTTGCGCTCTGGTTGATCCAAATGGGCAAATAACTGAGCATCAAACCCATAGTGAAAGCTCGTATTTACTGGATTTATCAAAAGGCCCTGAACAATATTTCACCGAGCAACAAAAACAATACCGCAAATATTTCAAAAAAATGCGGCAAAGAGCCAGAGCCGACATTCGTGACCATGGAAATTGCGAAGTCATAACCGACATAAAAGACCAGCAAGTTCTGGAAACCTTGTTCAACTGGAAACACCAGCAATTCTCCCGCACCAAAAAACTGGACGTGCTTAATATTCCATGGATACATTCTTTATTGCAAAATGCTTATGCCTCGAAGAACCCTGGTTTTCGAGCTGTATTATCCGGCTATAAGATCGGCGGTAAATGGGCAGCAGCAGAACTAGGGCTGTTGGCTGGAGGTGTCTATCATTCATGGATAGCGGCTTATGACGATGAATATGGGCGCAACTCGCCGGGATTGTTATTGCTACACGGGATTATCGAACAAGCACCAGCGCTGGGCATCAAGCAAATAGATATTGGCACAGGCCATGACCATTACAAGAAATATTACGCCAGCTCTTCTGTCGAGCTAGGCAGTGGTTGCCTGCTAGGAACCGGTGCAGCCGCCAAGAAACGTAAAACCCTGTTCAAGGTTTGCGATACAATGGCGGGTTTGCCGTTTGGAAAGTTAGGCAAGCTCCCCGGCAAACTTGCCGGTTCACTTGATTACATTGCCGCCTGTCACCCGGCCAAAAAAGACCAGATACAGGCCTTTGGCGACGGAATATTGCGAAAAATTATCAGCTAAACCATAAAGCCCCACGCCGATATAAACGTGGGGCTTTATAAGTCATTCTTCAAAACACCTAACTGGGCAGTGCCTTTAGGTATAATTACCAGATACGAACCCGTTTTTCTGGTGGTAGATACATGGCATCGCCCTCTTTTACATCAAAGGCTTCATACCAAGCATCAATATTACGAACTACGCCATTGGTGCGGTATTCTGGCGGGGAATGCGGTGCGCCTTTTAACCGGTTGATCATGTTTTCATCACGGTATTTTGCCCGCCAAACTTGCGCCCAAGCCATAAACAATCGTTGTTCGCCAGTAAGACCGTCAATAACCGGCGATGGCTTTCCATTTAGAGAAATACGATAAGCGTTCAAGGCAAAGGTAAGGCCGCCAAGGTCGCCAATATTTTCACCCATGGTGAACTTGCCATTTACATAATGGCCTTCTATTGGTGAAAACTGGCTGTATTGTTTACCAAGATCACCGGTTCTGGCTTCAAATGCCGCTTTATCTTCATCAGTCCACCAGTTACGCAATTTACCAGTGCCATCAGACTTAGAGCCTTGATCGTCAAACCCGTGACCGATTTCATGACCAATTACCGCGCCAATCCCACC
>JAESTZ010000105.1 GCA_016763315.1 Robiginitomaculum sp.
AACACCCGCCATAAACTGGAGCGGTAGGCTATGATCCGGCCTTCTTCGGCACTAACCCAAATCGTAAAATTCTTTGGCTCAGAAAACTCAGCCCGCCATAATGATTTATCTCGGCGAACCTCTACTGGGCCTTCCTCAACAAACTTTAGCTCCAACAACTCACCAGAGCCGCCATACCCAGCCAAAACCAGCTTTTCTGCATTAGCTTTGCCTAATGGTAATAATGATTTACCAGTAATTGCCGAAATTAAAATCTGTTTCTCGTTAGCCTTCACACGCCAAACAGGGTCGCCGGCAAAGCTTTCCAAATGCAGGCTCGACAATTGTCCGAATCCCGCCTCTTTAGCTGCTATAATCGGGTCAATTCCTATTGATAAGTCCTCTGGCAACAAAATCGGCTCAGCCCTTAAAGATTCGGAACGCACGTCTTCTATTGGGAAAAAACTCATCATCAACCCACCAACTGTCCACATAACCAGCTGTAAGCCAACAGCCAATCCCACCCACTTATGAACTCTGGTTAGAATCGCTGCATATCTAATAGGTTTCTGCATTTGTTTTGACCCCGAAATAGTAATACTGTTAGCCATCATCAAGCAGGAAACCAATGCCAATTGCAAGCATATTGATCTTAGCAGTCGCTACTTTTATTACCGCGTTTTTATCGGGAATATTTGGCATGGCTGGCGGCTTGATATTGATGGGCGTATTGCTCAGCATTTTTCCAGTATCGCATGCTATGGTCGCCCACGGAGTTTTACAAAGCGTAGCAAATGGCTGGCGGGCTTGGTTGCTACGTAGATCGATAATATTGCCAATTTTTTGGTGGTATTTAATTGGCGCGAGCTTGGCAATTGCACTATTGCTGATGATTGCCTGGCGGCCATCGCGAACGATTGTCTTTGTTTTATTGGGCTTAGTGCCATTTCTGGTCTGGCTGCCAAAATCATTTTTTCACCTTGATGCGGTCAGACCATCTCATGCAATTCTGGCCGGGTTCTTGGTCACCGCTCTAAACACATTTGCCGGAGTTGCAGGCCCTGCGTTGGATATCTTCTTTGTCCGGACAAAACTAACCCGCCACCAAATTGTTGCCACCAAATCTGTTACTCAATTGGTGGCACATATCGTCAAAGTAATCTTCTGGAGTGGCATTGCGGTTACCGGAATGATGCAACAAAATGCAGAATTATTATATCTTTTGCTCGCACTTATTCCGGTTTCAATGCTTGGAACATGGGGCGGGGGGAAGGTGTTGAACCGATTAAATGATCGCTCGTTTTTACAATGGATCAAAGTTCTCGTCAGTATTATTGGGCTGGTTTACCTTATCCGTGCAATTATTATTTTAATAGGTGACTGAATATAAATGGAATTAGAACCAAAAACTTTAAACAATAAATTCGTTACGTTAGAGCCTATACATGAAAGCCATCGCGAATTATTACGTCAACCTGCCGGTGACCCAGAGACTTGGCAATTAACAACAATACGCGGAGATGGTCAATATTTTGACCGCTGGTTTGATTTAATGCTGACTAATCAAGTAAATAACAACTCCATCAGTCACATTGTTTTTTACGGTGGCAAGGTCATAGGCCATACAGCGTTCTTAGAAATTTCTGCTGCCTTTGACAAAGTAGAAATTGGCTGGACGTGGTATGAACAACCTCATCGTGGAACTAAAGTGAACCCAGCATGCAAACATTTGTTGTTAAGTCGCGCTTTTGAATGTGGGGCCGAACGAGTTGAGTTAAAAACTCATCACAAGAACTTAACCTCACAAAGTGCCATTTTGAAGATGGGTGCCAAAAAAGAAGGCGTATTACGACACCATGCCAAAATGTGGGACGGCAGCTACCGTAATACAGTATTCTTTTCCGTGCTTCGCAAGGAATGGCCTGCAGTCAAAGCCAGCCTAGATTTACGACTATTGACCGCAGATCATCATAACACCTAGCTAATCCGCCATCTGATATCTTATCGAGTTTGTTACACCATAGGCAATTACCGTCTTACCATCGTCAATTTTCGGGTTGAATTTCCATCGTGAAATTGCGTTTCTAGCTGATCTATCAAAAACCCTAGATGTACAATTAACTCTGATATTGAACGGTGAACCATTAATACCAACATCAAAACTAGCCGAGCAAGATCCCTCCAATTCTCTCGCCAGTGCATTTTGTGGATATACCGGTTTGCCTTTAAAAATTGGCTGCATTTCCCGATTTATTGTAAAAACCGACTGCATACTGGAAATTCCGGCTTTATCAAGATTTGGAATTGCCCAAGAAGTTTCTGCAATTCCCTCCATTGGCAAAGATGAAGACACTTTCTCAATTTGTGGAAGTGCCGGTGGTGGCGTTACTTCAATCTCACGCACAAGCTTTTCATGACGAATCCTAATATCAATCGGCTCTACAGTTGGGTTTATTTCAATTCTCAGACTTTCTTCCTTGTCTGGTAATGCCCCCATATCAAGAGTTACCATAAATTTCATTATTAAAAATAAGCTGATTGTGACTATAGCAGCCATTGGCACAACTGATAAAAACCTGCTGTTGTTTCCATCAGATAGATTAAACCATTGCTGGTCATGTAAATAAATATTCATTGGACGTCCCCTTTTAACGCCCCCATTGGTTCAAAAAGTCAACCACCCCTAAACCTGTATTATATGTAATATTGTGCTGCTAGTTCGGCGAAACAAAGGCTTTTTGATGCCGTAGCTTATGACGGATACTTTACATTATTGAATAATAAAAACCCGGCCTTGCAAACAAGACCGGGTTTATAATTTTTTAAGATATGCGCTGCTCTAGCTAGCTTTGGCGCGCTTGGCTTGTTTTGCTGCTTCAATGCGCTCAACTTCGGCGGCCAAAATACCAACACACTCCTCGGTAATATCTTCCATGCCTTCAATTTTGGTACCACCCATGCGCTTAACCCGGTCTTCCTGGTTCTTGCACTCGTCAAGTTTAACAGCTTGTCGAAATTTGAGTTTACTCCTCTCAACTTCAAAACTGTTATAAATAAATTGCATCCAGCCATCAGCAGATTTGCGCGAATAAGAATAGTTTTTAGCTTTCTCAAACTCAAGCAATGCCTTACGTGGTTTATCTTGCTTATATAATGCATCGGCAATCAGTAAATAAACATTACCCGGCTTTTTCACACCACCCTTAGCCAAACCTTTACGCAATGCCGCTTCCGCTTCGGAGTATCTGTTTTCTGACAGATAAGCCTCACCGAGATTAACATATAAAGCACCAGTGGTGGAGGCGTCTGCAGCCTGTGTTAGAACTGGAATTGCCTTATCATATTCACGTGCTTGCCGCCACATTTCCGATAAAGCTGTAAGATTCTTTTTATTTTTTGCAACCCGTCCGGCATTCATTTCGCGTTCCAAAATCTTGGCTCCGCGATAAGGAACTTCGTAATATGAGTAATACTGTGTCAGATTCAATATTTCTTGCTCATCTGTCAGCATTCCATTTAGATACATGATCTTGTTAATCTCAAAAGCTTCCCTTGACTTGTCAGCCTGCGCTTTTAACGAAGCAATCGCCCTCCAAATTGATTTGTCATCAGGCCATATTGATACTTGCTGTTCAAGTAAACTAGCCTGTTTTCCATACATTTTTAGAGTATTATATAAATAATTAAGTAGATCAAAATGCTTCTTTTGTTTTGGATTGGCCATTCTAAAGCTAGCTTCAGCATGCGGCAAAGCTTTGCGGTATCGCTCTGCTTGCGCCCAAGCTTGTGCAATCATCGTGTGAACAGCAGCGTTGGGCTTACCACCTGTAGCAATCCATTGCTCAAGAATAGTTGCACCTTTGACATACTCTTCTTCGACGATCCACAACTGACCGACATTTGGCATTAGAGCATCAATCTCACTTCTGATTAATGCACCAGTGGCAACAGCAGCTTCCCAGTCAGCGATCGTCCCGCGTATATTACCAGTAGCATATCTGGCTGATCCACGCATCTGGTAAGCAATTGCTTTTTCGTATGGTGATAATTTATCCTTCGCCAACACTTTGTTTAACTCAGCGATTGCCTCGGCGGTCTGCTGTGGCTCGGCCTGTAAGAATTCTTGAACTTTTAAAATGCTCTCTCCGACTTTTGCAGATAGTGCCCGCCCCTCAACTTGTTCTTCGTCCTTGTTTCTACGTTGTGCTTCGGCAGGAACAGAAAACATAACCATGGCAAAGACTGCAATAAGTGCAGTAAAGACTGTACGGATCATTGAATTTATCCTTGAATTATTATCGACCAGCATCTGGCACTCTCCATTTGGGTTATCCGTCAACTTGCAATTAATCCGCAAGTTTAAAAGTAATAACCGTCCTTACGCCACTTCTGGCAACAGCATTTCCATCTACTATTTTTGCATTATATTTCCATTTCTCTACCGATCGGGTAGCGGCTCTGGAAAACATCGAACTAGTGCAATCTGCAGTAATATTATATGGATTGCCGCTGGCACTAACATCAAAACTCATTTTGCAGTTACCTTCTGTGCCACGCTCGGCGGCACGCGGTGGATACATTGGAGGAATACGCACCAATGGTTGAGCGTCACGATCAGAAACATTAAAGTTTACCGCACCGCGATTTAACTGCGGAGCATCAAATTCGGGAATAGCACCGGCAATATTTGCAATACCCTCTTTTGGCTGACTGGCTTTTTGCTTCTCGATCTGTGGCGGTGGTGGCGGTGGCTTCACGTCCTTGGCTCGCTCTGCCTTCACATCACGTTGACGAACAGTCAATTCTTCTACCTTTGGATTAATATCAATACGAAACGCATCTTCTTTTTCGCTCAATGTCATTTCTTGCGAAATAAGAAATTTCATAAACAAAAATATAACAATAGTGATAACCCCTGCAAAAGGTAGTCCAATAAAAAAGCGCATTTGCGACTCCGTAATGTAAATCCTTCCAAATACTAAAAGCACTAACCGTTGAGGTGCTTACTCAGTATCGAAATTTTTCACTCTCCATCTCTTGTTGAGCAGGAAACCCTGATCAACAATTGTCCCCAAAATCAGTAGCAAAAACTACTACGTAAATACTCATATCAACTAAATATGCCTATAATTAGGCACACTTAATTCTCGACCGAAATGTTCACCTCAATTTCCAACTCTATAAACATGTCCTGAACATCTAGAATTACACCAATATTAGCCTTCTTATCACCACGGATTGTCCCAATAGCTTTAGGATTTTCCGCCTTCATCAAAGCTAATTCCGCCTTAACAGCACTCATCGGTACCGGATTTTTATTAATCCAGACCACTGACTGATCTGAAACACCTACCATTATTGACGGTTTTGTGTCCATTAAATCAGGCGTCCAAAACGGTTTGGTAACATCAACACCGGGTTCTTTAACAAACACAGCAGTTACAATAAAGAAAATCAACAAGATAAACACAACATCAAGCATTGGTGTCATATCCATTTCAACTTCTTCCGGATTTTGATCCAGACGACGTCTAGCCATTGCAACTTACTCCTGCTCTGATCACGACACCTAGTGCCGAACAATCATAATTCCTAACAATTAGCGACATTTTCATTCCCGTTTACTCTTTTTGCCGCTGAACCAGGGCGGCAGCACCTGAAGTTCGAGCAGCCTCCAAAACACTAACCACTGTACCGTGATCGGCTTCTTCTTCTGGAACAATCAACACCGAACTTTTGGGGTTATCAGCCAAATGACGTTGGATTGCCAAACCGACCCTGCGAACATCCGTTAATGTCTGATTGACAAAAACCATATTGCGATCGTTGACTTGAATCAAAATCACAGGCGCCGCATCTGGTGGTGGTGGATCTATACTCGCCGGCGGAGGCACCATTGATATGACCCGCTCTTGAACAAAAACTGCAGTTACGATGAAAAAGATCAGCAAGATAAACACAATATCAAGCATCGGCGTCATATCGACTTCTGAGTCTATTTTTTTGTTATGGCGTCTACGCATTTAGATCATCCTTAACTTATTTCCAGCCCGTCGGCCACTTTCTGCGTCTCGCGCAGTCCGCGGCGTTCGAGCCAGCTTGTTACAATAATGCCTGATAATGCAGCAACCATACCAGCCATAGTCGGGATTGTTGCTTTTGATACGCCAGCAGACATTGAACGCACGCTACTGGAGCCAGTAGCAGCCATCACATCAAAAACCTCGATCATTCCGGTTACAGTGCCAAGCAGGCCAAGTAATGGAGCAATCGCCACCAGAACTTTTACTACACCCATGTTTTTCTCGGTCTTCTGTCGAACCTCGGATATCAATTGCTCTCGTACAGCATGGGCAGCCCATGACTTATGATCGTCGCGAGCACTCCATATCCGCAATGCACGATTGGTTACTTTATTGTGGGCGAACTGGTAATAAGCCAGTCGTTCAAGAATGAATGCCCACATAAAGAAGGTTGCAAACATGATGATCAGGAGTACATCACCCCCCATCTCCAGAAACTGCTGAAGATCACTAAGGGCAACATTTGGATTGAGCCAATTCATATTGCTCTCCCTCTTGCCTACCGGAGCCTAACGGCTCCGGTTCTCGGCGTTTGAAGCGATCATGCCAGATGCCTGTTCCTCAAGTACTTGCTGAACAGAACGTGCAGCCGAAGCACAGAAGCTGTGCAACAGAAGCAGTGGAATTGCTGACAACAGACCCAGAACAGTAGTAACCAGGGCAAACGAAATACCGCCAGCCATCATTTTCGGGTCACCGGCACCAAACAAGGTAATTGCCTGGAAGGTTTGGATCATACCGATAACTGTACCTAACAGCCCCATCAATGGAGAGACTGCGGCCAGAACTTTGACCAAGGAGATACCAAATTCCAATTTACCAGTCTCCTTGATAATCGCGTCATCTAGGCGCAATTCAACAGTTTCCAGATCCTTGTCTTTTGCCGCTTCATAAGCCTTCATAATCCGGCCAAGAGGGTTATTTCCCGGCTTAGATCTGCGAGCCTGTCCACGAACAGCCATTCCGGTCATGGTAAGAGCAAACAAGCGCCACAAACCGATAAAGATACCAATGCCGGCCATAACAGTAACAACAAGGCCAATCATACCACCGGACTGGTAGCGTTCCTTAAGGGATGGAGCACGAACTACTTGCGCCATTAGCGAACTACGTGATGGATCAATTGGCCCTTTGACAAATTTATCCGGACCGGCATTGCTAACGTTTTTAGCTAAAGACCTGATACGACCAGATGGCTGGCGATCGAGGACAACCATATCCCCGGCATCCATTCTGATGAATTCAGCTGATTTAGTCGTCCAAGCCAAAAAGTTACCGGCACGGGTCACTTCAACACTGTCTTCCTGACCGATTTTACCGGTAAAAGAAACAATTTTGGCCTGTTCTTTCATCTCGAAAATTATAGTCTGGTAAATATTCTCCAACTCGGAAACTTCTGGCAATTTTGTGCTGCTAGAAACTGATTCCAAAGATTCAGCCCGACCAGGATATTGACCAGAGACATACGAAGTATTCAGCCCATTAGCCAACTCACCGGCAGCCTGACGCGCTGCGCCGAATAACTCGCCAAACGAGCCCTGCGCTACACGTAATTCAGCATCGAGATCAGTAATCAATTTTTCATTTACATCAAACTTGCTAGAATTACTGGCTTCCGCTGCCCGAAGAGAACGAAGTTCCGACCTAGAAGATCGCAATAAAGACCGCTGTTGCGCTCCCTTTGCCTCAAACTCTTTCACACGACGGTTAGCTTCGGCTTTAGCCTCACGACTGTCCTTACCAACCCGCTGGATCAACTCGTTAATTGTACTAACTGGTGCAGCTTGCGCAAGAGCGGTTGTTGCAAAACCAGCAGCTGCAATCATTGAGATAGCTGCAATATTAAATTTTTTCATATTCATTTTCATAATTCTTCCCGCCCCTATCAGTTGACTTTAGTTGCGCCGGGAAGCGCCATAGGAAACACTTCAGGTGTTTTTTGCTCAAGCGCGATCCGTGTCGCATTTGAATAATCCATATCATAAGATGATGGTAACTTTTCGTAAGCGCCCTTGGAAACATTCCACGCATTAAGCGAACCATCAGCATCTTTATAAATCAAAGCAACCCGTCCAATTCTTAAAAACTCAACTTTACGAGCCTCACTGCCTGTAATCAGGTCTTCAGAATAGGATTCGCTCTGCTGCCCATAAGATAACTCAATCTGATAGGCGTTTATAATCAGGCGATAACGCTCTGAAGGAGATTGCGCAGGATCTTCCATGAGGTCTTTCAACCCTTGAATTCGATCTCTTCGTTCATTCAACCGAAAAGGAATATCGCTTTCGACAAATTCTTCCAGCCGACCGATCATTCGTAACATCATAGGCAACAATTGATCTTGAACTTCGTCCACCCGGCTTATCTGCGAGCGAATACTGTCAATCTCGTTCTGCTGCGAGCGCAAGAAGATACGCTGTTGCTCAACATTTAACGCAACAGTGTCTATTTCCTGCAAAACAGCCCGGTAGTCCCCGACTATTTCACTGGTAGAATCATCAATATTGTCAATTCTAGCCTGCGCGGCAGCACCGGCAGCGGTAGATTGCGTGGCGGTACGAACCGCTTGAGTGAGTTCCTGTTGTGCAACAGATGCGCCGCCCAGCATAGATAGGGACAACGCAACTGCGCTAACCCGAGTCATGAATTTCAACTTCGTCATATTGCGCTCCAAATGAACCTAGATGTGGCCAGACGAAACGGACACATCACAAAAAATCCCAAATACAGGAAGTGAAAATCTCTCCCCGTTTAACGATCCGCTTCGTGATAAATTAACATGCCAAAACAACACAAAAGGCACATTAGTCACAACAATCGAACCACAACCGCAAAATAGCGGAAAAGTTGCTCGCAATAACTGCGAGTAATTTTCAAGGAAACAAACTAAGGCAAGCAACGCCTAAACCGATCCCCTATCATCCATGCGCACCAGTTGATCCAGTGTCTTGCGGACTTGAAACGAGGAACCCCCCGCTCGAGCACAGACGCTAGCACTAATCTTTTGTAACGATCAATACATGAATCACATGAAAATAGTGGATAACTGAAAAATTATCACACCAACGCACAACCAACAGGGATAAAAGCAGTAAATCAACTTATGCTTATAGGGGAATATCGCGTTTTGGGCGAAAAACGCTATATTATAAAATTGGCTGGGGCGCCAGGATTCGAACCTGGGATGGCGATACCAAAAACCGCTGCCTTACCACTTGGCGACGCCCCAGCAGCCAAAAAAGTAAAAACCTTTTTGACAGGTGGCAGGGTATTACCCTCAAGACATTAGAAAGGCAACGGGGTTTATGAGCAAAATTGTAGTTGAGCTGATTTTCTTTTTATAAAACACCATAAAATGCCGCAACAAATCACTCCCGAGACCAGAAAAAATACAAACCGCCCTGCAAAACAACATCAGCCGGACACATTAACACCATATTGGCCATTCAGCTTGCTACGAATAATGGCGTTAATACGTGAAGACCTAAGTTCAAAACATAACATGAAACATAACCGTTTAAACTTTTTCCAAACTCTGCATATTTGGGCAGTTGGTTCACAAAGCAAATTACACAGATTGTTTTATGAAATTCTGATGTTCGGCATCAAACAAGCTTGGGCTTGTCTTTTTGGCGGTTTGTTCTTGGCTCTAATTATCGCTAGTGCTTTATTCTATCCGGAACAAACAATAATTTCCAGATACGATTTCTTATTCTTTGGTGCAATATTGATCCAGATAGGCCTTATCGCATTTAAGCTTGAAACCTTCGCAGAATTAAAAGTTATCGTGATTTTCCATATAATCGGAACGGTAATGGAAATCTTCAAAACTGAAATGGGCTCATGGGCTTATCCCGAAGACAGCCTGATTCGTCTCTATCAAGTACCACTGTTCAGCGGCTTCATGTATTCAGCAGTCGGCAGTTATATCGCCCGGGCTTGGCGTGGTTTTGACTTTCTCTTTGCCCGTCACCCACCAATATGGACAGCTTTGTTATTATCAGCTGCCATATACATGAATTTTTTCAGCCACCATTTTATTGCTGATATTCGTATTATTCTATTTGCCATTACCGGAATGCTGTTTTTACGAACACAAATATACTTCAAGATTCTTGACCGGTATAGATCAATGCCGCTTATTTTGGGCTTCGTGTTAGTAGCGGCATTTATATGGTTGGCCGAGAATATTAGCACTATGGCAAATATTTGGCTTTACCCATCACAGCAATCCGTATGGATATTGGTTCCACTCACTAAATTGGGATCATGGTTTTTGTTAATGATCATCTCTTATGGCCTAATCGCCAGTCTGAACAAAATCACAAAACCTGAAAATTAGTACTGATTTAATTAACCAATAACAGAAAATATTATTGATATTCGATATTTTATATTGTTTTTCGATAAAAGGTGTATATATTAGAAACCAACAATGTCGCTGTAACTATACAAACAAGAGAGAACCATGAAACATTTTTTTGTCACAATTGCCGGAGTAGTGGTCGGTTTTTTCCTAATCCTTATTATACCCGTTATGTTAATAGTCGCGATAGGCGCAGGAGTAGGCGCAACAAAATCTATTTTTGGTGAAGATGATCCTAGCCAACTGGTATTACGGCTAGACCTACGGCAAGGAATTACAGATCAACCGCAAAACAGTATATTCCAAAGCACGCCTTCTTTGCTGGGAATTGTTGGTAAACTCGCGGCTGCTGAAAATGATGACAATGTGAAAGGTTTGTTTATTCGGGCAAGTAGTTGGGGGATGGGTCCGGTTAAAGCCGAGCAAATCAGATTAGCAATTAAAGATTTTCGAGATTCAGGTAAATTTGTAATAGTTCACTCACAAGGCTTTGATGACACATCAATTACATCTTATCTATCGGTCAGCGCGGCTGATGAGATATGGATACAGGATACAGCTGCGTTTGCTGCTACTGGATTATCGACTGAAACTGCTTTTTTTGGTGGAGTATTCGAAAAAATAAACGCGAAACCTGAATTTGAACAATTCTACGAATACAAAAATTCAGCCAACACTTTTACAAAAAAGACTTTCACTGCAGCACACCGCGAATCGACTCTCTCATGGATTACCGATGTATTTAACACGGCAATAAAACAAATCGCAGTTGACCGGAATATGAATCCTCAACAATTACAAGCAATCACTGACCAAGCTCCGTTCACATCAAAACAAGCAGTTGAAGCAGGTCTGGTAGACAAACTGGGACATGTTGTCGAAGCTCGTGAAGCTGCTTTGGCAAGAGCTGGTGATGGTGAAATATTGCAGTTGTCCGATTACGCACCTCCAGCGTCCAAGAAAAAAAGCTCCGCTATTGTAGCTCTTGTCAGTGGCGAAGGTGCTATTGCCACCGGCTCCGGTGGAGGAAATCCTTTTTCCTCAGAAGCAGGTATATATTCAGACCAAATGTCCGAAGCAATTATCGCTGCCACAAAGAATAAAAAAGTCAAAGCTATATTGATCAGGATTGACAGCCCTGGCGGTTCGGCAATTGCATCAGATCAAATATGGAATGCTATTGAACGTGCTAAAGCCAAAGACAAGAAGATCATCATCTCTATGGGTCAATTAGCAGCATCAGGCGGTTATTACATTGCCGCAGGTGCCGATGCTATCATTGCCTACCCGACCACTATTACAGGGTCAATCGGCGTGCTAGGTGGCAAAGTCGTTCTTGATGACACTTATGACATGATCGGTTATAATGTTGAGCAATTAAACGTCGGTGGTGAATTTGCTGGCGCATACTCTTCTTCAACAAGCTTTTCTGATAAACAGCGCGCAGCTTTTCGCGCCGGCATGGCTGATATTTATGAAGACTTCACAGGCAAGGTTGCTACAGGTCGCGATATGCCATTAGAAGCAGTTCTGGAAATTGCCAAAGGACGAGTCTGGACTGGTGTACAAGCAAAAGAGAACGGCTTGGTTGACGAGCTTGGTGGCTTTAAAACTGCCATTGCCAAAACCAAAGAGTTGCTCGGCCTTAAAGCTGATGACAGAATAATTCTACGCCGCTTCCCGGCACAACGTTCACCTATGGAAGAGCTGTTTGAAATGTTCGGGATATCTACCGAAGCCGCAAGCACCATGGCAAAACTACAGTTTCTGGTCGAATCCGAACAAATTCAAACCTTGCTTAAAATTCAACAAATCGCCGAACAAAAACCGGCTGAACTACAGGCAGAAATACCATTAGTGAAATAAGTATTTCAAATAACCTCAAAAAACTTGAAACCTTGACCCTCTAAGATTGAGGCTCAAGGTTTCAACAACCGCATTTCTTGCGCGGCATTGGGATTATAGAATTACTTACCTTTGGGTACAGCGGCCCAGACCAATTATACAGCTTGGCCGGACGGCCTGTTCTAGTGCTCCGAATAGCACCAATATCTTTAACCGCTCCGCCACGCAAAATATCGCGACGGAAATTTTGAGTATGCAACCCGACTCCGCTAATGTTCTCTATTGTTTTTAGTAAATCCCCCAAAGAGAACGGCGCTAACAGCAAATAGTTGAGCACTGGTCGCAACAACAATAATTGTCGCAGCCGGGAAAGACTCTTGGCTAATTGCAGACGATCCTTACCGAGCATAGTCTGCCCAAAGACTGCTACATGATGGTGACGTACTGAAATTTTTGCGCCAGAGCGGTCACGTAAAGCCTCTGGTAATAATCCGGCCTGATATAACATTTCAAAGCGTTGATCAATATTTTCACTATGCCATAAAAATCCGTTTTGGCCGAATAGCCTACCAATAATATCTAGTTTTTGTTTTTGTTTATCTGCTTGTAAATACAATTGTGGCAACAAGACCTCTGTAACATTTTTTGGAGTGCATTTGCGCCAATCCTCCCACGGGAACAATTCAAATAATGGCCACCAATCACACGTCGGCAAACGAAACGCATTACGATCGGCAACCAGACCAAGCAAATCACATACTAATCTGCCGTTTTCGACTCCAATAGCAACTTGTTCCAGGTAAGGTAATTGCGATGACAATGCTTTTCCCAATTGCTGGCGCAAAGCCTTCTGCGGCGTATCAAAATTCTTGATATCAACACTAAACACCGGTAATTTTCTGGTGCGATGATCGCTGTCCAATGCGGTTAGCACTCTTGCTGTTTGAGAATCACAAGCCAGCACCGACAACCGTAAATCAACTAACATGCTGGACGCAGAACTCATTTTTTTGAGCCAGATGTATCTATTTGCGCCATTTGCATTTGTATTTCATGGAACCTTGCAAGAAACTCGGCTTGCGCCTTTACTGCCGATACAGGATCAATACGAATATCAAGCTCTGCCGGTGGATTTAGAAAATATTTACGAGCCTCGCGCTCTGAAAACCCGGCGATTTGCCCAGCTTCAAACCAAGCACACATCCGATCTGCCCGCTTGATAAGCCGCGATACCGTTTTTGGCAATTCCGGCGGTAAGGCAAAACGCAAATGCACCGCCTTTTCCAAACGGCTTTCAACTTCTTTATACTGCGACCCCAACATAGCTTTAAACGGACTAATCATATCGCCAATGACGTATTCTGGCGCATCATGCAGCAAGGCGGCCAATTGCCAGCGCAAAGACAGATCGGGCTTTAAAAACCTAGCAATTTGTTCTACAATAATCGAATGTTGCGCCACCGAAAAGGCAAACTTGCTATTAGTTTGGCCATTCCATCTGGCCACTCGAGCCAACCCATGGGCTATGTCCTCAACCTCAATATCAAATGGCGACGGATCCCCAAGATCAAGCCGCCGACCAGACAGCATCCTTTGCCAGGCTCGTGGTGTTTTATTAACAATGGCTTTGTTCATGCTTCACCTACCTTTTGATTCATAATAACAACTCGGCTCCAATACGATCAACCAGTAACGGGATGCTGGCTTTTAACTTTCCCTTTTGTATGGACACCAACCCAGTCTTAGTTGAGTTTTTCAAACGCTTCTGATCAATTTCATGCCCGGCTCTAACTTGCATCTTTGACAAATCAATTCCATCAGCAAGTCGCAAACCCAATAATAATCGCTCTGCCAGATCATCTGCTGGCGATAATTTTTCGCAAAGCTCGACACCCCAACCATTTTTTTGCACCGCATCAGCATAATTTTGCACTTGCCGGTAACTCGCCAGTTCATGACGAGAACCATCAATACAAGCTCTTGCATGTGCCCCGGGGCCAACCCCGATCCAGTCATCTCCTTGCCAATATAGCAAATTGTGTTTTGAACGATTCTCGTCTCCCATAGTATGATTGGAGGTTTCATACGCAGTATAACCAATTTTGGCGGTCATGTTTTGCGTCAATTCATACAAGTCAGCCACTTTGTCATCATCTGTCGGCACCAATTGACCACGCTCATATTGCTTGAAGAACATGGTTTTTGGCTCTATCGAGAGGCAATAAAGCGATAAATGTTGCAAACCAAGAGCAAGTATTTCTTTAAGTTGCTCTTGCCACTTAACAACCGCCTGCTGCGGCAAGCCATAGATGAAGTCAGCAGAAACAGAAGTAAACTGCTTACGAGCTTTTTCTAAGGCCAAAAGTGCTTCTGCCACAGTATGATCGCGACCTAAAAACTCAAGTTGCTGATTGTCCAATGATTGAATTCCAAGCGATAATCTATTAACTCCGGCCGCAGCAAAATCGGCATATTTGACCGCCTCGAAATCAGTTGGGTTAGCTTCCAGTGAAATTTCTATATCCGGCAAAAAGCCAAAATTTTTCTCGGCAGCTTGAATTATCCTGTGCATTTGCCTTGGATGTAAAAGCGATGGCGTGCCACCACCAAGGGACAAGGAACTTAAGGTAGGAACTGGATCAATACGTTTCCTCCAGCCACGGATATCAGCAATTATTGCATCGACCAGAAAATCATTGTCCTGACCACGATCCCGGCGCACATTGAAATCACAATACGGGCAGATACGGGCGCAATATGGCCAATGTACATAAAGCCCCAGTTTCGGTTGGTTTAATTTAACCTTCACAATAAATGCTGCCGTAGTATTTTTTGAAACGCAATATGCCTATGACTAATGCTATGTTTTTTAGCTGGTGACATTTCACCAAAAGTTTGCTGATAACCGTCAGGCACAAACATTGGATCATAACCAAAACCCAGATCGCCCCTTAGCGGCCACACAAGCGTTCCTGACACCTCGCCTCCCTCAACAACCACTTGGCCATCGTCCATCGCCAATGCCAGTACACAGACAAATTTCGCGCGCCAATTATCTGTTCCAATATCACGTAATTTACCAGCGGCTTTACCCATAGCAAAACTCCAGTCACGGGAGCCATCTGGTTGTTCTGCCCATCTAGCAGTATATATGCCAGGATCATTATTTAGTGCTTCGATCATAAGCCCTGAATCATCACCTAATGCCGCCAGACCACTTTTTTGCGCCGTTTCAACAGCTTTTAAACAAGCGTTTTCTTCAAACGTTGTTCCGGTTTCTTCTACATCACTAAAGCCCAGCTCTAACGCACTGCTGACTTCAATGGAAAACGGCCGCAGCAAATCACCTATTTCCCTAATTTTTCCGCGATTATGACTGGCAATTACTAGTTTGTTTATCTTGGCCATTTATTTCTTGTCCTATTGTCAAATCTGGATACCGGATCGGTTATAAAATTACAATCAGTAACAATGAAGTGAGATGAACCTTCGGCAATTTATGGATTTTTAACTTGATTGTTATTCGAGCAGTGTTTATCGATTAACAGTAATAGAAGATATTTTACCATTGCTGTTTTATGAAAGACTTTATTACCAGTGAAAACCCTTAGAAAAAACTCCATCGCCGCCATACTGAACTCTATCCTTAGGGTTATCAGTTGGGCATTATGGGCGGCATTGGCGTTATTGTTCCTGTTTGGCATTCCAGCACTTATTATTGATACCTATAAAGACTTAAGCTGGGTAGCCAATGCGCCACCTGCAGCTCTGATTTGGCCATTTGCAATTATGTTTGCTATTTTCGTCCTGGCCACTCAAATAATCATCAACCGTTTGCGTAAAATATTTTCCACCCTTATCGACGGCGACCCATTTGTTCCGGAAAACGCGACTCATATGCGAACTATCTGGATTGTATTGTCCGGTTTCGAGGTGCTAAATATGCTGTTTTCTTCCGGGGCGCTTATGGCAAAGAAGCTGTTTGGCAAAACTTTCTCCCAGTTACAAGGAGAGCTTCATATCAACTGGTCATTATGGCTAGCGGTAATTGTGTTGATTGTGCTAACCGAAATCTTTCGCGAAGGTGCTAAATTACGCGCCGAGCAGAAACTGACCATTTAGGAATTTTATGGCCATACGAGTGACATTGGACAGGGTTTTACTGGATCGACGCATGTCGTTAACCGAACTGTGTGACCGGGTCGGAGTTACCATGGCTAATTTGTCAATTTTGAAAACCGGCAAAGCCAAGGCTATTCGATTTTCAACACTAGAATCTCTTTGTCGCGAATTAGAATGCCAGCCCGGTGAATTATTGCAATTCATCGAAGAACAGCAAACAAAAGAAGACGGTTGAAACTTCATTCTTTAACAAAATGTACCAGTTCAAAAAACACATTCGGTATTTCCAAGTTTTACCCAGTGGACAATTAAGTAAAACCCTTGGCAAACAGAAACAATTGTTTCGCCAAAAGCTTTATAAAACTATGAGTAAAATCCACGTTTCATTGGTGTTGTTAAATATTAACAATGTCAAGCAGCCGCAAATGGACGTTTTAGGTTCACTTGCATAACCATTATAACAAGCGCTCGAATAGCGGGTATGGTTGAAACTTATCCCCGACCTTTGATTGCTACTAAGGGTGCAATCTTTGCCAAATGACCCTCAATTTAAGTAACCTCTTTGCCAATGATTGCTAATTAAGGGTCAACGAGCATTTGCCAATAAAAGTGTATGCGGTTTTGTGGTGAGCAAATGCGACCACTAAAATAAGTATTGCAAACCAGACCCTTGTTCACCCTTATCCCAATGGGGGAAAAGGGCGAACTTTGAAATTTTATAGCTCCCTCCCAGCACCATGAATAGGACTCCCTCTACTGCAAGCTGTGAAGGAAAATATCGTTATTCAATTCTCCACAAGCCATCAAGATCAGCTTGTCCCGTGCAACTAACTTCTTTTTGCTCCAGTAATCGGATCAGATGCGACAAAACTGAAATGCTTGCCGCCGGATATAGTTTTTTGTCCAAGCCCTGATAAATAACCGGTACTATTTGTTTTATCTGTCTTTGGCCTAATTGCAGTTGTTCTAATATCTGCTGATCCCGTTGCTGACGGTGTTGTATGTAGGCGTTCAGAAATTGTTTTGGCTGCGGGATTACCGCTCCATGCCCCGGCCATAATTCGTTAAACTCCAAATCGCGAACTTTGCGTAAGGAATGTAGATAGTCTTGCATTTTTCCGTCGGGTGGAATGATTACCGAAGTTGACCAGCCAAGAACATGATCGCCACATATCAGGCCATTATCCGGTTGCACTGCGTAACAAAGGTGGTTCGAAGTATGACCTGGAGTATGAACACAAGTAATTTGCCAGCCATCACCTTGCCAGACCTCCCCGTCTTGCATTTTTACATCAGGCTCGAAACCGATATCATCACCGGCTTCTAATTTATTTTGTTGCGGGTTTTCTGCTTTTATCGCCCCGAAGCCATAAGTTTTGCAGCCAAAGTGCGCTGCCAATCTTCTGGCCATTGGTGAATGATCCATGTGATGGTGGGTTACAAAAACTGCGGTCAGTTTTCTGTTGCCAATTGCTTTGCATAAAATATCAAAGTGCAGATCATTATCTGGCCCGGGATCAACCACTACCAGATCGTCATTGCCAATAAGGTAAACATTAGTTCCCCAGCCGGTAAATGGCCCGGGATTATTAGCAACCAGCCTTCTCACATTTGCTGATATTTTTGTTGCTAAGCCATATTCAAACTCAAAGTCATAAATATACGGAATAGCCATTACAATTTGCTTTTATCGCCAATAATTATGAACTCGCGAAAAGCTTTGGCCAAAATATGCATCGCCTTGAACTGTTGATAAAACCCCAACGAAATCGGCGGCCCCATGTCGGTTTTATTGACATCAACCACGTAGATTTTTCCATCTTCGCGATTGCGTAATACATCTAGCCCGCCAAAGTCCAAATTCATTGCTGCACAAAATCGCGATAACAACAGCAATTCATCAGGAGTGAATACAGATTTTGCGGTAACTAATTCAACTTTGGTATTGAAGTTAGCAAAGCGGTGGTTCATTGGCCGTTGTTTGATAAACACCAAGGCTATTTGCCCGCCAATAGTAACCGAGCGATAATCAAGTACCGTGCTACCATTATCGGAATTTACCAATAGTTTTTCATATACCTTGCCGGCAACAGGCGCCATAGGGCATTGCACGACACGGCCATCATGGGTGCCGTTTTCATCTGATTTTTCTACGGCCAAACCGTTCCATGTTTTTGGATCAACGCTTAACGCATAACCAAAAATTTGCTCAAAAACTTGTTCAACCCGGGTTTTGGATACGTCGGTACAATTGGCGTTGATCTGTAATTCCGGCAATTCTGTTTCCGGAGCAAACTGATTTTTCAAATCGGCAGTATTGGTTTCATCGCAAAAATGAAACAGCGCATCGGCACGATATGGATTTTTTGTGATCCGGCCTTTTCCCGCAATAATTACGCCCCAGATCAAATACCATGGAGACGGTTTTTGCGGAGTAAAAGCAATGGTGTAATTTCGTCCCGGAACAAGCTGGCTGCTTATCGCCATCAAACGCAGCATTATGTGGGTGATTGCTCCACGAAAAACAGCAACAAAATTATCCCAATTCCAGCTAATTAACGCGCCGGTTCTTTTGGCGCGAATACCTGACCTTTCCAACGCCAGTTCACTCAACCAACCGAATTTCAAAAAGCCAGACTTAAACATCAGTTTCTCCACTTAGTCGCCTATTATACAGAGCTGAACCCCTCGGCATAGAGGACGGCGCGATCTTTGCTGTGTGAAAGCAAACAATAATAAAAAGCGTCCCATAATGAGCCACAGTATTAGTTTTACATTTTGCTTGCTGATAATATCAGTCCTGTTTTTATCAACAACAGCCTTTACCGCCAATGCCGCTGAACCTGCGCAAGCGCCAGCTGGCATAATAAAAGCGGCGAATTATAAGCCGGTAAATTCATCAATTCCGATCATTTTTATGGCCGATCCGGGTGTTGCTTTTGTAATGAGTGCGCCGTCACGACAATTACAGCTACGTATAGAAAGTAATTCCGGTGTTTGTAGTGAGCAATTATTGCGAACTGACGAAAGCGGCATTGTTGAAGTCCCGATAGTTGCCACTGCCAGATGCGTTAGTCCACGATTGGTAATTATGCACTAATTCCCTTGGGTTTTAGCGATTTTCTTTTGCCAGTTTCTCCAACACCTGTTTTTGCCCTTGCAACCGATAACCAGCCTTGGCTGCGATCTCTATGGCTTGCTTGGGAGTGAGTTTAGAGTTTTTTACTTGGCTCATAGCCCAAATGGTAATTGCTCTGGTGCCTGATCGACAATAGGCCAGTGTCGGCTCGCTCGATGCCTGAAGCTCGGCATCCAGTGCGTTAAAAACCTCGGCGTTTAATTGCCCGGGCTTGAATGGCAAATCAACAAATTTTAACCCCAACCGTTTTGCTTCTGCTTGCAAGTCAGCTGTCGCCGGTTGGTAAGTGCCTTCACCATCCGGGCGGTGGTTGATGATTCTGGTGAAACCGGCAGCGGCAATTTTCTGTAAGTCATTTACCTGTATTTGTGGTGAAACTGCGTAATTATCGGTCACCGGCTTTAAATCGGCAGCAATGGCCGCTTGTTGATCATAGCTAGCTGTTGTTTGAGAAGTTTTGCCATCATCTGCGGCACTGCAATTTGCCAGAAAAACCAATAAAAATCCCAGAACAATAATTTTTGTAACGAAAAAAGTGCGCATATAGGTCATAGTGTAAGTCCTTAAGGGTTAGGGTCTGTGGACAATTATGAAAGTGTCAACAGACCCTAGTCGGTAAGTATTATTTTACTGTTGTTTCAATATTTCACCATTTACGCAAGCCACATCACCAAAGTGTGTTCAAACTGGTGAAAATAACCCTTTATGCTGAAGCCTGTGCATAGCTGCGATCATGCGTTGACTTGTGCTGATTCTCATGAAATTGTCGGCCTTTAGAAATGCTAATGAGCGTGAATTTGTATGTTTGGTTATTTAGTTCGGCGCTTTCTTGTTGCTATACCAACACTGTTTGTAATTATTACCTTGGCGTTCTTCATGATGCGGGCAGCACCAGGCAGTCCGTTTGACCTCGAACGCCCAATGCCGGCAGCAATTAAAGAGCGCATAGAAGCTAGCTTTCATCTCGATAAGCCGATTTATGTGCAATATGGTTATTATTTGAAAGGTCTGGTTCGCGGCGACCTTGGGCCATCAATGAAATACAAAGATAAGGACGTTGCAGACCTTATCCGTGAGGGTCTACCGGTTAGCGCCACCATTGGTGGCTCGGCTATGTTGCTGGCACTGATCTTTGGCGGAATATTGGGATCAATTGCCGCCATCAGGCAAAATTCCGGGGTTGATTACGCGGTTATGGGATTTTCAACTACAGGGATAAGTATACCTACATTTGTGACCGGGCCAATATTGGCGCTGGTTTTCGGGGTTTATTTACATTGGCTCCCCTCAGGCGGGCTTGATCGCGGCCGAATGACCTTTACCCATTTATTATTACCGGTATTGACATTGGCTTTGCCGCAAATTGCCATTATTGCCAGATTGACCAGAGCCAGCATGATCGAGGTGTTGCGCTCCAACTTTATCCGTACCGCTCATGCCAAGGGTTTATCCGAACGTACCGTATTATTTGGTCATGCGATGCGAGCTGCGGTTCTGCCATTGGTAAGTTATGCTGGCCCGGCAACCGCCGCCTTGTTAACAGGAACCTTGGTGGTTGAGCAGATATTCGCGCTTCCCGGTATTGGGCGGCAGTTTACTATTGGCGCCTTACAGAGAGACTATACGGTAGTGATGGGAGTGGTGATTTTATACGCAGCACTTATAATTGCATTTAATTTACTAGCCGATATTTTATACGGATTGCTGGATCCAAAAGTGAGATACAAATAATGAGCGCCATGACTGGAAATAATGCGCCATTAGAAGCACAAATGAAAAAGGCGCTAGAGGTCGAGGGGCGTTCTTTATGGCAAGATGCCCGAGCCAGATTGTTTCGTAACAAGGCAGCCGTTGCTTCAATGGTTTTACTGGGAATAATAGTGTTTTTGGCGGTATTCGGTCCGATGTTCTGGGTACATGACTATGATACCGTATATAAAGACCGGGTCGCTTTGCCGCCTTCATGGGAAAACTGGCACTTTTTAGGAACCGATGTTCAAGGACGAGACCTGTTCGTACGCTTGCTTATGGGGTTGCGGGTATCATTGGCTGTTGGCTTGGTGGCGACTACTGTATCATTGGTTATCGGTGTTTTATGGGGGGCAACAGCCGGTTATATCGGTGGTCGCCTTGATGAAGTGATGATGCGTATAGTTGATGTGCTTTATGCAATGCCGTTTATTTTCTTCGTAATCATCCTGATGGTGATCTTTCGTGATGCCACGGCCGGCAAGCCAGCCTTGAACATTTTATTGATATTTGTGGCTATTGGCGCGGTGGAGTGGCTGACTATGGCGAGGATTGTGCGCGGCCAAACCATCACCTTAAAGGGGCGCGAGTTTATCGAGGCCGCTGAGGCTGCCGGCGTAAGGCCACTTAAAATTGTTGTCCGCCACATTGTCCCTAATGTGCTGGGCCCGGTGGTGGTTTATGTGACCTTGACTATCCCTGCGGTTATTTTGGCCGAAAGCTTCCTTAGCTTTATTGGTCTTGGGGTACAGGAGCCACTGACCTCTTTGGGCAAGTTGATCAATGATGGCGCCAAGAATATGGAAACCATGCCATGGACGTTATTCGTCCCGGGGATCACCATGATGGTGACGTTATTCTGCTTTAACTTTATCGGTGATGGTTTACGCGATGCCATTGATCCGAAAGATAGATAATAACTTGTTTCGTTTGGTTTATTTGGCGGAATTTTAATCTTTCTTTGCTTATTAGTGGCAGTTAATTGGTCTATATACTATCCCATAGAGGGATTCGGCTAATTCCCACATTAGGGGTAATGGAGAATAATAATGAGTTTTGGTAAAAAAATATCGATGGCTGTAGGCCTAATTGCGGCTTTGGCAATAAGTGCTTGCTCACCTTCCACCCCCGATGACCCGAACTTGAAAATACTGCACCGAGGTAATTCTGGTGAGCCTTTATCCCTTGATCCACATTTGGCGAGCGGCACTTGGGAGAACAATATCATCGGTGATATGTTCATTGGTTTATTCACCGAAAACGCCGCCGGGCAGCCAATACCGGGAATGGCCAAAACATGGACGACTTCCGAAGATAGTCTTACTTGGGAGTTTGAACTTATTGATGCGAAGTGGTCGGACGGCGTTCCGGTAAAAGCCAGTGATTTTGTCTTTGGCCTACGGCGTATTTTAAATCCGGAAACTCAAGCACAATACGCATCATTAGTTTATCCAATTAAAAATGCTGCTGCGGTGAATGCCGGTAAAATGCCGGGGTCAGAACTGGGCGTTACCGCTTTGGGCGAGAAAAAATTACGTATTGAGCTGGAATACCCGGCTCCTTACCTTACTGGTCTACTTACTCATTACACCACTTATGCAGTTCCGGAACATGTCGTAAAGGAGTTTGGCAGTAAATGGATTCAACCAGAAAACATTCAAGTTAACGGCCCGTATAAACTGGATAGCTGGCGGACAAACGATTTTGTCCATGTAGTCAGAAATCCGTTATTTTACGATAATGAGAATGTCTGCCTCGATGAAATTTATTTCTATTCTATTACTGACAACAATACCGCCGAACGGCAAGTTCGCGAAGGTCGTCTGGACGTAAACAATGATTTCCCCGGACGCAAAATGGATTTCTTGAACAAGGAATTACCCGGCTATGTACGGGTGCACCCTTATCTTGGAACTACTTATTTTTCATTCAACACCACCAAAGCTCCATTTGATGACAAACGTGTACGGGTGGCTTTATCCATGGCACTTGATCGTGATCATATTACCAAGAGCGTGATTAAGTCCGGTTACATTCCGGCATACTCGTTAGTACCTCCTGGTATCGGGAATTATCCTAAAGGAGCTATCTCCAATTGGGCAAGCCTGAGCTTTGAAGATCGCAAAGCCAAGGCAAAAGAACTGCTGATCGAGGCCGGTTATGGCCCTGACAATCCGTTGCAGTTCGAATATACTCATCGCTCTACCGGTGATAATCCGGCTGCTGCGCCAAGTGTGCAGAGCGATTGGAACAGCATTGCCCCATGGGTCAATGTAACTATTGCCCAGATCGAAACACAGATACTTTACGCCAATTTGCGATCCGGTGATTTTACAATCAGTGACGGTGGCTGGGTAGCTGACTTTAATGATGCCAGCAATTTTCTTTATCTAATGGAAACCAGATCCGGATCAATGAATTATTCTAGATACTCCAATCCTGAATATGATACGATTATGGATGCAGCCAATCGTGAAATGGATATGGTCAAACGCGCGGATATGATGATGCGCGCAGAGCAAATGATGCTTGATGATGCACCGGTTGTGCCGATGTGGTATTTGGTAAACCGTGCTTTGGTAAATCCGAAAGTAACCGGCTGGGTTGATAATATCGTTGATCTACATCGTTCACGGTATTTGTGTATCACGGAGTAGGCTAGCTATTGATATTAATTTGAACTATTATCTGCCCCTGCATTGCGGGGGCAGATATGGTAAAAAGTAACGATAATAGTCCGAACCAAGATACTGGTAGCGTCAGCGACGAACCGCTAGCAAATCATCATTGTACCGAATTTCAATCACCTACCGCCAAAGATGAATGTTCTTCTTGCCTAGCCAAGTTACAAGGTAGGTATTGTCATATTTGCGGGCAAGTCTCGGACGAATACCATCGACCAATATGGGGCTTATTTTCAGATATATTTGACGGTTTATTTGGCGTTGATGGCAGAATTTGGAAAACAATTCCGCCATTGATGTTGCACCCGGGCAAGATAACTTATGCTTATCTTGGGGGCAAGCGAGACCCATATATCCAACCATTTAAATTATTTCTATTAGCTTCAATTATATTCTTTTTGATGTTCGCCCTGTTTGTCCGCGACAATGAAAATGAGGAGAGTATTCTCTATATAGAAACGGGTTCTCCCATAGGTGACAACCAGAAAAATGACCCGGCAGCCTATAGCGCCGAGCAAAAGGTGGAAACCATCTGTCACTTAACAGGCTTCTTTGTCCCCGAGAACCTAAGCCCAGAATGCAAACAAGTGATACTTGAAGATGCCGTAAAAAACAGTAACTTTTCTCTTGCGAGCATTGCAGAAATAGTGCCCGGCAATATAGATATGTCAAATACAGATTTTACTATTGAACAACCTCCGGCTTGGATCAATTTGTCCATACGCAATTTTCTGATGGCCAAAGTAACTGCAGTTATCAACGACCCTGTACCGTCGCAAAAAGCTATGATCCGCTGGGCTCCAAGACTGGCTTTTGCTCTGGTGCCTGTGTACGGGTTGTTGCTGGCTTTAATGTTCTTCTGGCGTAAAAAATTATATTTTTACGATCACATGATTGTTGCTTTGCATTTTCATGCGTTTTTGTTCTTCTTTCTGGCTGTTTTAATTCCGACCATTGGCTTGATAAGCCCGGCATTTACAAGTGTTTTATTTATTGGTTGGAGTAATTATTATCTATTGCAAATTCATCGCAAAATTTATCGGTGTAACTGGCCAACGGCTATTTTACGAACCGTGATACTTGATACTATCTATATTGTGGTATTGATAATCAGCTTGTTTATATTGTTGATATTAGGCGTATTATTGGCATAATTCCGGTCATTCTCTAAGTCCCCGCCAACCAATATCCCGTCGATAAAAGCCCTCGTGCCAGTTGATCCGCTCCACTGCACCATAACAATTTGCCACAGCTTGAGTTAGATCATCACCATTGGCGGTAATGTTTAAAACCCGTCCACCATTGGCTGATACTTCACCGCCTGTGGATATTCTGGTTCCAGCGTGGAACACTGTTACTTCCGGTGTTTTTTCTGCTTGCTCAATCCCGGTTATTATCGAGCCTTTTGTGACAACTCCCGGATATCCATTGGCGGCCAATACAACACAGGCTGCCGAACGGTAATTCCATGATAAAGGTTCTAACTCTGCCAGCTTGCCTTTGGCACAAGCAAGCAGCGCCGGAATAATATCACTTTGCAAGCGTAACATTAACACCTGACACTCTGGGTCTCCAAAGCGCACATTATATTCGATAAGTTTTGGTTGATTGTTGTCGATCATCAAACCCACATATAAAACGCCACTAAACGGTGCGCCTTGTTTTTTCATGCCAGCCAAAGTTGGTTGCACAATTTGTTGCATGACCTTCGCCGACATATAATCATCAAGTATCGGTGCCGGTGAATAACAACCCATGCCGCCGGTATTAGGGCCGGTATCGCCATCAAAAGCACGTTTATGATCCTGCGCCCCGGCCATTGGTATAGCGGTTTCTCCATCACACAATACGAACAGACTGGCCTCTTCACCGGTAAGAAATTCCTCTATCACCAGTTTGCTTGATGCCTCGCCAAACTGCCCGTCCAGCATTTGCTTGGCGCTTGCTTTGGCCTTAGCAAGATCATCGATAATTACCACACCTTTACCAGCCGCCAATCCATCGGCTTTTAGAACATAAGGCGGGCTTAAAGTTTCAAGATAGTCATTGGCTTCATTTTCGCTAGTAACCGTTTTTGATCTGGCCGCCGGTATATTGTGCTTTTGACAAAAACTCTTGGTAAATGCTTTGGAGGACTCAAGACGGGCGGCGGCGGAACTGGGCCCAAATACATTTATGCCAATTTCGCTTAGTTCATCCGCCAAACCATCAGCCAGCGCATTTTCTGGGCCGATCACCACAAGATCCGGTTGGCAGGATTTTGCCAACTCAACCAATGCCATTACATCATCGGCAGCAATTTCTTGATGACGGGATATGGCTAAATTATTGCTAGACAATTTCGCCATGGCATCATTTCCCGGAGCCAATACCAATTCGGCCAATAACGGGCTTTGAGCCATTTTCCAAGCCAATGCGTGTTCACGGCCACCAGAACCAACCAGCATTATTTTCATTAAATTCACCTTGTCCACTTGCCAACCTGCTCACTCATACTAGATTCGTTTGCAATGACCGATAGCAATGCCCATGAATTTACAGTTTCCGAATTAGCCGGCGCGTTAAAACGCACCGTCGAGGATACTTATGGCCATGTAAGAGTGCGCGGCGAATTGGGACGAGTAACTATTGCCAGATCCGGTCACATTTATATGGATCTAAAAGACGAAAAAGCGGTGATCTCGTCGATTGTCTGGAAAGGGGTGGCTGGCCGACTGAGCTTTCGTCCCGAAGAAGGATTAGAAGTAATTGCCGAAGGCAAATTAACCACCTATCCTGGGCGTTCGCAATATCAATTAGTGATCTCGAAACTGGAGCCAGCCGGAGCCGGTGCATTAATGGCCTTGCTGGAGGAGCGACGCAAAAAACTGACCAATGAGGGCTTGTTTGCCGAAGAGAAAAAGAAGCCCTTGCCGTTTTTACCAGAAGTTATTGGCGTTGTTACCTCGCCGACCGGCGCGGTGATCAAGGATATTTTACACCGTTTACAAGACCGTTTTCCGCGCCATGTATTATTGTGGCCGGTATTGGTGCAAGGCGACAAAGCCGCCGCGCAGATCACTGCTGCTATCGAGGGTTTTAACAATATCAAAGACGGTGATGCTGTACCAAAACCTGATTTGTTGATCATTGCCCGTGGTGGCGGATCGGTCGAGGATTTGTGGTCATTTAACGAAGAAGAAGTAGTACGGGCGGCATTTAATTGCACCATTCCGATCATTTCTGCCATTGGCCATGAAAGCGATTGGACATTACTGGATCTAGTGGCGGACATGCGCGCGCCAACACCCACCGGAGCTGCCGAGATGGCCGTGCCGGTGCGTGCAGATATTGCTGCTGGATTGGATGAAAATGGCTTACGACTGCGTTCTGGTTTGCGCCGGTTGTTAGAGACAAAAGACATGGCTTTAACATCGGCCAGACGTGGCCTACCAAACCTTGAGGACTTATTAAACGCTGCTGCCCAGAGATTTGATTATGCCATAGAGAGATTAAGTTCTGGGCTTGGTCGGCGTATAGATCGGGCAAGGCTGGATTTAACGCAAGCAAGCTCCGGCTTGCGGTCTAACACTTTGCTTAATGCAATCAACCAGCGGAAACAGACAATATCAAGTTTATCCGCACGCCTGCGACCGGCCATAAAACGGGATATTGTCCGACGAAAAGAACTTTTACGCTCTACAGTTAAACTATTGGCAGCATTGTCGCATAAATCGATTTTGGGACGCGGGTTTGCTTTGGTACATGGCGCAAATGGTAAATTAATAACCCGTGCGAACAGCTTAACTGATGGCCAACAGGTATCCTTGGAATTTGTTGATGGCAAGAAAACAGCAATAATCGGTGGCGATAAAACCATTGCTAAACGGGTAATTAAAAAACCAAAACCTACCGAACCCGATCAGGGAAGTTTATTCTGAATCATACTCCATCTACCCAAAAAGTGGTTACCGGTTTTTGGTTAAGTTGATGGATCAAGAAGATTAAGCATACTCAAAATACTGTTTAATTCAGTGTTTTGAATATGCTTAATCAAAAACGCCCCGGAAAGTCCGAGGCGTTTGTAATTAGTCATAAAATCCAATTACGGATTATTTGCCTTTTTTCTTGGCGCGTCTTGCTCTGGCTTCGACCATGCCCCGACCGCTGGTGCGCTCGGTGATCCGAGCAGCCTTACCGGTTAGACCGCGTAGGTAATAAAGTTTCGCACGGCGTACTTTACCTTTGCGTTTGATCTCAATGCTATCGACGTTCGGGCTATAAAGCGGAAACACCCGCTCGACACCTTCGCCAAATGACAATTTGCGAACTGTAAAGCTCTGATTTAGGCCGCCGCCTTGACGGGCAATGCACTCACCTTCAAATGCTTGCAAGCGCTCACGTTCACCTTCAACGATCCGCACCATGACGCGAATAGTATCGCCAGGTGAAAAATCCGGGTG